>JANYBT010000128.1 GCA_025360645.1 Acidobacteriaceae bacterium | reverse complement strand
GTCACCCCGTGCCAACTGGCGAACGAATCAAACAGCGTCCACGCCCCGCCGAAGTGCGTGGCAAAGTTTCCCAACGGCGTGGGAGTGTTCAGCCGGCTCAAAGAAAAATCCGCGGCCGAAAACCGTTGCTGGCGAAGCCTCGATCCGAACACATAAACCGGATCGTTGCCGCGCGTCGCCGTCTCAGAAAATGTGATGTGGGGCAGCAGGAACGACCGCGCCTCGACGATCCCCGCCGCCGCCACGTGCGTATCAGCCAATGCAGCCATTCGCATTGGATTGTTCTCCAGCGCGATTTGCACCGCGAGCGGCAACGTAAGGGGCGCAGCCGACGTCTGCGCCGCAGCTAGCGCTCCCATCCCCAATAAAGCCGCCAGCACTGCCTTCAACATAATCTGGCCTGCCCGGAGCCGCCCCGTCATTGGACCAACGCCGTTGTCTGGGCCGGCTTCAGCCACTCTGTCTTGTCTTCCTGGATGTCGTAGGTGGTGTGGACTGTGGCTGTCTTTTGCACCATCGCGCCCACCGAGCAATATTTCTCTTCCGACAATCGGATCGCCTCCTCAACAGCTGCGGCGTCAATCCCAAAACCGGTGATGGTGTGATGGATGCGCACTGCGGTAAACACTTGCGGTGGGCGCTCGGCCTGGTCCGCCTCCACACTGACCGAGTAGCCGGTGATGCGTTGGTGATACTTCTGGCGCAGCACGGTGATGACGTCGAACGCGGTACATCCCGCCAGACCCGAGGCCACCAGTTCGATCGGCTTGGGTCCGGTGCCGCCCGCGCTATCGTCCAGCAGCATTTGGTGCCCGCTGCCGGTCTGCGCAACGAATTGCCGTTGCTGCCTAAGTGCTTGCGTCAGTTCAACTTTCGCGGAAATCATAATGTGCCTCCCGTGCGGTTTCACTCACGAACCACCGGAATAAATGCAAGACGACGGAATTTGTTACAGCAAAACGGCGTGGGCTTGCGGGGTAGCAGTTGCTGCCTAGTGGACATCTCCAAACAATTTGCGCTCGTTCTTGCTCTCCAGGCTGTATCCTGAGGCCACGGGTGGCCATAATCGCCCGCTTTAAACATGAATGACTTTGAACCTTTCCCTCTCTCGCAAGTGGCTAGCATGATCCAACTCCGGCATTGCTTCGGTCTGTCTCTTTTGCTGTCCACCGTCATGCTCTGTCAGGCGCAGCAACAGCCCGCCAGTCCGCCGGATGCGCCTTCAACCACCAAGTCGGCGCAGATGTCGGCACCTCCACAAGACCCCTCGAAATCCCACAACACCTTTACCCTCTTGGCGCGACGGTCAACCTTCTTCCCCGATCTCGCGACCTCGCCGGGCCCTCTTTCCTCTTCGCAGAAATTTGAATTGTTTGCGAGTTCGAGCATCTCGGGGAGTGCAGTGCTTGGATCCGCCGCCGGGGCTGGATTCAGTCAGGCGATCGACTCGTATTCTGGATATGGTCAGGGCGGGGAGGGCTACGCCAAACGCTTTGGCGCGAGCATGGCGCGCGGAGCCACGACCAATTTCTTCGGCACGTTCTTGATTCCTTCCCTGCTTCATCAGGACCCGCGCTACTTTGTGCTGGGCGACGGAAGTTTCCGCGAGAGCGCGAAATACGCGCTGCGCCGGGTTTTCATCACGCGCACTGACAGCGGCGGAAACGCATTCAACTGGTCCGATATTCTGGCCCCACTCGCGTCCGAAGGCATTGCCAATACTTACCTGCCTGAAGGAGACCGCACGGCGGGACAAACCATCGAGCGCTATGGCACGGACATCGGAGTCCGAGCTGCGGGGAACCTGATGCGGGAATATTGGCCCACGCTAGCCAGGAAGCTGAAGCGTCCCCGGAAGCCCGCCCCGGCTCCGACCTCCCCGCCACCCGCCGCAGCTCCCAAGCCATAGCGGGAAGGCGCCGCCCGCGTCTTGCCTCGCGGTTGCTCGATGGCATGTGGATCGCACGCTTGTGATTTTTATATGTCACACTGCGTTGTGATTTCCTGTAACATAAGTCATCGGCAACACCCTCGCTCATGCTTCAGCCTTGAAGACATCATCACAATTGTTAAGGGCGCCTGAGGTTCTGGCGCCCTGAGGTACGAGATTGAGGTGTCCTTCGAAAGGGGTCTATGTCATACAAGAAGCTGTGGATCGCTCTGGGCTTGGTGATCACCATCTCATTCGCTGTTCTAGGCGGAGTCGGAGTCAAGGTGTTGCATTCCGCGCCGCCCATTCCCTCGCAAGTAGTCTCCACTGACGGCACCGTGCTGTTCGATGGGAACACCATTCAGGACGGACAGAACGCATGGCAGTCGATTGGCGGCCAGGAAGTGGGAACGATCTGGGGGCATGGCTCTTACATCGCACCCGACTGGAGCGCCGACTGGCTGCATCGTGAATGTGTTTTCATCCTCGACGGTTGGGCCCGAAACCTGGGTGCAACCAATTATGCGGCCTTGAATGTGGAGCAGCAGGGCGCACTGCAGGCCCGTTTACAACAGGTGATGCGGCACAATACCTACGATGCTTCGACCGGACGCATCACTCTGGATCCAGTTCGCGCCGCGGCCTTCGAGGAGCTTCAACGCTACTATGCGGATATCTTCACCCAGGGAAGGGATGCCTATGCCATTCAACGCGGCGCCCTGAGCGACCCTGTCAAACTTCGTCAGATGAGTACATTCTTCTGGTGGACCGCATGGGCAGCTTCGACCAACCGTCCCGGATCCGATGTCACCTATACCCAGAACTGGCCTCACGAGCCCCTCATCGGCAACCAGCCCACCGGCGGGGCGATTGTATGGAGCGTCATCAGCTTTGTCTTGCTGCTGGCGGGCGTGGGCGGCATGGTGTGGTATTTTGCCTCGCAGCCACGAGCCGTGGCTGAGGAACTTTTGCCGGAAGCGGACCCGCTGCTCGGGCTCAAGCCCACGCCTTCGCAACGCGCCACCGTCAAGTATTTTTTTGTGGTTGCCGCCTTATGGGTGGTTCAGGTTGGCTTGGGCGCTCTCACCGCCCACTATGGCGTCGAGGGCTCCGGCTTCTACGGAATTCCCCTCGACCGCTGGCTCCCTTATAGCGTGACCCGCACTTGGCATTTGCAAATTGGCCTGTTTTGGATTGCCACTTCGTGGCTCGCCACCGGACTCTACGTCGCTCCGGCGGTCAGCGGCAAAGAACCCAAGGGCCAGAAGCTCGGAGTGAACGTATTGTTCGGCGCGCTCCTCTTCGTCGTCGTCGGCTCCCTGGCCGGCGAGTGGTTGAGCATCCAACACAAACTCGGCAACCTGTGGTTTTGGTTTGGTACCCAGGGCTACGAATACGTAGACTTGGGCCGCTTCTGGCAGATCCTTTTGTTCGGCGGCCTTACTTTCTGGCTGTGGCTCATGTGGCGCGCCTTAAAGCCCGCGTTGGCAAAAAAGGACCAGAATTACTCGCTGCTGCTAATGTTCCTGGTGGCCAGTATCGCCATCCCCCTGTTCTACGCGGCGGGCTTGATGTATGGCCAACGCAGCAACCTCGTCACCGCCGAGTATTGGCGGTGGTGGGTGGTCCATCTTTGGGTGGAAGGCTTCTTTGAAGTCTTTGCGACCGTGGTCATTGCCTTCCTGCTGACGCGGCTTAAGTTGCTCTCGGTGGCCACCGCCACTCGCGCCGTAATGTTTTCCACTGTGGTCTTTCTGTCGGGAGGCATCATTGGCACCTTCCACCACTTGTACTTCGCGGGCACCCCGAACATCGTGTTGGGACTGGGCTCGGTGTTCAGCGCATTCGAGGTGGTGCCGCTGGTGCTGATTGGGTTCGAGGCCTGGGAGAACATCCGCCTGGCCCGTTCCCGCCAGCAACACATCTGGGTGGCGGCTTATAAGTGGCCCATCTATTTCTTTGTTGCGGTGGCGTTTTGGAACTTCGTAGGCGCCGGCCTGTTCGGCTTCCTCATCAATCCACCCATCGCGCTCTATTACATGCAGGGGTTGAATACCACTGCGGTGCACGCGCACACCGCTCTGTTTGGGGTTTATGGAATGCTTGCGTTGGGATTGATGCTGTTCTGCCTTCGCGCACTGCGTCCGGGAAGGGCATGGAAGAATGGGCCCCTCTGGCTTGCCTTCTGGTGCATCAACGTGGGGCTCGCGCTGATGGTGCTGCTCAGCACCCTGCCCATCGGCTTGATGCAGACCTGGGCCTCGGTCGAGTATGGTACCTGGTATGCCCGCTCGTCGGAGTTTCTGCATTCTGCGGGCATGAACCAGTTGCGATGGCTGCGCATGATCGGGGACTCGCTGTTCGCCATCGGAGCGCTGGTTCTGGGCTGGTTCGTACTGGGCCTGGTCACCGGCCATTCCTACGACAAGACCGGCTACGTGGCGGAAGGCGAGTGGGAGGTGCGGCCGCACCAGGAGCCCGTCCTCCATGACTGAAGTCGCGGCCACAAAAATCCGGGGTACCCTGCCCTTCTCGCGTTCTGCGAATCGGACAGCGTACCCCGGATCGAATGCTACGAACTCAACTCCTACTTGGTGGTGACGGAGCCACCGAAGAGGTCTTCGGCGATCGCGCCCACTTTGCGGGAATCGGTCCAGGACAGCCAGAACTTGCCAGCGCTATCCGAATAAATTCCCTGGTAGTCACCGTACTGGTTGCCGTTGACGGTGCGACCGGTTTCGTCCGACGATGCGGTCGTGACGCGGAGGTTCCTTCGGAACGTGACGCCACCATCCAGCGACAGGCTGACGTAGCGCATCGTCTTCTTGTTGGCCGTGTCCAGACGAGTATCGTAGAACGAAACGCCGACGGTGCCGCTGGGCGCGACGGCGATCTGGTGGTGGAAGTGGTAGGCACTATTGGTGTCGTCGTTGACCTTGGCTTCCGAAGACCAGGTGGCGCCACCATCATCCGAAAAGCGGACGTAGATGTTGGTGTTGCTGCCCACCGGGTCTTTGTCGGTGTAAGAAACGTAAACCCGTCCTGCATGGGTGGCGCCCGCGGGAGCGGTCGCGGTCATCGGGAACGGAAGGATGCCGCGCGTGCTCTGCGGAGGAATGGAAACAAAGAAGGTGCTGGTGTTCAGGCGATAGTTGGTGACCACGGTGGCAGTACCCCACGTCGCACCGCCATCATGGGAGGCGGCCATGTAGGCTTTCTTGCCGGTGTAGTCTTCCCAGGCAGCGTAAACGGTGCCGTCGGGGCCGGTGGTGGCATTCACGCCAATGGTCGGATTGCCGTTAAAGATCTTCGAGCTTCTGGTCCAGGTGGTGAAACCATCGCGCGAATACAGCAGGTAGGGTGCATTGTTGCTGCCGTTGTCGTCATAGCCAATGTACACGCTGCCAACGTAAGGGCTGGTGGCCGAGCGGTCCACGGTTACCATGTCGCGGTCGGGGAATGAACCTGCGGCGGTGAGTATGGTGGAGGTCCAGCTGGTTTGGCCGGCCTTCTTGTAAGCAATGCGCTGGTCTGAGCACTCGAACGATACGAATGCGTCGCCGGTGGCGTTGAAACCCAGCCAAGTGTCGTAGCAGAATCCGCTGGGCACAATGTTGGTGCTGGTAAAGGTCTTGCCGCCGTCGGTGGATTCCCACACGACCGCTCCGGCGCCGGTGGACTGCGCCAGATCGTTCACGCTCTCCAGGATATGGCTCGGATTGGTTGGGTCTACGGCAACGCTGGTCTCACTCTGCGAGCCGGTTTCGTTGGAAATATTAATGTTGGGCCCGATGCCGAACGCACTGGGTAAGAATTGCGGGAAGGGTTGAGCTTGTCCACTATGCATCGGCACGGTGTTAAAGGGACTGGGCGATGCATCCTGGGCTGAGGCAGGTGTAAGGGTTATGAGGAACAACAGAGCGACCACGAGGACGCTCCCGACTGCAAATGCACGATCAGTTGCTTGTCTCATTGGAAACCTTTTCTTGAAAACGCTGAAGTTACGATCGGCGGAAATAGGAATCTCCCGTCAGGCGAAAGTATAGTCTTGATTGAAGGGCGAGTGAATGTAAATTTTGAATGAGAATGAATCGATCAGCCGTTTCCGCCGAATCGATAGAGCGGATGTCAGCCGGCTTGGGGCTGCGACCTAAAAGCGGCGCAGCCACATTGTGCCAAGCCCGGCGGCAATCCCCATCGCCATCACCGTGGCAAATACGGTAAGCGAGGTGCGCCAGGAGAGGGTGCGTCCGAGAATGAAGAACGGGTAGATACTGAACGCGCCCAAGGTGCACAGCAGAGTGACCACGTAGGGCATGGGAACGCCACGGTTCATGAGCAGGAAAGCTGCGGTGACATCAAACGCCATGGGTTCGGGCAAGAAGGTGCCAGCCAGCGCGACCAGAACAATTCCCAAAATGGTCACATCTGCGGCGATGAGTCTGGCTGGCAATAGCTCGGCAGCCAGACTTCCGATAATGGCAGCCAACACCATAAAATAAATCGTAGCTACTGCTAGTTGGATAAGATTCTTAAAGTATTGGTTTATGGTTAATCCGGCGGGCGCGAACCAGTTCTCGTGTTTCAAATCGGGAATCGTGATGTCATTTCAATGACAGTGGTAAAGGCTTTACCACAGGGGTCACGGGGTTACACAGGGTAAACCTTTGGATCGAGGACGATGGACGTGACGAACAGCCGGTCCTTCGCTGCGCTCAGGATGACAAATTTGGCGGGGGGCGCAGCGGACAGCGTGTCCTTCGTTGTGCTCTGTTTTGCAAGACTTCTTTTTTAGAAGATGCAAACCAGCTATTTGTGATCGATCCCCTCCATTCCCTTTGCCGGCTGCATTTTTTTCGTAGCGCCGAAATCCACCTGATTGGCCACCCACTTGCCGCCCACAACGTCTGCGTGAACCACTAGCTTGTCCCCAACTTTCAAATCTTTCAGGGCCGCCGGTGCGCCGCTCTTTTCAAATTTGGTGGCGGCATGGACCTCGACAGTTTCGGATGTGTGATTCACGGTTGCAATGGTTATGGAATTGCCGGAGATGCCAGTGACTACGCCCAACACGTGCGTTTCTTTCCCGTGGGCCAGCGCCATAACACAGAGTGCCAACAACAAACCCGCGACCGCGATTGTACGTTTCACAGTTGTACGTTTCATAATTGTATGTTTCATGGTTTCTCCTCAGTGATTTTAATGGGACGATGATTGGGTCCAGGCTTGCTGGATCGATCTTGGTTCAAGAACTCTTGTTCCTGTTGCTCCTCTTGTTGTTCCGCCGGAGTTTTGGGATTGAGCGCTTCCATCTGGCCTTCTTCAGCGGGGGAAAGCTGGGGCAAGTGTCGAATGAAGAGCACGAGTTTCCAACTGTCGTCATCTTTCTCCTCCGCACCCCAAGCCGGCATCCCAGTCAGGCGGATGCCGTTGTGGATGGTGTAGTAGATTTCTCCGTCGGTCAGATCCTGAGTTTGCGGCAGCCGCATGTCGGGAGCTTTCGGATACAGATTCCTTCCGATTTCAGTATTTCCACTGCCGTTGTTGGCATGGCAGAGGCTGCAATGATCGGCAAAGTGATCGCGCGCTTCGAGCAGCAATTCAGGAGATGGCGGAAACGGGTTTTTTTCGTTCTTCGCGTTCGAGGGCACGGCCAGTCGCCGCACCGTCTGGGCGACGTGGGCCTCCACTGCGGAGGGTTGGTCGCGCGCGCTGAGGCCGCGATGAAGAAGCGCCCGACCTGCGACGGCCATCACCGCCGCGGCGGCCAGCACAACCAGCAACAGAACCTTGGCATTTTTCATTTTGTCGTTTTCGGACCTCGTCTCCGTACCTCTTCTCCCAATCTCGTCCCGCTACCACCTCGGCATCGCGGTGGGCGAGGGTACATTGAGCTCTCGCACCGGTTGATCCATGTCCCCGGAACGGCTGGGCGCTTCCAAGCCGTCGGTGAGAAGGAAGCCTTGCAACCCAATCGAGTTCGCCCACAGGCTTTCCAGGGCGAGGATGTAGTCCGTCTGGAGCTGGAACAACGTTCTCTGTGCAATCAGGACCTGAGGGTAGGCAGCTGCCATTTCCCCATAGCTCTTCAGGTAAAGCTGATACGCTTTCCGCGCCCGAGGAATCATGCGGTTGCGGTATCGTTCCGCAGTAGTGCGCGAAGTCACGTAGTTCTGCAGCAGCTCCGCGGCGCGCTCTCGCAAGACCAGTTGCACTCGTTGCACTTCCTGTTGTGCGCGTTCCACGTCCGCCCGGGAAGCCTGCACAGCGCCTTGATTTCGATTGAAGATGGGAATCTGCACTCCCACTTCGGCGAACCCCTGCAGGCCGATCGCGCGATTGGTGGATGCTTGCAGTTCGCGATTTTGTTGGAGGCCGCCGCGAAATTGCAGGTCTGGAATCGTCTCGCGCTGGGCCCGAACCAGGGATGCCTCCGTTTTCAATACGCCCAGCTGGGCAATCTTTACCGCGGGGCTGTTTTGCAAAATCGCCTGCATCCAATGATTGGGAGCATCTTCAGGCATCTCCTCAAGATTGCCGGCCAGATGGGTCAAGGGCATCTCGGGCTTGCCGACGGTTGCGGTGAGCGCTCTCCAGGCGCGGAGTTGGTTCTGCTCCGCCGACACTACGGCTAGCTCCGCTTGTTCCCCTTCGACTTCCGCTTGCAGGACGTCGGGCTGGTCAGCCTGGCCCACATTGCCGAGCTGGTGGGAGGTTTGCACGGCATCTTCCGCCAACTGGCTGAGCTTGCGACGCAGACCCACCATTTCTTGCGCCGCTAGCGACTGGTAGTAGAACATCCGCACCGCGTTGACCACACGGAGGCGCTGCTCTTCCCCTTCGGCCTCTGTCTGCTTCTTTTCCTGCTCAAGAACCCGGCGGTTCAGGCCCAGCTTCCCGCCCAGCACGATAGTTTGGCTGACGAAAAAACCCTGCTCACCGCCGCCCTGGGCACCGCCGCGGATTTGCTCTCCCTGATAACCGACCGTGGGATTGGGATAGAGTCCGGCTTGCAGCTTCCGAGCGGTCACCGCACGGACCTCAGCCGCAGCCTGGGCCAACGTGGGATTGTTGCGCAGAGCCATCTGCTCCAGCTCTGCGAGGGTGAGGCCGGGCGATTGGGAAGTAGCCTGATTCGGTGGCAAAATCGGCGGCGAAACCGCTGGTGAAATCGTTGGCGAAATCGGCGGCGAAATCGGTCCCGCTGGTGCGGACATGCCAGGCATCGGCTGGTCTTGACTGAATCCGGATGGCACCGCCAACGCGACGAGACAGACTGCGCATAGGACGATGACCCACGCTTCATAAGGTTTTTTCTTCATTGCATTCTCCTGCGCACTGGATTCCTGGGGCTACCGGTGCTGGTGCTGCATTTCCGGCATTGTTGTGGGCTTGCCATTCTGTTGCTCGCGCATCGCCATGACCGTGTCGTACAGGTCAGGCGGCAGAACGCGAAGGAACGTCATCATTCCTTGCATGAATCCGCTCCAGCCCGGACGAAGCCCGTAGTTCTCCGGCTTCTCCACCATCTTGTCCATCGCCATGGCCGGCCCCTCCATAAAAGCGTCCTGCGGGAATCCCGGAACCGAGTTCGCATCGGGCGTTACGTCTGGAGCGGCCATCTGCATTTCTTCGTGATTCATGCCCGGCATGTTTTCGGTGACGTGCCCGGTCTGAGTCGCGGAGAGTGGTCCGTTCCCAACCGTCTGGTCACGAGTAGAACCAACACCCATTCCCCGGCCGAGGCTCGGACCGTTCTCGGCGGAGGTTGCGTTGCCTTGGCGCAACATGCCCATGCCTTCCGTCATGCCCAAACCTGCAGGCATTCCGTTGCTGCCTCGGGTCATTCGGCCAGCCACGGAGGACATCTGATTCATCATGTGGTGTGGCAGGTGGCAGTGGATCATCCAGTCGCCGGGATTGTTGGCGACGAACTCGACGTCCGAGGCCTCGGCCACTCCCACCAGAACTGTATTCTTGGGGCCCCATGTGGTCTTCGGCTGCCGTCCTCCCTCCGAGCCAGTGACCACAAAAGTGTGACCGTGGAGGTGAATGGGGTGGTGGTCCATTCCCAAGTTGATGAAGCGCAGCCGAACGCGATCATTCAAGCGAACGACGAGCGGAGTGGTCGCTGGGCCCGACTTTCCGTTCAGCGTCAGCCAATTGAATTCCATGTTCATGGAATTCGGATTCGGATTGTTGGGAAGGACGGCAAACTCCTGCAGGATGATCGCGAAGTCTTTGTCCACCACCGGATCGTAGGCTTCCTTGGGGTGCATGATGAAAGCTCCGATCATGCCCATCATTTCCTGCATCGCCATGTGCGAGTGGTAGAAGAAGGTCCCCGCCTGATGCAGCGTGAACTCATAAACGAACCGGCCGCCCGGAGCAATTGGGTCTTGGCTAATGCCAGGGCCGCCATCCATCGCGATGGGGATCTCAAACCCGTGCCAGTGCATGGACGTCGGTTCGGGGAGATGATTGTCCACGATGATGCGCACCCGGTCTCCCTGGTTCACCTGGATCGTCGGTCCCGGAGCGCTTCCGTTGTAGCCCCAGAGGTTTACGAACTTGCCGGGGATCAGTTGCTGCTTCACGGGTTCGGCGATCAGATGAAATTCCTTCGCCCCATCCACCATTTGCCATGGCAGTTGAGGAATATCGGGTGTTTGCACGGGGACGACGCGATTGGCGCGGCGGGGGCTTGGGCGGGCGCGAGTGCGGTCGCGGTCCATGTTCATGTTCATGTCGCCGTCCGCGTCTTTAGCGGGTTCGGGTGATTGCTTTGCAGCGAAAAGGCTGGGGACTGCGGCCAAACCAGCGCCGAGTCCGAAAGCGTTTCTAAGAAAGTCACGTCTGTTCTTCATTACGTTGCCTCGTTACGTTTCTCGTTGCGTTTCTCGATACTCTGCCTAGTTGAGCGCTGCGAATGAAATGCATTCACGACAACCGTTTTGGAGAGTGAATAGAAGAGAAATACGCAGCCGGCAAATCAATGTTGCTGCTCTGATCCGGCGGCTCGCATGGAGATGGAGGATGGATGGAAAATCAGATGCGAAGAATGGTCGAAGAGGCGGCGGAGGTCGAAAAGAATGCGGGAGGGGTTCCATCCAAGCGCCAGGACGCGGATGGAACGCTTGCGGGAGGATCGGTTGCGAGAAGCTTGGCCGCAGTATCGAGGACCACACCCTCGGTTTGAACCGAAGTGACTTGCGGAACGACTCGGGGATAAGAGGTAAGGCGGGCGGCGGCGCAACGAACCGCGCAGGGTGGCGGCAGCAGCACTGGAGAGACGGACGCAACCGCTGGCGAATTCATCCGCGAGTGCTCAGGAGCCATGCCGGGCATCAGGGCGCCGTGCTGCACACAGTGGCGCTCGAGCGCCGCTTGCTGGTTGCGTGCGCACATGAGCCCGCAAGCCCCGGCCGGAGCCACCATCCCGGTCAGCAGAACTGCCAGGAGAACCATCGACATTGCGCTTTTTGAAGCCACTCGAAAAAACTCTACCGTACTTTGTATGAGATGCGCAAACCATGGGAAGGGCGCGAGATCACTAGTTGATTTCAGGCCGCTGGCAACTTTCAGACGCGGCCTACGCTGACACGAAGAGCGGTACCGTTCTACTCACAACCCACCCCCAGGAAATCAAAGCAAACTCTGGCTCGCGCCTATTGTTGGATAAATACGTACATCCCACCGCCGGTCTGAAAAATGAAGTCCAGCAGCCCATCGGAATTGAAATCGCCCACCGTGATGCCCAGTTCTCCAAAGGTAGTTATAGAACTTATGGTTTGTTGCGCCTGAAATGTCCCGTCTCCATTCCCCAGAAAGACTACGAATTGGGTGCTGCCCCAGGGATACTCCGACACCAGCAAATCGGCTTTGCCGTCGGAATTGATATCCCCAACTCCAAACGTAAATTGCCCCTGCCCCGTGAAATCGGTTGTGTAGAAAACCGCTGGCTGGAACGTTCCGTCGCCGTTGCCGAGCATAATTCCGATTTGGCTCTTCGTGCAGAAGGCTATGTCAAGCTTCCCATCGCCATTGGAGTCGCTTATCTGAGAGCCTCCCTGCTGGTTGGCGGAGACGCCGCCGAAGCAACCGTTTGAGCCCGGAAACGAAGCTACCTACTGGGCAGGTTTGAAGGTGCCGTCGCCGTTGCCCTGCAGAAACCAGAACGCAATACCCGGTTGCTCGAAAACAATATCAAGCTTGCCGTCGTCGTTGAAGTCACCGACCAGCATATGCCCTGCCAAGCTGCTGTACGGAAAGCTTGAGGTGTGCTAGAAAGTTCCATCTCCATTGCCCGAAAACTCAGCAACAGTATGTTTACCAGAAGTCATTAGATCGAGCTTGCCGTCTTGATTGAAATCACCGGTTACGACGCCGCCCAGGCTCCCATACGCTGTGATGGTAGGACCAGCACTGAATTTTCCTTTCCCGTCCCCCAGCCAGACGGTCATGTGGGTGACCTCATTAGCGCCAATCGCCCCATTGTCCAGAGCCACGTCCAGGTTGCCATCGCCATTGAAGTCCCCATACACGAAGGGCGTGGTGGAAAGAAAATTTCGGCCTGCTGTGGAAACAGGGTGGAAGGTACCATCCCCCTTGCCTTGGTCGAAGCCCAGATAGGCTCCATATTCTCCCGCCAAATCGAGGACTCCGTCGTGGGTGAAGTCGGCAGCCGAAAGCGCCCAAGCGCCGATAGGGTAAATTATCAACGGGTTGACCAGGATCGTCGAAATGGGCGCATGCACTTCCACCTGCGCCCAACTCGCACTTGAATTCCCGCCTCCCGGTGCGGGATTGGTGACTGAGATGTAGCCAGCCGCGTTACTCGCGATGTCTGTGGCGAGAATCTGGGCCTGCAACTCGTGGGCTGAAACGAAGGTCGTGGCTCGCGGCCGGTTGTTCCAGTTCACCACCGCGCCCGCGACAAAATTCGCTCCATACACGTGCAGCGTGAAATCCGGCCCGCCCGGCGTCACGGCCATCGGCTCCGCAGGCCCCACAATCTGCGGAACAGGGTTCCCCGTTTGTGACGTGGTCGCGAAAAGGCTCAGTGGAATCGAGATGCACACCAGCACGACAAAACACGCCATCGCGCTCAACGATTTCATAGACACAGATACCTGCTCATCCACAATGCCACCCCCACAAAATCCGAGACACATTCTCTCGTTCTTGCAAATGTACACCTGACGGGGATCCGTCGGCGCTTGCAACGCGCTTCGCGTTCAGAACCAGAGATCGTCGGCGCAAGTATGCTTCGCCGTGGAAGAATAAAATAGCTCTCCGTATTGGAGCTCAAACCAGCCCCAAAGCGAGGCCTAGGCCTTCTTCTGACAGCCGCGAAAGGGAAGCTTAATGAACTCGGAGAGAGCAAGAATCGGCTTGTGAACCTCCTGCCGGAAGGCAAGCTGAGTCTAGCAACAATTTCGGAAGGGAAATCAAGTTTGGCGTCCCATACCGTTTTGAGTTTTAACTCCATACGGGATTGGCTCCACAAGCTTGAAAGTCTAAGGCTAATTATTGACTTTCGGGCGGCATGACGCACCTGCGCAAACTGATGTGGACCGGATGAACTGGGTCCGGCGTCCACATTGTAGCGAAAAAGCTCCAAATCCGGCCAGGAGGCCACTCCCCAGCCGGAATTGAACTGAGAAAAGACCTCGTCTACGATCCCCCTCTAGCTCTTTTCGGCTTTGTTTTGCCAGGGGGATTCTAGCGGGGATGGGGGGTGCGGGGGAAGGGGCCGGCGTTTGAGGCCCCTTGCCCCCGCTTCCTTAATGTAGAAATCGGTTTCCACCAGCTGGTGACAAACAAGGGGAGGACCAGATGGGCATCTATCTTGACGGTCGTCGAGCCAATGGGCCCTTCGACATTGGGAGAGCAACACTGCGGATGGCATCGGTCAGCTGCGAGCTCCGCCCCGACACTAGATGTTTCCATAAGTTACATCCAAACCCGCATTTCCATTTTGAAGTTGGCAGAAACCACCGTATGATCGAGCCAACGCCAGTATTCATGCGGCTTTGAGGTCACCACGAACTCTGCGGAGGCTCGGACCCAATGGGTGAGACGCAAAACCAACCCTTTCAGTTCTCCTGCAACCCCTCTTTGAAAGTCGATTTCCAAGGCTCCCGCGTCACTTCCGACGGTGGGTTGCTGTTGGTGCGCGAGTTGGATGAGCGTTTGGGATTGAGTGAGCTCATCGCCGAAAACATCATGGCGGACCGGCGGGGAAAGAACACGCAGTTGCCGCTGCCCGATCTGCTGCGACAGTCCATCTACAGTCGCTTGGCAGGATACTAAGACTTGAACGATGCGGAGCGGTTGTCGCAAGATCCGACGTTCCGGTTGATCGGCTCGAAGAAGATCTGGGAACGCGGGGCGGCGTTGCCTTCGCGTCTCCATTGGTTCGAGACCGAGGTGCTGAGCCAAGCCGAGAATCTGGAAGCTCTGAGCCGAATCAATCGGGAACTGCTGGCGAAGGCAGAGGCCATAGATTCACCCCAGCGGGTGGTGCTGGACATGGATTCGACCGAGATCCCGGTGTACGGCCAGCAGGAGAGCAGCTCTTACAACGGCCACTACGAATCGACTTGCTATCACCCGCTGTTGCTGTTCAACGGCGAGGGCGACTGTCTGGCTGCGAAGCTGCGGCCGGGCAACGTGCATAGTGCGGAAGACTGGGCAGAACTGTTGCTGCCGGAGATCGAGCGCCAACAAGAATTGGGGAAGGAAGTGGTGTTTCGCGCTGATGCCGCCTTTGCCAAGCCGGAGATTTACGAGGCGCTGGAGGAGCGAGGGGTGAAGTATG
>JANYBT010000121.1 GCA_025360645.1 Acidobacteriaceae bacterium | reverse complement strand
CATGTGCTCGCCATCGGAGTGGGTGGCGGGATGGGCCTGTTCATGATGCTCAACGTATGGGGCATCATCTGGCGCAACAACAAGAAAATCATCCAAGGCGTAATCGCGGGTACGCCTCCGGCCAACGCGGCGGTGCTGGCGCGGCGGGCGTTTCTGGCCTCGCGTACCAACTTCTACCTGTCGATTCCCATGCTGTTTCTGATGGGATCCAGTTACCACTACACGCTGTTCGGGCACTAGGTTCGGGGACGCCGTTCGGGCAGTAGGGAGGCGGCCGTTGCGCGGTGCGGTCGAAGACAATTCGCGGTGCCGCCGTTTCGTCGCCCTATCGCCGCCGTTTCCAAAGAGCGGGCGGCTCGGCTTCGATGTAGGCAGCGCCTGGGTGACGCCAGGTTCCGAGCCGAAAACTGTGGAAAAACGGCGATCTATTAAATTTCGTATATTCCACAAGCTGCAATCTCCGCAATTGCGGATTGACCTCCGTGGCCCCTGATTAAACTACTGAAAACAAGCCACTTGGGTTGTTACGATTTGGAATTGCAGTTGCACATGATAGTGCCAGAGTACATCCGTCATTTTGGGTTGGACGAGACAAACCGTTTGACCCTGGGATTCAGAAAAAATCGTTGCAAACCGTTTTCAAGGAGAAACAAACTATGAATCGAGCCTTTACCAGGTCCGGATTCCTGACCGTCATCGCCGTACTGACAGTGGCCCTTCTGGCTTCGGTCGCGGCCTTCGGACAGGCGACCAGCGGCGACGTGGTCGGCACGGTGTATGACAAGACCGGTGCCGTTGTGGCGAATGCAAATGTTACCGCCACCAACGAAGCGACCGGCGTCAAGTCCACCGCTACGGCCAACACCCACGGCGAATACCACTTTATCAACCTGATTCCGGGCAACTATACGTTGACGGCATCGTCCGCGAATTTCAACACCACGAGCATTTCACATTTTGCGGTTGAGTTGAACAAAACCTCGACCGGCAACATCGTGCTAGAAGTCGGAAAGATTACCGAGACGGTGGAAGTCGCCGCCGGCCTTCCTCCGATTGACACCACCACGGCACAGGTAGAATCGATCTACACCGAAAAAGAAGCGCAGGATCTGCCGACTGCGTCGATTGGTTCTGGCGTTCTGAACCTCTCGCTGTTGCAGGCTGGCGTGGCCAGCACCGGCGCACTGGGTGCTGGAGCGGGCCCGTCAGTTGGCGGTCAGCGTCCCCGCAACAACAACTTCACCATTGAGGGTCTGGACAACAACGACAAAGGCGTGACCGGTCCTCAGTTAACCATCCCGAACGACGCGGTGCAGAGTTTCTCGATTCTGCAAAACCAGTTCAGCCCTGAGTTTGGTCACTCGACTGGCGGTCAGTTTAACACCAGCGTAATCAACGGAACCAACCAGTTTCATGGCCGGCTGTACGAATATTTCCGCAACCGCAATCTGAACGCGGTGGACCCGGCGCTGAAGCTCCAGGGTCTGACCAACTCGCGCTACGATAACAACCGTTTCGGCGGCCAAATCGGCGGCCCGATCTTCAAGAACAAACTATTCTTCTTCGTGAATTACGAGTACAACCCGATTGGGCAGGCCAGCACTCCGGCCGCCGCCAATTTGGCGCCCACCGCTGGTGGATACGCCACGCTGGCCGCACTTTCCAATTTGAATCAGACCAACATTTCCCAGTTGCAGAAGTATGCCGTTGCACCAGCGCCATGCTCGGCTACTGACATTTCCAACGGAAACTGCCCTGGCGACCAGTTTGTGACCATTAATGGCGTGCAGGTGTTGAATGCGATGGCTGGCCACGTTCCCATCAACGGCGGTCTTGCATTCGGCGGAACCCAGGCTGAAATTGGTATTCTGCCGATTCAGGCGCCCAACTTCACCAACAACACCACGCTGGTCACTTCCATCGACTGGACGCCGAACGACAAAGACCAGGTCCGAGGCCGGTATATTTACAACAAGACCCAGACCATTGATACAGCAGCAACCCTGCCGATTTTCTATACCCCCTTGAGAATCCCGGCTCACCTCGCTTCGCTGAGCGAATACCATGCCTTCACTCCGCTGATCAACAATGAACTGCGGGTCGGGTTCCACCGTCTAGAACAGAATTTCCCGGTTCCCAACTTTACGTTCCCGGGCTTGGATCAATTCCCCAACATCACCATCTTCGACCTCAACGGCCTGAACGTCGGTCCGGATGGCAATGCTCCCCAGTTCGCCAACCAGAATTTCTATTCGGCGACGGACAACCTGACCTGGGTCAAGGGCAATCATTCCCTGAAGTTTGGGATTGAAGGCCGTAAGTACATCTCGCCGCAGAAGTTCATTCAACGTTCTCGCGGCGACTACCAGTACAACAGCCTCGACGCCTACGTCAATGATTTAACGCCCGATGCGTTCTCGGAACGAAGCTTCGGCACCAGCGGCTACAGCGGCGACCAATATGCCATCTACGGGTATGTTAACGACATCTACAAAGTAAGCAACAACCTGACCTTGAACCTGGGTCTGCGTTACGAGTACACCAGCACGCCTTTTGGCTGGACGCAGCAGAGCCTTAACTCGGTTGCCAATGTACCCGGACTGATTAGCTTCGGCTCACCGCAGGCGCCCAAGAAAGACTTCGCCCCGCGGGTTGGCTTCGCTTACTCGCCGGGCACCAAGGGTAACACTGCCATTCGCGGTGGTTTCGGCCTGGGCTACGATGTCCTGTATGACAACATCGGAGTCCTGTCGCGTCCCCCGCAGTTCGGTTCGACGGTGGATTGCCCGGGCGGCATCGGTTGTCCGGCCAGCAACTTCCTAGCGAGCGGCGGCATTCCAAATACCGGACAGACTGGCATCACCATTTTGGATCAGGCCACGGCTCGGGCCAACACCTCGAGCTTCCTGCCCAACAACGTGAAGTATCCCTACGCTATCCAGTGGAACATCGGAATTCAGCACACCTTCGCGTCAAACTACACTGCGGAAGTCCGTTATGTAGGGACGCGCGGAGTTCACCTCAACGTGCAGAACCGTATCGATATCATTCCAGTAGTGACGCCGACTAACTTCCTGCCGACATATATAACCGCGCCGTCGCAGGCCACCCTGGATTCGTTGACTACCACCCTTAGCAACGCAGCAGGTACGGGGCTGAAGGATCAATTCAACAACGGAGGTTTCATTGACCCTAACTTCCTGAACGCCGGGTTCTTCAGTAACATCGTCGGCTTCCTGCCTTACGGGTCCTCGACCTATCACGGTCTTTCGACCCAGTTGAACCGCCGCTTCTCCAACGGTCTGCAATTCCAGGCGGCCTACACCTTCAGCCACAACATTGACAACAGCACGGCTGATTTCTTCTCGACCATCGTGAACCCACGCCGACCACAGAATTTCCGCGATTTGCGTTCGGAACGCGGCAATTCGGCTCTTGACCACCGCCATCGCTTGACTGTGACCACGATTTACGACGCGCCGTGGTTCCAGAAGAGCTCGAACTACTTCCTGCGCAACCTGGTTGGGAACATCCAGTTTGCACCGGTGTACACGTACGAGACCGGCGGCTTCGGTTCCGTGCAGAGCGGACGCGACGTAAACTTGAATGGTGACAACGCGGGCGACCGCGTCATCATTAACCCTGCCGGAATCCGGGGCACGGGTACGGATTCCACCGCGCTACCCAACACGGCTGGAGATGTGGTTGCCTACGTAGCTAACGATCCCACGGCCTACTTCATCCGTGGTCGGTCTGGCGCACTGGCAAACTCAAGCCGCAACACCTTGTCGCTGCGGCCCATCAACAACTTCGACATCACGGCCACCAAGAAGTTCTCGTTCACCGAACGCCTGAAGATGGAATTCGGTGCTCAGTTTTTCAACTTGTTGAACCATCCCCAGTTTATTCCGGGTTCAGTCAACGACGTGGGTCAGGTCGGAAATACCTCGGCCAGGAATTACCTGATTCCCGGTTCGAGCGAATTCAACAAACCTCAAATCACGTTCGCCGGCAACGCGCGAGCGACGCAGCTGTACGTGAAGTTTGTGTTCTAGATCAACCAGTACGATCGGTGAAGGGGAGGGCTTCGGCCCTCCCTTTTTTATTGGGTAGAGGTGGTTGGAATGACGGCATAACGCGCGAATCGCGCTTGAAGGCAAGACAAGTGGGGAGGCTGGGATGACGGGCTGGCATCTCAAAGCAGATCCTTCGCTTTGCTCAGGACGACAAGGAGGGGAGGGGTTTCAGGAAGCAGATCCTTCGCTTCGCTCAGGATGACAAGGTGGAAGGGATTTTTTGGGAAGCAGGTCCTTCGCTTCGCTCAGGATTGACAAGCCTTAGGAATAGCGTTCGCGCAGGAAGTCGCCAATCGCTGCGTAGGCCGAACCAAGAATCTTTTCGTTGGGCAGGAAGACGATGCGGAAGTGTTTGGTTCCCGGTCGCTGGCCGAATCCCGAGCCGTGGACCACGAGCACATACTTCTGGCGCACTAATTCGCGCACGAAGACACCATCCTCTTCCGGAATATCCAGTTTGGGGTAGGCGTAGAAGGCCCCGCGGGGGGCCACGCAGCTTACTCGCGGCGTAGAATTGCACCAAGCGACCGTCAAGTCCCTCCGCGCGCGCATCTTGCGGATGACTTCGGGCAGGTGGTCCTGTGGCCCCTCCAGCGCGGGCTGGATGGCATACTGCTCGGGATGGTTGGCGCACAGACGAGCCCGCAGCAAGCGATGGACGCCTTCAATATAGGGCATCACCTGGGCTGCTTCGCCGCTCACCATGCCCCATCCGATGCGCCAGCCCGGAGCCAGATAATTCTTCGACAGGCCGCCGAAGGTCACCACCGGCACGTCGGGCGCAACCGCGGCGATCGAGATGTGCTGGTCGTCATCCAGGATCAGCTTGTCGTAAATCTCGTCGGCGAAAATCACCAGCTTGTGCTGCCGCGCCAAGTCAGCGATCTGCTGCAGGATCCGCCGGTTGCAGACTGAGCCTGTGGGATTGTTGGGGTTGATCAGTACGATGCCGCGCGTCCTGGGGGTGATCTTGCGCTTGATGTCTTCCAGGTCGGGCTGCCAGCCGTCCTCTTCGTTTAGATAATAGGCGTTGAGCTCGATGCCGAGCTTGGCCAGCACCGCGGAGTAGAGGGGATAATCCGGGCACGGAGTAAGAATGTTCTCGCCCGGGTTGACCAGAGCGGCGAGACAGATGTCTACGGTCTCGCTGACCCCAGAGGTCACAAACACGTCTTGCAGCGAGGTGATACCCTTGCGCGCGGCCTCAGCGCGAATTGCCGTCAGGGCTTGGGGAATGCCCGGCGAAGGAGCATAGCCGTTCCTGCCATCCTTCATGGCGCGATAGACGGCCTCAATTAAATGCGCCGGGGTTTCGAAGTCGAAGGTGATGGGGTCGCCGATGTTGAGAGGCAGGATGGTGTGGCCCTGCTGGGTGACTTCATCGGCGATGCAGGCCAAGTCACGAATGGCATAGCGGACATTGTCGAGGCGGGACGCAGCGAGGATCTCACGGGATTGCGTGACGGGCATGGCAGCTCCGGCGAACAAAATTCATTGTACTAAAGGCTGGGTACTAAAGGCTGGGGGCGATGGCGGTGCGCCTGGAGCGAAGGAAGAAAATCCGCCGCCAGAGCCCAAGCCCTGACGGCGGAAGCGTGTCCCGGAAATTGCCAGCTCGCGCTAGTCGGCGTTGTCGATCTGGGCGCGTTGCAGGGTGTCGGAATAATCCACGTAAATGGATTTCCATTCGGTGTAGAAATCAATGGCGCCGATGCCGCCTTCACGATGCCCGTTGCCGGTGGCCTTCACGCCGCCGAAGGGCAGGTGCACTTCCGCGCCGATGGTGGGAGCGTTGATGTAGGTGATGCCGGCGTAGAGATCGCGCATGGCACGGAACGCCTTGTTCACGTCTTTGGTGTAGAGCGCGGACGACAGGCCGTAGTCGATGTCATTGGCGATCTCGATGGCTTGGTCCAGGTCATCGCAGGGAATGATGGAAACCACCGGGCCAAAGATTTCTTCTTGGGCGATGCGCATCTTGGGATCGACGTCTCCGAATACCGTGGGTTCCAGGAACCAACCGTATTTGTAATCGCCCTGGTCGAGGCGATTGCCGCCACAGAGTAGCTTGGCGCCCTCGGACTTGCCGATTTCAACGTAATCCAAGTCGGTCTTCATCTGGGCTTCGTTGACGGCAGGACCCATCTCTACGCTTTCGTCCAGGCCATTGCCGACCTTGAGCTTCTTGGCGCGCTCCACATAACGATCCACAAATTCGCTGTACACGCCCTTTTGCACGATGATGCGGCTGGTGGCCGTGCAACGTTGACCGGTGGTGCCGAAGCCGCCCCAGAGGCCGCCGTCGAGGGCGAGATCGAGGTTGGCATCGTCAAGTACGATCATGGGATTCTTGCCGCCGAGTTCCAGCGAGCAATGCTTGAAGTTCTTGGCGGCGGCGGTGCCGACAATGCGGCCGACCTCGGTGGAGCCGGTGAGTGAAATTGCGCGCACCAGCGGGTGATCCATCAGAGGCGCGCCAATCTTCGAACCAAATCCGCTGACAATGTTGATGACGCCATGCGGCACGCCGGCATCGCTGAGCGTCTGCACCAGGTTGTAAGTGGAGAGCGGCGTGTCTTGCGCCGGCTTGATGACGCAAGTGTTGCCGCACACGATAGCGGGCAGCAGCTTCCATGACGGGATGGCCATGGGAAAATTCCACGGCGTAATCATGGCGCAAACGCCAAGCGGGTTGCGTACGGCCATGGCGAATTTGTTGGGCAGTTCGGAGGGCGTGGTGGGACCGAACATGCGGCGGCCCTCGCCGGCCATGTAATAGGCGGTGTCAATGGCTTCCTGGGTGTCGCCGCGAGTTTCTTTGATGACCTTGCCCATTTCGCGGGTCATGTCGCGGGCATACTGTTCTTTGCGCTCGAGCAACATTTCAGCGGCGCGAAAAACAATTTCGGCGCGCTTGGGCGCCGGCACCATGCGCCACTTGACGTAAGCCCGCTGGGCGGCTTCGATGGCGGTATCGACATCGGCCTTGCCCGATTTCTGAAAGATGCCGACCAAGTCGCGGGTATCGGCAGGGTTGCGGTTTTCAAAGGTTTCGCCGGTCGAGGACTCGACCCATTCGCCATCAATGAAATTCTTATAGATCTTCGTGGTCCCGGAGCCAGTGACGGCCGGGCTTGCCAGGGTATCGGTAGCCATGAATTCCTCCTGAAAATAGCAGACCTTCCATGCTACAGCCGGGCCTTCGGGGCGGCAAGTGATGGAGGTCACAGAGCGAGCCGGATTTCGCGTGGGAGGGTGGTGGCGGAATAAAAGGCGTGCTGATGCATTTTCCATTAGAATGTCGGCAGGGCCACATCCCCACTCAGACATTCATAACCTTATTGCTTGCAGGCATTTGGCCCGAATCAGTTCGCGAAAGAAGTATTATTTATGGCGACAAACGGTTTTCACAACGGAACCTCCCCGTTTCGCAACTTCCGCTCGCTCTTCAGCTTGTTCTCCAGCGACCTGGCCATTGACCTGGGCACCGCCAACACCCTGGTGTTTGCCGCGGGCAAGGGCATAGTGGTCAACGAGCCTTCGATTGTTGCCATCAACAAGAACACCAATGAAGTGGAAGCGGTGGGCAAAGAAGCCAAGGAGATGGTGGGCCGCACTCCGGGAAACATCGTCGCGATCCGCCCGATGAAAGATGGCGTGATTGCCGACTTCCGGATTACAGAGAAGATGTTGAACTACTTCATCCAGAAAGCGCACAACCGCAAGATGCTGGTGCATCCGCGGATTGTGATCGGTGTGCCGTCGGAAATTACGCAGGTGGAAAAGCGCGCAGTCATGGACTCGGCGTATCGCGCCAAGGCCAGCGAAGTGCATCTGGTGGAGCAAGCGATGGTGGCGGCGATTGGCGCGGGGCTGCCCATCACGGAACCCAGCGGCAACATGGTGGTGGATATTGGCGGCGGCACCACGGACATTGCGGTGATATCGCTGAGCGGCATTGTCTATTCGCGTTCGGTGCGGATGGCCGGCAACCAGATGGATGAGGCCATCATGAACTACCTCAAGCGAAAATATAATCTGCTAATTGGAGAGCGCACTGCAGAACGAATCAAGATGGAAGTGGGCAGCGCGTATCCGCTGGATAAGCCTCTGACCTGCGAAATCAAGGGCCGCAACCTGATCGAAGGCGTGCCCAAGATCATCACCGTGGATGACAGCGAGATTCGCGAAGCTCTCGCAGAATCGGTGTCCACCATCATGAACGCGATTCGGGTGGCGCTGGAACGTACGCCCCCCGAGCTGTCTGCCGACATCAGCGATCGCGGCATCGTGCTTACCGGCGGCGGCGCGCTGTTGAAGAACCTGGACAAGCGCATTCGTGAAGAGACGGGGTTGCCGGTGGCCATTGCCGACGACCCACTGTGCAGCGTGGTGATGGGCACCGGCAAGATGCTCAGCGACTTCAAGCTGCTGCGCAAGATTTCGATCGAGTAGACCAAGTTGGGGTTTCCGGCAGGCGTGCGGGTGCGCTGTGCAGGAAACTCGAAACCTGGCGCCCACGACTTGCAACTGACACTGATCCATGGAAACCGTCCTCGGCCGCTATCGCAACCTGATTGTCCTGGTCGGAATTTTGTTCGCCCAGGTGGTCGGCCTTGCGGTGCAGGTCAAGCGGACCACGGAGACGGAATCGTCGTTGCTGATCCGCGTCTGGGCGGTGCATGCGGTCACTCCGCTGGAGAAGGGACTGGGATGGGTGCAGACCTCCAGCTCCAGCCTGTGGCGCAACTATCTGTATCTGCGTGGCGTGCGCGCGGAGAATCGCGATCTGAAGCAGCAACTCGAGCAACTGCACATTGAGCAGGCTCGCCTGAAGCAAGACGCCGATCAGGCCCAGCGGCTGCAGTCGCTGCTCGCGTTCCGTCAGCAATACATCTCGGAGACGCTGGCTGCGCAAGTCATCGGCTCTAGTGGCAGCGATCAATCGCATTCGGTGTACATTGACAAGGGCGCGCACGATGGACTGAAGCCTGACATGGCGGTGATCACACTCGACGGGGTTGTGGGCAAGGTTTTGCGCGTATTTCCTTATACTTCTCTGGTCTTGCTGATTGACGACCCCAGCAGCGGGGTCGGAGTGATCCTGGATAAGGCGCGGCTGCAGGGAGTTCTGCGCGGAACCCCGGCGGGGGAAATCACGGTCGAGCGCGTCATGGCGGACGAGCAAGTGCCGGTGGGAGAAAAAGTGTTGACCAGCGGTGGGGATCAAATTTTCGTCAAAGGTCTGCCCGTCGGTACGGTGACCCAGGTGAAGCCGGGCGCGGAACTCTTCCTCAGCATTCATGTTCGGCCAGCCGCCAATCTGAACAAGCTGGAAGAAGTGCTGGTGGTGACCAGGAAGGTGGAGAAGCAAGCGGAACCGGGCGATGCCGGGCCGGTGCGCGCCAGCGACATTCTGGCGCTGCGGTTGCCCTCGGTCCCGTTGAAAGACGCGCCGAATGCGGGAGACGTGTCGGCCGAGAAGAGTCCGTCTGACAGCGGCAAGAAGCCGATCCCACCGGCGAAGTCGCAGCCGTCTCCGGAGAATCCTCCTCGCTAGTGTCCCGCACATCCACATCCGGCGCGCAGGTGGAGGTGTTCAGCTTTAGTGCTCCGGTCACGTTTGGCATCCCGCTGATCGCAATCTTTCTGCAAGCCTGGCTGCCGCTGCGCCTGAGTTGGTTTTCCGTGCTCGATCTGCCGCTGTTAGTGACCATCTTTTTTGCCATGGCCCGGCGCAATCCGATCACCGGGCTGCTGACCGGCACCTTCATCGGCTTGTTTCAGGATGCGCTCACCCACCAAGCGCTAGGCGTCTATGGCATTGCGAAGACAGTGGTCGGCTATGGCGCGTCGTCGCTCGGCATCCGGATTGATTCTGAGAACCCGGGCGCGCGCATGTTGCTGACGCTGGTCTTCTACGTGGTACACAAGAGCGTTTACTTTCTGATCGCGGCCGGTTTGGTAGGACAGTCTTTACGCTGGGACTGGCTGCACGAAATCTCATCGGCCGTAGCCAATGCGATCTTCGGCGTCCTGCTCTATTCGTTGCTGGACCGCTTCAAGCGGCGCATCTGATCCTCGGGGCTGGACGATCGTTCACAGCGTTCGCGCCAGTGCTGCCGCCACTCCCGCCGCCGCCAAGGTGCTCAGCAAGTTCACTGCATTGTTCCCCAGCACCCCTCTCCGCTCGACCAACGCTCCCAGAGAGCTGTCTGCGAACAAACCCGCAACCGCCGCGACTATAACGACCGCGAACTCTCGGGCCCGGATGACTCCGGTGAGGGCGCAGACTGTAGCTACCAGGGCCGCCGCAATCACCCCGGCCAAGGTTCCTGCCAGCGTGATCGCACCATCGGTTCCCGCCGCAACCACGTTCCACGTGGTGATGAGCCGCGCTCGCGCACTCCGCGCCTGTCCGTACTCGCTAGACACGGTATCCGCCGCCGCTTCCGCTAAGGCTGCCATGGATGCCACCAGCCAGACTCGCCCACCCAGTGCCGCGAATCCCAACGCGCAGACGGCCGCGACTCCCAGATTTGCCAACACCTGGCCTGCCGACCGTCCGTCTTTTCTTTCGGCCGTGCCCAGCGCCTGTTTCTGGCCGTATCCCAGTTGCGTTGCCACCGAGGCCAACACGAAGACCGAGACCAGCGCCGCGAATCCGCCCAAGCCCACGCTTGCCAGAATCAAGAAGGCCGCCGCCGCCCCAGCCATCGCGCCGGTTGCATTCACGCCGCGTACGCCTCGGCCGAGGGCTGCAAAAGCAATCGTGATCGCGGCGGCCAATAGCCATCGTTTGGGGTCCGCACCCGCCCATCCCGCCGCCATGCCACTCCAGGAAGCCGTCATTTCATCTCACTGAACTTCATCGCTCTGAATTTCACTCGCACTAAATTCAACTGGTGACTCGCGAACCAAATCTGTAACTACACTCCCTGCGGTTGCGTCGTGGGACTGCACCATCTGTGGTGCTATCGCCCAGGCTACCCCGTCACTCAAGTGCTCTCAACTTTCGCCATTCTAGGCTAAACTAAACATCCCGATGCCTGCATTGGCATCGCGCGGGACAACAGCGTCCCGCAGGGGCGCATCTCAATCTTCGAAGCGACTTCGATAGCAAGGTTCGACACTATGGCTTCTTCAGTTTGGTCGGGACATCTGACGTTCGGTCTGATCTCGATGCCGGTGCGTTTGTTCAGCGGCGCGCGGAGTTCCGGCATCTCGTTCAACATGTTGCATCGCACCGACCTGCAGCGGGTCAAGCAGCAATACTACTGTCCCGCCGACAACCAGGTGGTGGAGCGCAGTGAGATCGTGAAGGGTTACGAGTTCCGCAAAGACGAGTACATCGTGGTGGAGCCGGAAGAGATCAAGAAGATCGAGCCGCGCACCGCGAAGACCATGGAGATTCTGGAGTTCGTGAAGGCCGGCGACGTGGATCCGGTGTACTTCGAGTCGTCCTATTATCTGGTGCCGGAAGAGGCGGGACGGCGGCCCTATGCCCTGCTGTCAGCCGCGCTCGAAGAAACGCAGTTTGTGGCGATTGCGCAGATCACGATGCACAACCGCGAGTACACCGTCTTTCTGCGTCCGCACAGCGGCGGCATGATGCTGCACACCATGTACTATGCCGAGGAAGTGCGCCAGTTGGAGGAGTTCGGGCGTCCCGATGTGGAGCTGAAACCCGCCGAACTGAAAGTGGCGCACCAGTTGATAGAAGCGCTCGCCGGCGACTGGGATCCAGAGAAATATCATGATACGTTTCAGGACAACTTGAAGAAGCTGATCGAGACCAAGCTGGAGGGCGGCAAGGTGGTAGAGATTGATCGTCCTAAACCTCTGGCGCCGGTGGTAGACCTGATGGCCGCTCTGAAAGAGAGCCTGGCGCTGGCGGAGAAAAAGCCCGCCGTGCGCTCTAGCCTGGCTGCTGCGGAAGAGAGCAAGAAGCGAACCCGGAAGCGAGCGTAACTCAGCGCTTCCGCGCTTTTTCGGCCTGGTTCGCCGCGAGGGGCGCCCACAGCCGACCGAAGGCGCGACATCCTGCTTGAGTATTTCGGTAGGATGCACCGCCGGGGGTTTCATTCCTGTCCAGAACTGTTGACAAACCGCAACAGCGGGTGTACGTTACAAGCAATCTTCAGGAGATGCTGGAGCAGTTTGAAGCCGCGACCCGCCTCTCTCTGACTCCTCCCCTGCCGGCGCCGCGTTGTTTTCACACAGTGCCCACCGCCCAACCAGTTTCCGTGTCCCCCGGCACGATGGGTCAGGAACATCGAGGTGAACGATGCAGAAGGCTCGCGACCGCCGCAACATCTTTACCACTCTTCTCGCTGCACTGGTCGTCCTCTCCTCCGCGTCGGCACTGGGGCAAGCGCCAATCACCGCGCCGCTGTTCAACGTCCTGGATTTCAGCGGAGACACGGGAGCGTTCCCGCTGCTCGAGGTACAGGGCGGGCAAACCTCGTCGACCTTGGGAATCGAGGTCACCAGCCAGTCCACAACGACCACAACTTCCAATTTGCCGAACCTCGGAGCGATCATGGGATCCGGTTTTGGAGGGATGTCTCTGGTACAAACCAGTCCAGCAAACAACACGACCGGGATCGGCCAGGGCTCACCCTCCTTTTGCATCTCGGGCAATCAGTGGAGCGGAACCACAGGTACGATGGGGTCTTCTGTGGCCGCAGTATGGTGCCTACAGGTATTGGGCGGCAGCGTTAGCAACTTAATGGACGACACGTCTGACATTATTGTATGGTCGCGGCCCAGCGGAACGGGATACGGAAACCCGACCGGAAACATCACGATGCTCTGGCCTGGGGCGATCAATATTGCCTCAAATGGCCAGATGACGGTAGGTCCGACGCCATCAGGCCTCAACGCAGACGCTTCGCTCAACTTGTCCACCTTCACCGGACAAAAAAATGGCTACGCGAATGCGGTGATTGCTTCGAAAGCAGGACCGATTACTATCGAACCCGGGCAGTTAACATCTACTACCACAGTTGCGTCAGGAAGTACAGAAGGCGCTCTGCAGATACTCCAGAGCTACATCGCTGTAGGTACCACGACGGCGGGCCGCTTAGCATGCCCATCGGGCACCCCCCAGAGTGTGACCAACTGTATCACCACGGGAGCGGCTGAGAATTGGGTCGGCGTGTTCAACAACATTCTCGGTGCGCAAGGCGTTTCCGTTACCCCGCTGCGATACGGTCGGGTATCAATTTCGACCTTTGGGACGACGGGGGTCACCTTCGGCAATGGGGACTTTGTGTGCAAAGACGACGACCACGGCGGCTATGTAAAAAACAGTGTGACGCCTTGTCCGATCGGTGAATCCATCGGCATCGCCGTCGGTGACCCGGGCACGCCACCAACAACGCATTTGGTGGATTTGGTTGCGGAGGCAAGCGTCTCCGGCGCAACCGCGCAGGGCCTCATCTTGCAATTTCTTTGCGCCGGGAAAGTCGCAGCCAGCGCGACAGTCTATCTCGCTGGGCAGCCTTGCTCAATTTCAAGCACCGGGGTCATGAGTAATACGACCGAACACACCGCCTTATCAATCAGGTACGTATACGTTTAGAAACATGTATGTTATCTATACGACAGCAGGGGTCGCCATGGACAGCGTGACAATATATGTTGACACCACTATGACGAACATTACGTGCGCGCCAACATCGGGGACGCAGTGCTTCGACCTTATGCGCACGGCGACGATCACTGGCGGACAGAACTACTCGATAAGAATTGCGACCCACGGTGGCGACACTTTGGCGAACGTGCTTGTAACAATTCAGCTACAGTGACGACCGCGGCGCTGGGCCTGTCGTCCCAACGGCCAGCGCGGAATTGGAGATTCGAGATGAGCGAAATACGTTTCTTAGTCGGAATTTCAGGGCTGCAAAACCGCGGTGCCAGCGGTGGGCTGTTGCGATGGTTGAAGAGCGTCAGCGCCGCCAGCTTGCTCTTCACAACAATGGCAGTGTCTTCTTCGGCTCAGACTCTGACCACACTGGTGAATTTTGGGTTCAGCAACGGCGAGGGACCGTACGGTACGCTCGTACAGGGAAGAGACGGCAATTTTTACGGCACAACTCTCTTCGGCGGTACGGGTTGCTCGCCCAACGGTTGCGGCACAATATTCCAAGTAACTCCCGCTGGAACATTGACGACCCTGCACACGTTTTGCGCGGAAACCAATTGCGCCGATGGCTATAATCCCGATGCCGGACTGGTGCTGGGCACAGACGGCAACTTTTACGGGACGACGAGCGGGGGTGGAGCGCATAGCGGTGGCACCATCTTTACCATTTCGCCCCAAGGTAACATGACCGTACTTTACGGTTTTTGCTCTCAAACCAACTGCGCCGACGGAAATGGGCCGACCGCAGGAGCGTTGATCGAGGCCACCAACCGCGAGTTTTATGGGACGACGAGTGCGGGGGGAGCGCACAATAGCGGGACCGTATTCAAAGTTACGCTCCGAGGCACTCACTCCACCCTTTACAGTTTTTGTGCAAGAAATTCCTGCGAGGATGGGATAAACCCAATGGGTGGTCTGGTTCGCGGGATGGATGGCAACCTCTATGGATCAACATATGCTGGGGGTGCACTAGCTGGCTATGGCACAGTCTTCAAGATCTCGCCCGGGGGCAAACTGACCACGCTGCACAGTTTCCACCTTACGGATGGCGAAAATCCCATAGCCCCCCTAATTCAAGCCAGCGACGGGGTGTTTTACGGGTCGACGTTCTATGGGGGCTCCACGGGTTTGTTGTGTTCTTTTGGCTGCGGCACGACCTTCAAAATGACCGCTGACGGAAAGCTCAGCACGCTGAACCGCTTGAATTGGAGCAACGGGGCCCAACCCTACGCAGGACTGGTTCAGGGCACGGACGGCAATCTTTACGGCACTAGCGCTGACGGTCTCGGCGCCGGCACGATTTACCGCATTGCCTTGGGGAGCGGGCTGACGACGCTTTATGGATTCTACTTCGGCCCGACCGGCGAATTCCCGTATGCCGGGGTGGTTCAAGCCACCAGTGGAGCCTTTTTTGGGACGACGGTGGGTGACGGTGTACTTTCGTTCGGCACGGTCTACAGTTTGAATGTGGGTCTCGGCCCCTTCGTCGCGTTTGTGCAATCCACTGGCAGCATCGGCCAGAGCGCACAAATTCTGGGGCAGGGGTTCACTGGCACCACCTCGGTCACATTCAATGGGGTTCCGGCAATCGACTTCACCGTTGTCTCAGACACTTACTTAACCGTAATGGTTCCTAAGGGCGCCACCACCGGGAATGTCCTAGTTACTACTCCGGCCGGCATCTTGACCAGTAATGTAAAGTTCCAGGTCGGTAAGTAAGCGGGTCGTTTTGACAGAGGACGGGTCAGGCCGCAGCAAGCGAAGCTAAGCCAGCTTTAAGGAGGAATTCATCATGCCAAATTGGCTCAAGAATTGAACGGCTGCGATTTCACTTGGGGCTCTGGGATTAGTTTCGCTTCTTCTGTGCGTGATTTCGCCCTCGCAGCAGGTCACCTCCACGGCTCCATTTACCTACCTGAAGCTCGCCTCTTCCACCGTTTGCACTTCCTCGGCGGCTCCCGCATTGTGTTCGTCCGCGCCCGCCGGGTTTGTCGCCCTGCCGACTACGGGCACCTTGGTGGTTGACACCTCAGCCGTTACGGGCAACAGCCAGATTTTTGTTCAATACGACGAATCGGTCGGTGGTTGGCTGGGCGTGACCTGCAACAGCTTGCCTGGTTCACGGGGTGCAAGATACGTGATCACAGCGAGGACCGCGGCGACGAGCTTCACCATTTCCACGACATCTAACCCGAGCGGCAATCCGGCCTGCCTCAGCTACTTCATCGT
>JANYBT010000104.1 GCA_025360645.1 Acidobacteriaceae bacterium | reverse complement strand
CCCTGGCAACCGCCGTCCCCTCGGCGCAGAGCATCCCGTCATCAAGACCATGAACGAGATCGTGGCGGTCTTCCGCAATCTCGGCTACTCGATTGAAGAGGGGCCAGAAGTGGAGACCGACTACTACAACTTCGAAGCGCTGAATTTTCCGCCCAACCATCCTGCGCGCGACACCCAGGACACGCTGTTCATTGCGGGGCAGGGTGCGAAGGCGCCGCGCGACCGGCTTCTGCTGCGCACCCACACTTCGCCAGTGCAGATTCGCAGCATGGAGAAGATGAAGCCTCCGCTGCGGGTCATCTGTCCCGGCAAAGTGCATCGCAACGACGCGCCCGATGCCACTCACTCGCCGATCTTCCATCAGGTGGAGGGGCTTGCCGTCGATACCAACATCACTTTCTGCGATTTGAAAGGCACGCTCGACCACGCCATGAAGGCGCTGTTCGGTTCGAGCGTCAAGACGCGCTTCTATCCCTCGTTCTTTCCTTTCACCGAGCCGAGCGCCGACATGCAGATCAGTTGCATCTTCTGCGATGGCAAAGGCATGCGCGACGGCGGTCCGTGCCGCAATTGCAAAGCCAGCGGCTGGATTGAACTCCTGGGCTGCGGCATGGTGGACCCCAACGTCTACGGCTTCGTGGACTACGACCCCGCCAAGATTTCCGGCTTCGCCTTCGGCATGGGCGTGGAACGCATTGCCATCATGAAGTACGGCGTGGACGACATTCAGCTTTTTTTCAACGGCGACGTGCGTTTTCTGGAGCAGTTCGCTTGAAACTTTCTCCCACATGGCTGCGTGAGTTTGTCGCCCCCAAGGTGGACGACCGTAAACTTGCGGACGATCTAACTCTGGCGGGGATCGCGGTCGAGGGCATCGGCGGCGAAGGCGAGGCGATGGTCTTCGAGATGGAGATCACCACCAATCGGCCCGATGCCATGAACCACTACGGCGTGGCGCGCGAGGCGTCGGCGATCTACAGCTTGCCCTTGCAGTGGATTTCGCCGAAGCTGCCTGCAGCGCATGGCGCGACCGAGTTCAGAATTGAGATTGAAGATACGACCGGGTGTGCTCGATACACGGGACGCATCCTCCGCGGAGTCACGATCGGGTCATCGCCGCAGCCCATGGTTCAGCGGCTGGCGAGCGTGGACCAGCGCGCCATCAACAACGCGGCCGACGCCTCCAACTACACGCTGTGGGAGATGGGGCACCCGACGCATGCCTTCGACCTCGACTTGCTCGAAGGCGGCAAGATCGTGGTCCGCCGCGCGCGAGATGGCGAGACCCTGAAAACGCTGGACGGAATCGAGCGCAAGCTGACCCGCGACGACCTGGTGATTGCCGATGCCAACAAGCCGGTGGCGCTGGCCGGCGTGATGGGCGGCTTCGACTCCATGATCACCCAGCAGACGAAGAACATCCTGATTGAATCGGCATGGTTCGACCCGGTGACTGTGCGCAAGATGGCGAAGCGCCACGGCATGCACACCGATGCCTCGCACCGCTTTGAACGAGGCGCTGACTATGGCGCAACGCCGCTGGCCTGCGATCGTGTGGCCGAACTCATCCTGGCGGCGGGCGGTGGAGAACTCGAAGGCGGTCTCATCGACACAATCGCCAGGCCGCGCCAGCCGCTGCACATCACATTGAGGCGTGCGGAAGTCACTCGCATTCTGGGCGAGCAACTGGGCGATGGCGAGATCATCAACATTATTAGTCGCCTGGGCTTTGCGCTGACGCTCGAAGACTACGGCTGGTCGGTGCAGGTACCGAGCTGGCGGCTCGATATCGAGCGCGAAATTGACTTGATCGAGGAACTGGCGCGGCTGCATGGATATGACAAATTCGAGAACCGCTTGCCCTCGTACATCGGATCAGTGATCGAGTTGCCGGACGCGGCGAAGGATGCGAAACTGCGCACCTCCCTGCTGGCGCTGGGCTACGACGAGACCATCTCGCTGACGTTCATTTCTCGCCAGGATTCTGCGAAGTTTTCGCCCGCCGCCGCGGTGGAATTGGCGAACCCGTTGAGCGAGGAAGCCTCGGTGATGCGGACCTCGATGATTCCAAGCATGCTGAATATGCTGGCATACAACCTGAATCGAGGCGCGGACAACGTCCGGCTGTTTGAGGCGGGGAACATCTTCGAGCGGGATGGGGAAAAGGTCGCTGAGTGCAAGCGGATTTGTCTGGGAGCGACGGGCAATGCGCTGGCGCCGAATTTAGATCAGGCGGGGCGACCACTAAACTTTTTTTATCTCAAAGGCGATCTGGAGAACCTGTTCGCGGCCTTCGATTTGCCGGAACTGCGCTACGCCGCCGACGCCGCCAGCTACTACAATCCCGGTCACTCGGCGCGCGTGATCATCGGCAAAGGTGAGGCCGAAGTTGTGCTGGCGCAGTTCGGCCAGATTCATCCCGCGGTGGCCGCTGCGCGCAAGCTGCGTCAGGAAGTCTTTGTAGCAGAGCTTGATTTGGATCTTCTGTATCGGCACTCTTTGCGCCAGCCTCGATACTCTGCCCTGCCACGGTATCCAGCGGTCGAGCGCGACTTCTCGTTTGTGTTTGAGGAGACGGTCAAGTTCGAGGACATGAATTCGGCCGTTAAGAAGCTGCGCCTAGCCGAGCTTCGCAGTTTCATTCCGGCGGAGATTTTTCGCGGCGGCAACATACCTGCGGGCAAGTACTCGGTGCTGTTGCGGGCTACCTTCCAATCGAGTGAACGCACTTTGCGCGAGGAGGAAGTGGCGCAGTGGTCCGCGCAAATGATCCAGGCATTGGAAGGACTGGGCGGGACTCTGCGCTCGGCGTAACTCGTGCCATCCCACCGCGGAAGAGTTTCCGTGCAGGCGTAAACTGGATTTGTGGTTGTCCCTGTTCGCAGGTCGCTGGTCCTGAATGCTTCTGTTTCTCTTGCCTGCATTCTCTTTTGCGCGGCTTTCGCTTTAGCTGCCGGCACTCCCACCACGCCACCGCCAACGTTTTACAAAGGCGTTCTCCCTATTCTTCAAGATCATTGCCAGAGTTGCCATCGTCCGGGGCAAATTGCGCCGATGTCGCTGGTCAGCTACCAGCAAGCTCGGTCCTGGGCCGACGAAATCGCCGCCGCCACGGCCAGGAAGTCCATGCCTCCATGGTTTGCCGATCCCAGCATCGGGCACTTCGCCAACGATCCCTCGCTGACGGCGGAGCAGATCGCCACCCTTTCAGCGTGGGCGAAAGCGAAGGCACCGATGGGACGGCCAGCGGATGGACCTCCGCCGAAGCTGTGGCTGGAAGGTTGGAACATCGCGAGACCCGACGCCATCGTGCAGATGCCGCAGCCAGTCGCGATTCCGGCGCGCGGTGACATCGAATACACCTACGAAATCGCGCCGACGCATTTCCAGGAGAACCGCTGGGTACAGATGTCGGAGGTACGTCCTTCGGCCCCGCAACACGTGCATCATGCGGTCGTTTATATTCGGCCGCCGGATTCGAATTGGCTGCGGCATGCGCCTGTCGGAGTGCCCTTCACCGCGTCGAGCCTGACCGACCCGCAGGAGCGGCGGGAGGCGCACGAGACCACCAGCGATTTGCTGCTGGTGTATGCACCCGGCAGTTCTCCCGACCAGTGGCCAGACGGCATGGCGAAGTTTGTGCCGGCAGGGTCGGATCTGGTTTTTCAAATGCACTACATCGCAAACGGCCATGCCGCGCATGACCAGACCCGCGTCGGCCTGGTGTTTGCCAAGACCACTCCGCAGCAGCGAGTCATCACGCTGCAACTGAACAATCACGCCCTGATTATCCCGCCGGAAGCGGACAACTTTCGCGTCGAGGTGGCGGGCACCCTGCCCAACGATGCGGTCCTGCTCAGCTTTTTCCCGCATATGCATTTGCGGGGCAAGCGCTTCGAGTACGACATCATCCACGCGGATGGAACGGTCGAGCCACTGCTCTGGACGGACTACCACTTTCATTGGCAATTGAGCTATCGCCTGGCCGAACCGCGGCCGCTGAAAGCAGGGACGAAGTTGCGAGCCGTGGCGTGGTACGACAACTCGCGCGCCAATCCCCACAACCCCGATCCTGAGGCGACCGTCACCTGGGGAGACCAGAGCTATCAGGAAATGATGGTGGGTTTCTTCGATGTGGCGGTGCCGGCCAATGTGGACAAGTGGCAGTTTTTTATCCGGAACAAGGTCGAGGAGAAGCTGGGGTCACCTCAGCGTTAATAGTCGTAGCCGTGGAATTTCTAGCTCATCGCACCGGGCTGCGATATACTGCGCTCAACACTTCCTAAAACGAGGCCCATGTCCGCACAAATGACCGAAGAGGTAGCGCTTAAGGTTCCAGGCGACGATTTTCAGGCGCTGGAAGAGAAAATTTATCGCACTATTGAAATGTACAAAGCGGCGCGCGAGGCCAAGGCGGTCGCCGAACGCGATACCCAGCGTTTGCGCGAGCAACTGGAAGAGCGCGAAGAAGCGGTCGAAACGATGCGCCGCGAGTTGGTACAACTGCGTCGCGAACGCGAAGAAGTTCGGGGCCGCGTAGAAAAAATGCTTCACCAGATGGCCGCCGTCGCCGATACTGCGGCAGAATAGTTCAACTCAGGAGTCGAGCACTATGGCATCAGCGACGAAACCGCCGGCCGCCACACCCCCAGAGAGCGTGCGCGTGGATATTTTCGATCAGGCTTATCACCTGCGGGGAACCGATCCCGCCTATATTACGCGGCTCGCCCAATATGTGGATGCGAAGATGCGCGCGGTTGCGGAACAAACCACGACGGTGGACTCGACGCGCCTAGCAGTCCTGGCCGCGCTCAACATTGCAGATGAGTACGACACCCTCAAGCGCAAGCAGGAAAATGGCAGCTCTGAGATGAAAGAAAAGGCGCACCAGTTGGCCGACGCGCTGGACGAAGTGTTGGAAGAGCGGCGCGCGGGCTAGGCGGCGGCGAATTGCCTGCAAGCCGTCTGCCAACTTTTTCGCGTTTACCTCTTGCGCATCGTCGCAATCTTCCTTAGCATCCAATGGGAAAGCTGACCTGTCGGGTTGGTGATAGTGGTCACCGATTTTTGAACCAACACCGAATGAACGGGGACTTGACTCGAATTTGATCCGGTGTGCGATGCTCCGTCATGCGGAGATGCCTAAAGGGTCTCGGCGGGTTCCCACCGTCAAGGACGGGTTCATTCTCGGCCCACTACACGGCTTGCACGGGTCAGCTTTTTCTTTTGCACCCGCGTTTGCCAGGGTTGTGTCACCGCATCTAAATAAAAGTGCTACCACGCTTATTTCATGCCGGGAATTTCAGCCTGCCCACCTATGGACTTCTCGTGTCCACCGGAGTGCTGCTCGGGCTATGGGTCAGTGTCCGCAACAGCGAGAAGCAGGGAATCAACGGCGAAGACGCTTGGAACCTGGGGATTCTGGTGGTGTTGGCAGGAATTGTCGGTGCCAAGGTTCTCTACATCCTGGTGGAGTGGGGTTACTACGCCGCCCACCCCAGCGAAATTTTCAGCGTGAACACGCTGCAGGCTGGGGGAGTTTTTTCCGGCGGCCTGATCGCGGCTCTGCTGATGGCGGCGTGGTTCATGCGGCGCAATCACATGCCGGCACTCGCCACCTGCGATGCCTTCGGTCCGGGCCTGGCTCTGGGCCACGCCATTGGCCGCGTGGGATGCTTCGCCGCGGGATGCTGCTACGGAAAAGAAACCCATCACTTCTGGGGTGTGACCTTCACCAACCCGATCGCTCATCAGTGGGTGGGAACTCCGCTGGGCGTGCCGCTGGAGCCGACCCAACTGTTCGAAGCCGCGGTGGAGTTGGCCAATTTCTTCTTCCTCATGTGGCTGTTCCGGCGCAAGACCTTCGACGGACAGGTTTTCGGCTCGTTTCTGGTGCTGTACGGAACCGCGCGGTTTTTTCTGGAATTCCTGCGCGATGACCCGGGACGCGGAGAGGTCTTCGGCGGGTTCATGACGGGGACGCAGTTTATCGCCATTGGACTGGTCCTGCTGGGCGGAGTGATGTTGTGGCTGCGCAGCGGGGCAGTGAAGCCCGTGCCCGCCGCAGCACGCTAAGGGTACTCGGCTTCGGCCCACCGCTCATGCTAGATTTCTAGCTTCCCATGGCTGGCTCGTTCCCCATTACACTGCGCGCTGCCGCCCCTGACGCCGGCAAGAGGCTCGACCATTTTCTGGTTTTGCAGCTTCCCGACCTTAGCCGGGCGCGCATTCAGCAACTGATTACCGAAAACCACATTCTAGTAAATGAGTCGGCTACGAAACCCTCGCTTCGCCTCCGCGGAGATGAGCAAATCACCATCCTCGGTCCGCCGCAGCTTCGGCCCTTGCATGCCATGGCGGAAGACATCCCGCTCGATATTGTTTACGAAGACGACGATCTGGCGGTGATCAACAAACCGGCCGGAATGATGGTCCATGCCGGGGCTGGCAAGACTGATGAAGATCGCAATCGCGGGACGCTGGTCAACGCTCTGCTGCATCGCTTTGCGTCGCTCTCTGCAGTGGGCGGCGAAGTACGGCCCGGCATTGTGCACCGCCTGGACAAAGACACTAGCGGCCTGATCGTGGTGGCCAAGAACGACCAAGCGCATCGCCGCCTGGGCGAACAGTTTTCCGGGCGCGAAATCAAGAAAACCTACTTCGCGCTGGTGCATGGCTGGCCCAGGCAGGACAGTGGCACCATTCATAGCGCCATCAGCCGCGACCGAGTCCACCGCACGCGCATGACCACGCGCGGCTCGCGCGGCCGCGACGCCATCAGCCACTACGTGGTGCAGAGGCGAATCGAGTCCCTCTATGGCAAGTTCAGTCTGCTGGAAGTGAAGATTGATACCGGGCGAACCCATCAGATTCGCGTTCACCTGTCGTCTTTGGGTCATCCCATCGTTGGAGACTCGCTCTACGGTGCGCCCAAGCAAATCAAGCCGCCTGCGCCAGCCAATAAAAGCCGGGCCGCGATTTCGTTGCCGCGGAACTTCTTACACGCGGCGCGCCTGGCGTTGAAGCATCCATCCACCGGTGCGGCACTGGAGTTCTCCCGCCCTCTACCTGCCGACTTGCAGAATTTCCTGAGCTTGCTGGAAACAGAATAAGCGCGGGATGCGTCTATAATAAAAAACGCCTTTGATGAAACTTTCCTATCTCCTGATTTTGGCAGCGGCCCTGGCAGCGGCGCAGTCGGATACGCCCGCGAAGCCGTCGGCCCGCGCCGTCCAAGCCCCCGAGGCACAAGCTCCCGCCGCCGCGATTTCTTCTGCGGAGAGCAAGCAAGATGCGCCAGATCAATTCCCCACCGTTCGGAAGGAAGTGAATGAGGTCAACGTGGTTTTCACCGTGACTGACAAGCACGGCAAGCTCGTCAAAGACCTGACCAAAAAAGATTTCAAGGTCATTGACGATAAGAAACCTGCATTGGGCATCAGCAGCTTCCGCAGCGAAACCGACCTGCCGCTGCAGGTTGGCCTGATGATTGACGCCAGCAACTCGGTGCGCGACCGCTTTAAGTTCGAGCAGGAATCGGCAATCGAGTTTCTGAATTCCACCATTCGTCCTCGCTACGACGAGGCCTTCGTATTGGGCTTCGATGTAACTCCAGAGGTGACGCAGGATTTTACCGACAACACGGAAAAGCTTTCGGTCGGCGTGCGCGCCCTGCGTCCCGGAGGCGGCACTGCAATGTATGACGCGCTCTACTTTGCTTGCCGCGACAAGCTGCTGAAAGCGCAGACCACTGGCCCAGTGCGCCGCGCCATCATCCTGCTCAGCGACGGCGACGACAACCAAAGCCACGTCTCACGCGAGGAAGCCATCGAGATGGCCGAGCGTGCGGAGGTCATCGTGTACACCATCAGCACCAATATCAGCGGCCTCCACTTGAAGGGCGACAAGGTGCTGGAGCGCATCGCAGAAGCGACCGGCGGAAAAGCCTTCCATCCCTTCCAGATTCGCGAAGTGGCCGATGCCTTCCGCGAGATCCAGGACGAGTTGCGCAGCCAGTACGCGCTCAGCTACAAGCCTGCCGATTTCAAGGCCGACGGCAGTTTCCGCACTATCGAGATCATCGCCGCGGAGAAGAGCTTGCACGTGCGCAACCGCCGCGGCTACTACGCCCCCTCGAAATAGGCCATCATGGCGGGATACTCCGGCACGCCTCTGGCGAAAAAACTCGGCATCAAGAATGGAGTGGCCATCGCTCTGGTGCGAAGCCCCGATGACGTCCAGGCGGAGCTCGCCGCAATCACCCAAACCTGCCGCACGCCACGGCCCGCCAGTCGGTCGCTCGATTTCGTGCTGCTGTTCGTAACCAGCCAGCGAGAACTGAAGCGCGAGTTCTCTCTCTGGGCGCAGCGCATCGTTTCCAATGGCATGATTTGGGTCGCGTGGCCGAAGAAGAGTGCCGGAGTGGTCAGCGATCTCGGCGAAAACCAAGTTCGCGAGATCGGTCTCGCTGCCGGACTCGTGGATGTGAAAGTGTGCGCGGTCAACCACATGTGGTCGGGCCTGAAGTTTGTGATCCGCGTGAAAGATCGAGTCTAGTGCGTCACCCCGAGGATATTTTTTCGCCGCTGGTTCGCTGCACCAGCCTGGCCTGTAGCACTCGTCTCGTCGGCTGGAATCCCGCTCCCTTTCTTCGCGAGTGCATCCAATAGCCCAGAGCTCTTTCCGAGTAGACTGAACTTTCATGATGCTCTCCGTCCCCAATCTGCGCCGTGGACTTTTCCTGGCTGCGGTTGTCCTGGCCCTCGCCATCGGCGGGATGTATTTTTATGCGCGCTGGAAGGTGCGCAATGTGGTCAGAGAAATCCCCGCGAAGATGGGCATTAACATCCAGCAGAGCGCCGAGGGATTCACAGTTTCCAAATCTGACCACGGTCGAACCATCTTCACCATTCGCGCTTCCCGGGCGGTCCAGTTGAAGGTGGGCGGACGGGCGGAACTGCACAACGTGAGCATTCTGCTCTACGGGCGCGATGCCAGCCGCTTCGATCAGATCAGCGGCGACGAATTCGACTACGACCCTAAGTCTGGCGACGTCAGCGCGCGCGGCGATGTGCTGATCGATCTGGAAGCCAATCCCATGGGCTTGCTGAACCCAGACCAGGCCCCCCCCAAAGAGCTGAAGAATCCAGTCCACCTCAAAACCAGCGGACTGGTGTTCAACCAGAAATCCGGTAACGCGTTTACCAAAGAAAAAATTGAGCTGACCATGCCCCAGGCGGCGGGTTCGGCGGTAGGGGCGACGTACCTGGCCAAGAACAACACGCTCACTCTGCAGTCGCAGGTGGAAATTGACGCGACCGGCCAGCAAAAGGTGCACATCACCGCCGGGCGCGGCACAATTACGAAAGAGCCGAGACAAATCGTCCTGGAGGAGCCGCGAGTCCATAGCGATCAGCGCGAATTTCTGGCCAAGCAGGCCACGATTTATCTTCGCGACGACAATACCGTGGATCACTTGCTCGCGACCGGCGATGTGCAGGCGGAGATGCCGGGCACGACCCGAATCCACGCCACAGCCAAGCAGGCCGACATCCTACTCAACGATCACGGAGACGCGCTACGTCAGGCTGTGTTGACCGGGGACGTCCGCCTCGACGCCAGCGGGCGCCAAGTCGCTCACGCCACCGCGGGACGGGTAGCCCTCGAGTTTGCCGGCAAGCACGACCTGCAGATGGTCCACGCCAGCCAGGGCGTGACCTTGCTGCAGCAGCCTCCCGCGGAACCGGGCAAGACTTCACAAAATACCGAGATCGCCGCGCCGGCCATGGATTTCATCATGGCCAAAGGGCATCTGGATCGGGCCATCACTTTCGGACCGCCGCAAATCACCATCTCCCAGCCCGGCAACAATCAGCGGACAGTCCTGACGGCAGGCTCGTTTGAAGCGCGATTCGACCAGCACAATCACCTCCACACCCTGCATGGCTCGCCCGATGCCAGGATCACAACTCTCACCCCTGGGCAGCCCGAGCGCGTCTCCACCAGCACCAGTTTAGATTTGGCCTTCCGGGCGACCGGCGGCGTGGACCACGTGGTGCAGCAGGGCAACCTGGCCTATGTGGACGGCACCCGCAAGGCTTGGGCCGACCTGGCTCGCTATACCCCCACCGACCAGGTACTCGTGCTCTCCGGATCGCCGCGCGTTGCTGACACCGGCATGTCCACGACCGCGCTGCTTCTGCGCATCAACCGGGTCACGGGGGAAGCCATCGCCGAAGGTGATGTCAAGAGTACCTATAGCGAGTTGAAGACCCAACCCGATGGCGCATTGCTGGCGTCTTCCGATCCAATCCACGTCACGGCCAATCACCTGACTGCCAGCCGCTCCCCTTCGATCGCACTCTACACCGGCAACGCTCGGTTGTGGCAGAACGCGAACGTGGTGGCGGCGCCCACCCTGGAGTTCGATCGCGACCGTCGCTCCATTACCGCCCAAGGCGGTAGTCAGCCTGTTTCCACGGTGCTGGTTCAGACCGGCAAAGATGGCAAAGTGACATCTGTAACCATCTCTTCGGCGCGGCTTACCTACACCGATGCTGAGCGCCAGATTCATTTGGAGGGTGGAGTCACGGCCAAGACAACCGACTCTATTATCACCTGTCGCACCATGGATGTTTACCTGATGGCCCATGCCCAGGGCGGTTCGGCGGCAGGCCGGCTCGACCATCTGGTGGCCAAAGATCAGGTTGTAATCACGCAGCCAGCCCGGCGCGCGACCGGCGACCAGCTCACTTACACCGCTTCGGAGGACAAGTTTGTCCTGACCGGCGGAAACCCTAGCATTTTTGATGCCGAACACGGCAAAATCACAGGCAATTCGTTGACTTTCTTTAGACACGATGATAGGGTGCTGGTGGAAGGCGACAAGTCGGCGCCTAGCGTCACCACGACACGAGTGGCACGATAAATGCACACCCTAGCGACGGACGAGATTGGCAAGACCTATCGCGGCCGCCGGGTTGTGAACGGGGTGAGTCTGCGAGTCCATCAGGGCGAAGTGGTTGGTTTATTAGGCCCTAACGGTGCAGGCAAGACCACGACCTTCTACGCCATTGTCGGCTTGATCCCTCCTGACTCGGGCCGCGTCATGTACGACGACCATGACATCACTGCGGTCCCCATGTACCTGCGGGCCCGCCAGTTTGGCATCAGCTACCTGCCCCAGGAAGCCAGCATCTTTCGCAAGCTCACGGTTGAGGAAAACATCCTGGCCGTGCTTGAAGCCCAGCCCATCTCGTGGCACGAACGACGGGAGACGATGGAGCGGCTGATTGACCAACTGGGGCTGGAGCACATCCGGCTGAATCGCGGATATGCCCTCTCGGGCGGAGAGCGGCGGCGGGTCGAAATCGCTCGCTGTTTATGTATCAACCCCACGTTCATCCTGTTGGACGAGCCCTTCTCCGGGATTGACCCCATCGCGGTGGATGAACTGCGGCGCATCATCTTTCACTTGCGCAGCAGCGGCATCGGAATCTTGATCACCGACCACAACGTGCGCGAAACCCTCTCAGTGACCGACCGGGCCTACATCATCAATGAAGGCAAGATCTTTTTTGCCGGATCGCCCGACGAACTGGGCAACAACCCGGAGGTCCGGCGAGTGTACCTGGGCGAAAGTTTCACCTTGGTTTAAAAGCAAGCGGCTCGCGTCGGGGGTTGGCACTGCTGCCGGCCGGCGTCAGGCATCACATCATCTTTCTTGGCAAAGGACCACAATTAAAACAGTATGGTTCACCTGCACCAAAACTTGAGCCAGCGGCTGACCCAGACCATGAAGCTGACGCCTGGCCTCATGCAGATGGTCTCGGTGCTCGCCCTCAATAAGCTCGAGCTCAAGGACATGATCAGCGCGGAGATGGAAGAAAACCCCGTGCTTGAGGAACTGGAAAACTCAGTTCCACTGATCGACGACGTGGGCCGGCAGGAAGAAGAACGCGACCGGGTAAGTTCGAAGCTCGAGGAAAACCCCATCACCGCGGGGGAGAAGAAAGATCCCTTTGAAGAAATTGATTTTGATTCCTATTTCAAGGACTATCTCGATCCCGGATTCCGCAGCCCGGGACAGATGGAAGAAATTGAGCGACCGTCGTTTGAGAACTTTCTTTCCAAGGGCGGCAATCTCACCGACCATCTGACTTGGCAGCTGGGCACCTTAGACTTGCGTCCTGCCGTGCGCGAAGCGGCAGATCTGGTGGTCGGCAACCTGAGCGAAGATGGTTACCTGTTGGCCAGCGATGAAGAATTGCTGGGCGTGGAGCCGCCAGTGGCGCCGGAAACCGACGCGGCGATGTTGGCGCGCATCGCCAGCCAGGCCGAAGCCCTGCTCCAAGCCGCCGCCGACGCTCATTACACGGTCGGAAACGCCACTGAACTCCAGTCCACCGACGCTTCAACCATTGACTTGGCGAGCCCTGCGCCGCCGGAACCAGACCACGGAATCTTGCCCGCCAACCCACCGGTGAGCGCGCCCGCGATAGCGCCTGCACCTTCCGCGAATGGTGACCACGCGGCCCATTTCACCCTGGCCGATCTGCACGAAGCCATCGAGATCGTACGCCTGCTCGACCCCCCGGGCGTGGCCTGCCGCGATTTGCGCGAGTGTTTGCGCTATCAGCTCAACTACCGGATGCAGCTGGCGCAGCACAAGGCCGGCGAGGTTCAGACGATCGCCGATGCCATCGCCGTGGTGGACCGCCATCTTCATGCGGTTCAGTTAAAGCAATTCAGGGAGATTGGCAAGGCCATGGGACGCCCAGTGGAAGCCGTGCAGGCCGCGTTGGCTTACCTGAAGAACCTGGATCCCTTCCCCGGCTTGCAATACAACAAGGTCACGGCGCGGGTCATTGAGCCGGACGTCGCTTTTGTCAAACACGGCGACGATTGGCTGGTCCTGATGAACGATGAGGATTTGCCAACCTTGCGTCTGAGTCCCTCCTACAAGCGCCTGGCCGAGCGCAGCAACAAAGACAAAGAGACCCGCAACTATCTCAAGGAGCGCTACACCGCCGCCAAACAGCTCATCAAAAACATCGAACAACGCAAACAGACCATCGCCAAAGTTTGCTACTCCATCCTGGCGCGGCAGAGTGATTTTCTGGAGAAAGGGATCGCGTATCTCAGGCCCATGATGATCAAGGAAGTGGCCGAAGAAATCGGCGTCCATCCTTCCACCGTCAGCCGCGCAGTCATGAACAAATACGCACACACCCCCCAGGGAGTCTTTGAGCTGCGCTATTTCTTTTCGGAGCGGGTGAACACTGACGGCGGGCAGGACGATGTGCCGCTGCTGGTTCTCAAGCTACGGGTAAAAAAGTTGATTGAGGAGGAAGATTCGTCCCGACCGCTGACCGACGAGCACCTCACCCGCATGTTGCAGCAACAAGGCATCCGGGTGACTCGTCGCACCGTGGCCAAATACCGCGAAGACATGAGGATTCCGAGCACTCATCAACGTCGCGTCAAAGCCTAGCTGCTCCCTTCGGCATGGGGAGTCTGCATCGAATGCACAGGAGGCGCTTCTGACCGGAACCGACCGCCGCAGTGAACGCCGTTAAGGTTGTGCCCGTATCGTTGTGCCCATATCGTGAAACCGAAGTTGACCCGGGAGGGCTGAATGAACGTGGAATACACTGGACGTCAATTTAAAGTTACCCTCGCCATCCGCAAAGAAGTTGAAACCGGCCTTACCAAAATCAGAAAAATTCTAGGCGATCAGTTCGACACCAAGGTGATCTTGACGGTCGAGAAGCGCCGCCACAAAGCGGAAATTACCATCAACCCGCCCCATGGCCCCATCGTGGGATTGGCGGAGTCAGCCGACATGAAGTCAGCCGTCAGTCAGGCGGTGGAGCATTTGGAAAAGCAGGTCGCCAAATCAAAAGCGCGGCAGCGCACCCGCAAGCGCAATTCCCACGACAAGCGGAACGGAGAAATCCTGGCCGAGGAGCCTGCCGTCGAGAGTAAACGGGGACCCTCGAAAACCGCGGTTCCGCTCGTGGTGCACCGATACCCCGACGTCGCTAAAACTACCGAAGTGCATCTGGTGGCGTCCTCCGACGCGGTCGCCCTGCGCCCCATGACCCTGGAAGAAGCCATCAAGGAAGCACACTTCCGCGACCGCGACGTCTTCGTTTTCCGCGACCGCAAGGGCACGCTCATGATTCTGCATCGCACTCGCGACGGCCGCATGGAACTCATCGAGGCGCCATAAAAAGAACGACTGCCTTCAATCATCCGGAGAAACTTCCTGCCGCTCGCTGAGTTTCCGCCGAGCTCCGCTGCCAGAGCCGCCCCCACGATTGCCATTGCCAAAGCGTCGCGGGGCGGCTGGTCGCCCGCTCATTCGGCAAACGTATTGCACTGCGCGAAGTCTCCGCTGGTGAAGCCCCGCTGGAACCACTGGGTGCGTTGCGCCGAGCTGCCGTGGGTGAAGGTTTCCGGGTTCACATGCCCGCTGGACATCTTCTGCAAGCGGTCGTCGCCCACCGCCGCCGCCGCTGCCAAACCCTGATCCACGTCGCCAGCCTCAAGAATATTGCGCTGCTCGGTCGAATGTCCCCAGATCCCAGCAAAACAGTCTGCCTGCAATTCCAACTTGACTGAGAGCGCATTCGCGGAACTCGGATCGCGTTGCTGCGCGGCACGCATCTTGTTCTCAATGCCAGTCAGTTTCTGAATGTGATGGCCAATCTCATGGGCCAGGACGTAGGCTTGGGCAAACTGTCCCGGGGCGCCAAAGCGGCGGCTCAGTTCATCGTAGAATCCCAGGTCGATGTACACCTTCTCGTCGCCGGGGCAGTAGAACGGTCCTGAAGCCGTCTGGGCCAGCCCACACGCCGAATCAATGGAATCGCGGAAGAGCACCAGCTTCGCGTGCCGGTAAGGGACGCCTTGGGCTGAAAGGATCTGCTGCCAGGTGCGTTGGGTGTCGTCGAGCACGAACGAAACAAACTTGACCGTGGGCTCTTCTTTGGCGTCCTGCTGGGGATCGGGCTGGCTCATCGTAGCTCGGCCAGTGGTCGCACTGCCACCCGACAACAGAGAGAAGAAATTCTGCTTGAATACAACACTCAGGATCAACACGATCAACATTCCACCAATGCCCAGGTGAATGCCGCCGATCCCAGTTCCGCCAATTCCACTCGACGAGCTATCGTCCCGCCGATCTTCTAAATCTTCACTGCGGTCTCCCGGTGTCCAACGCATTGCGGCACTCCTCTTCCGGATTCGTTCCGGCCGAAACCACCCTCTGATTCCCCGAAACGGAGTTTCATTCTAGCTGACTCCCGGCACGTCAAGAAAGTCACACGGTTGCATGGCCGCGGCAATGGCCCCAACCCGGCTTGTGAAGAACTTTCTTACTTTACACTTGCGCGAATGGCACTTTCATGAGTACCATCAATATGTTCCCAGCGGCCACGCTCCCGTGCTGGCCTTCCGCGCCGCTTAACTCCAGGCGCCTACGGACAACGAAATTCATCACGACTGTATTTTCCAGCCGAATTGAGTTCCGCCCGCAGTAGTGGGGGTGCGGGACAGCAAGTGCAAGCGACCTGCTAGTGCAGGCGTGGGTATAAGAACAAGAGAAAACTTATGAATGTTGGACCCGGAAATCCCTCCGGCGGACAAGGCAAAGGCCGACGGCGCCGTGGGCGTCGTCCCGCAGGTGCCCATCGCGGCAACCCTGCCAACAGCCGTGACCGCCAAACCCAAGGTGTCTACTCTGCCCCGATGGACCACAGCTATCGCGCCAATCAAGGCGGCGACAATGGTGGCACCAAGGGCGGCCGCAATGGTCGTGGCCCACGCGCCGGCTTTGTCTCCACTTACCAATCGGCGTCTCCCGATCCCGTTCCAGCAGGTATGGAAGCTTCGGCCCCGCCTATTTTTGCCTTTGTCGACGACCTGTTTTTCCTCACCCGGATTCAAGAGACTGCGCGCAAGCTCAACGTCAAAGTTGAGTTTCTCAAGAACGATAAAGATCTCGCGGCGCGGTTCAAGCCCGACCAGGAAAAGCCATCGCTAATCATCTTCGACTTGAACAACGTCAACGCCAAACCCCTGACCCTTATTCCCAAGCTGAAAAGCAAGCTGAAGAAAGGGACCTCGATCATTGGCTTCCTTTCCCACGTGCAGGGAGAGCTGAAGCTAAAGGCGCATGAAGCCGGCTGCGACATGGTGTTGCCGCGCTCGGCCTTTTCGCAGAACCTGCCTCAGTTGCTGCGCCGTCACGGCGCGCCGGAAGAAGAACTCGCGGAACAGCAAGGCACTGGGCTTTAGGCGGCCAGCCTCAACCATCACGCGCGATTGATCAGCGACGCAACGTAGCCCGCCCCAAAACCGTTGTCGATATTGACTACGCTAACGTTCGAGGCGCAGGAATTCATCATCCCCAGCAGCGCGGCCAGACCTTCAAACGCCGCGCCGTAGCCCACGCTAGTCGGCACCGCGATCACCGGAACTCCCACCAGGCCTCCGACCACGCTGGGCAAAGCGCCTTCCATCCCGGCGCACACAATCACCACGCGGGCCTCGGCCAACACCTCCCGGTGCGATAGCAGCCGGTGAATTCCCGCCACCCCCACGTCATACAAATGCCGCACTTCGTTTCCCATCAGTTCCGCAGTGGTAATCGCTTCCTCGGCAACCGGGATGTCGCTTGTTCCCGCCGACACCACGCAAATGATGCCCCTGCCGTATTTCTTGCGGTCCCGCTTCAGCAGGATGCAGCGCGCCGCCACCCGGAACTCTGCTGATGGCACCTTTCCTTTCACCGCTGCAAACTGTTCTTCGTTGGCGCGGGTGGCGAGCACGTTCCCTTTGTGCTCGGCCAGCCGCGAAAAGATTTCTGCGATTTGGAAGGGAGTCTTTCCCTGCCCGAAGATGACCTCAGGCATGCCCGTCCGCAAGCTGCGGTGATGGTCCACCTTGGCGAAGCCTAAATCCTCAAACGGCAGATGGCGCAGGCGGGCCACGGCGTCGTCCGCCGAGAGCTTGCCTTTCCGCACCTCGGCGAACAATTTTCGCAATGATGCTTCGTTCATAAAATTCAGTATCTCACTGACAACCTCGACGAATCTTGGATTTGACTTCCGCCGCCGCCGCTGCCTATGCTCGAAGTTTGAGGTGCTCCAACCTCATTCGGAGCTTGCTTGTCGAACTCTCCCGCCCTCAACCTGACCGTTGCCGCTACTGGCGCCAGCGGCGCTACCTTCCTTCGCCACTTCCTGCTCGCCGTGGAACGTGATCCCCGCGTCTACAACGTTAACTTCATCGCCTCCGACAGTGCGTTGCGCGTGATGGCGGAGGAGTTGGGAATTGAAGGCCGCTCCGATTTGGTGCGGCGGATTCTAGGCCAAGCCTCAAGCAAGATTCAGCAACAAGCCAACGCCGACATCGGCGCCAACATCGCCAGCGGCTCCTACCCTGCCGGACCCATGGTGGTTATTCCCTGCAGCGTCGGAACCCTGGGCCGCATAGCCAATGGCATTGCCGCCCAGCTCATCGAGCGCGCCGCCGACGTTACTCTGAAGGAACGACGGCCCCTGGTCCTCTGTGTCCGCGAGACCCCGCTCAACCGGATTCATATTCGAAACATGGGCTTGGCCGCCGACGCCGGCGCCACCATCTTCCCGCTGGTTCCCGCCTTCTATAACTTGCCGCCCACGCTGGACGCCATGGCCCACGAATTCGCCAACCGCGTCCTGGCGCACATCGGTCTGCCCCAACCCGACGCGTACCAGTGGAAAGGCGGAAACACTTCGCAGTGAGCCGAACCGGGAGGATGAGGGCAACCATACCAATGCAATCGGCATCCCATCACAGGATTTTCTTGAACCACGCTGATTTGATCCACGCCGAATAGAAAGGCAAATCTTGCGTATCTGCTTGACCATCTGTCTGACAGGGTGGTTGCTAGCGTTCCCTTGTTTTCAGCAGGCTCAAACCGCTCCAGCGCCCGCTGAGTCGCAGCCTTCCGCCGCCAGCGATGCTCAACAGCGGTGCTCTCAAGAGCAATCCACCCAAGAGCAATCGGCCCTGAAGATTCGCAAGACCACCCGTCTGGTCGAAGTCCAAGTCGTGGCCCGCGACAAAAACGGCAACGCCGTTCGCAACCTGCAGGCCAAGGATTTTGTAGTCCTCGACAATGGCCGGCCGCAAAAGATCGCAAGCTTTACCGCTCTGGAAGGAACCGCGCCACCCCAGGCGTTTCCGCAGCCGCAACCCAGCGTTCCCGGCAAGACCAAGCTTTTTTCCAACGCGCATCCAGAGAACGAGTCAGCAGTGGTGTTCTTGTTGGACTTCCTGAATACGCCGCTGACAGACCAGGCCAATGCGAAACAGCAGTTGCTTCGTTCGCTCCAACAAATAAACGAAACCGGCCCCATCGCACTGCTCTATTTGGGCGATGGCCTCAGACTGCTCAGCGATTTCGGATCGAGTCCAGCCTCGGTCGCAGAGACCCTGACCCAATTCAAAACTACCCGGCAGGAAGGCCATGGTCCCGCCCTCTTTATCCCTGATACTGGCAAGCAAAAACTGGACGAGAAGATTACGCAACTCGATGCCAAGATCTTCCCCGCCATACACCAGGAACGTCTGGCACAGACTCTGGACGCTCTCAGCCTCATCCGGAGGCACCTGGCTGGCATCCGCGGACGCAAGAGTCTGGTGTGGATCTCGGGCGGGGTGTTGGTCTATCCGCCGGATCAGGACCGTTTGCAAAAGGCTCTCGACGCGTTCAATGATGCCAATGTCTCCGTCTATGCCATCAACAGTCGCGGCCTATTCGTGGATTCGGAACTCGATCCGATCTTCAAGAATGGAGACGTTGACCTGGTCGGCGAGGTCGAGGATCAGAAGAATGGCGACGTGCTGGCTCATGCGGCGCACGACACCGGTGGCTTGTACTACCGCAACCAGAACGGCCTCGATATCGCAGTCAAGCAAGCCATGGAAGATCCTCGATGGGTCTACACACTGTCCTATTATCCTGACCACGACGCGTGGGACGGTAAGTTCCACAGGATCGGGATCCGAACCAGCCTGCCCGGCATCCAATTGCGGCACCGCGACGGCTACTTCGCCAATCCAGAATCCCAGCCGGCAGCCCAGTTGCAGGAGACACAACTGCGAGAGATCGCCGACAGTCCGCTTGATTTCTCCGGCATCCGTTTCAGTGCGAATTTTTCGAAAGCTGCGGGCGATCCCGCGGCGCACTTGACCCTCTACGTGACCGCAAACGACCTGGAGCTGGCACCGCAGGAAAACAAGCGCCATGGATTGCTTCAGTTGTGGTGCTTGCAACGGTCTGCCACGGGAACAGAGTTAAAGGTGACGCCCAAGGACTTCACCGTGCTCATTCATGAGGATGCCTATCCTGCGGTCGTGCGGGATGGTCTTCGCCTGAAAGCCACTGTGCCGCTCCAACCCGCCGCCACCAAGGTCCGGGTCGTGCTGCGCGATACTCTATCGGGAAGAATCGGAACCCTGGACATTCCCCTCTCGCCCGCCACCCCGAGCCAAAAATCGCTTCACTAGCTTCTAGGTGGACGATTCCTCAAGCGATTTCACTCTTCCCCCTGCCGTGCTCTGGAAAGAATAAAAAAACTTGAAATTCTATTGACTCTGGAAACTGGTTTGTTCTAGTCTGCGGGTACACCGGAAAGGAGGTGGATGGATGACAAGTTGCGATAGTCAGAGTACAAACAGACCAGGTGAGGTGGCTGTAACTTAGAGCGGTTGCTCTAGGAGGGCGCCCGGAGGACCTTTGGTCGGGTTCGGAAGGGTGCATTCCTCGTAACCACGGTGAGTTGGGTACATCCCGCCCTGCGCCAAGAGCGCTGGGCCCCGGAGGAACGAGGGGCCACGAGAGTGACCACCTCAGTTAATCCCAATCAGTCCACCGGAGCGGCCCGCGTGCAGAAATGTGCGCGGGCCGCTCTGCTTTTTTAGTCGCCGTCTTTGCCCGTCCGACCCCGCCGTCCTTGTCACTGTTGCGAAGCGTCCCGATTCGCTACACTGGAGCGTTCGACTTCGATCTCATCCTGCTTGAGGTGAACCAATGACGTCCGCCGACGACAAGTTCTACCACGCCCGCATTACCAAACGAGTGGATTTCGCCCCTGACCTTTGGATGATCCGCGTTCATCCCGACGGCGAGTTCAAGTTCGCGCCGGGACAGTATGCGACCCTCGGCGTCGAAGGGCCCGACAAACGCTCTGAGCGCCCCTATTCCATCGCCTCGTCCCCCGATGAAAATGAAATCGAATTCTTCTTCGAACTGGTGCCAAACGGCGAGCTGACTCCGAAACTCTACCAGCTGCAGCTCGGCGACGAGATGCTGATGCGCAAGTCGGCCAAGGGACGCTTCACTTTGGAGACCGGCACGGCGCGCAAAAACCATCTGCTGGTAAGCACGGTCACGGGTGTGGCGCCGTTTGTAAGCTACCTTCGCAAGCTCAGCCAGGACTCGAAGGATGGCAAGTTCGCGGGCGAACACAAACTCTTCCTCATCAACGGAGCCAGCCGCTCGTGGGAATTCGGCTATCACGACGAGCTGGCACAATTCGCCGCAACACTCCCGTGGTTTCAGTACGTCCCCACCGTAAGCCGTCCGTGGGAAGACACTACCTGGAAGGGCGAAACTGGCCGCGTGGACGACTTGCTCCGCAAGTATGCCGACATGTGGAATTTGGCGCCGGACAATTGCGTTCTCTACTTGTGCGGACATCCTGAGATGATCGAGCACAGCAAGGGCATCTTTAAGCGCCGCGGTTTTCCGAAAGAAGCGATGAAAGAAGAAATCTATTGGATTCCAAGCAAGCAAGCGGCTTCCTAGTCTAGCCGTATGCCTATTAGCGCAGCGCCCCGTTGAAGAAGATCTCGGTGTACTGCAGCGCCAAATCGTCCGGCGAGAGCGCACCGTCGGGCCGGTACCACTGGTAGATCCAGTTGAGCATGCCGAGCAGCGCATAGGCCGCGGCGTTGGGAGTGAGCGCGCTCTGGCATTTTCTGGCGGACCT
>JANYBT010000102.1 GCA_025360645.1 Acidobacteriaceae bacterium | reverse complement strand
TCTGCAAAGCATTGCTGGAACAGAAACAGTTTTTCCGCGGTGATGGCGCGATTGAAGCGAATCACGGGATCGTTCGGGCTCTTCTGCAACGCGCGACTCTGCAACTCGAAGGCGGTGCCATAATCTCCAAAGCGCTGCTCTTTGGCGGCGCGTTCAAAATAAGCGGCGGCCAAGCCGTCGAGGACGCCCGCTGCGTCTGACCGGACGTCGAGCGCGCGGTCCATGTCAGTGATGGCCGCTTCGTAGGACCACTCCAGCAGATTGGCTTGCCCGCGCAGCAGCAGCAAATGCTGGTCGTCGGGACGACCGCGCAGGTCCCCGGCAATGCGGGCTTCGGCGTCCATCAACTCGGTGGGTCGATCAAATGCAGTGGGGTCGCCTGCGCCGCGCTTGATTCGAATCGGAGCCTGGGCCGCGCCAGGAATGCGCAGTTCGAGGGTGCGTTGGTTGGTATATGCATCCGCGAGCAATCGGGCCGGCGAGCTTGCAGACTGATGCCACGCGTAGATGCATGCCGCCACTGCGGTGACAAGCAGGGCGGTGGCCAGATAACGTCCCGTCTTCTTGCTGGGTCGCATCGTAATCGGTGGTTTGGGTTGCCGGAATCTTACAGCAGGGCGGTCGTCTACGAAAGACTTATTTTGTGACTTCGCTGAGTCTTCTCGCCCCATGTAACAAAGAACGCGAAATAGCGGGAAAAGCCTTCTGTCACCGCGCCGAAGGGGAGTCGGGTTCGGTGGAGAGTTGCAAGCTTCGAGCCTTGAGTCGGAGGTTCAATCGGATTGCGCGCGACGGGAGACGCCGGGCCCGCGACTGGCGACGCGTGAGCTTTGACACACCTGAGCTGAGATAGCTGACAGCTCACCGCTGTTCCCTGTACTCTCGTACTTCATGACTTCTGAGGAACTTGATCAGCTTCGGGTCCACCAATGGCGCCTGGACGGACGCGCCATTCACACCATTGAGGACGCCCGCGCCTTCGTCGAATCCGTGGGCTTTTGCATGATGTACCCGATGCGCCAGAGCGCGCTGCTGCCCACCTTCATGGGAGCATGCGCCGGATCCGCCGCCAAGCTGCCCACCTGGCAGCACGCTTTCTCAGACCCGCGCGCCGCCGAAGCCACCAATCTGATGGTGCGGCTGCTGCGGGAGCGCGCCGCCTTTGAAGCCAACTTGTTCGACGAAAACAACGCCTTCCTCATCGCAGCTTCGGTGTTCCCTTACTTCTATGCATTGGCCGGCGAACGCAATCCCAAGCACGCGATCGTGTTTTCGCCTCGTTTGGGATATTCGCAGCTGGAATGCGATGCTTTCGAAGTGCTGCAACGCGACGGGCCGCTCTCGCGCCAGAAGTTAATCACCACCCTCGGCGGATCGGTTTCCGCCCCCGCGCTTGACCATGCGCTGAATCAACTGTGGTCGCGGCTGCGCATCACACGGGTGGACTACAGCCCCAGCGAAGGCGCTTCCTGGGACGTGCTCTACCGCTGGGCGGAGGAGGCAGTGCAGGAAGGGGTGGGCATCTCCGTGCCGATGGCGATTTCGACCTTGATCTACAAATATCTGGAATGCGTGGTGGCCGCCGATGAAGCGGATCTGGAGACTTTTTTCAGCAACTTCGTCTCGCGCGCGCGGTTAAAAGAGACGGTCAACGCTCTGCTGTCGGCCCGCCAGTTAAGCTTCGTTTACGTGGGCACGCGCTCGCTGATTCAAATTACTCCGGAAAAGCCCGAGCCCAAAGAGCCGTTGCGGAGAAGCGTCTAGCCGCGCGGCCTTTCCCAATGCCGCTTCCTAGGTGATCGGGACCAGCGCCACGTTGAAGTGGTCACGCAAAAACCGGACCGCCTCCTCGCGCTCCGACGAGGGCCGGTTGGGGGTCGAGTTTAAGTAGAGAATGTATTCGTCAGCTGCTCCCTCGGCGTCGTCCTGTAAGGCGCGTTTGCGAGCTTCTTGAAACACTTTTTCCGGAAGTCGCACGACTTCTTCATGCACCGCCTTGATCAGCAAGTCGCGGGCTCGGATTTCCAGGTCGATCATAAACTGGACTTCATCGGGCACCGCGATTTGGCCCCGCACGCTTTCGGTGTCTTCCGGCTTCACGTTCTCCAGCAACACATAGGTCTTCTGGTTTTCCTGATGCAGGGGCTGGGTAGGCACGATCAGGTTGCCCGACTGGTCGGTGATGCGGAACGCCAGTCCGATCTCCGCTTTCAGATCCACCGTGGTCCGGGTGTAGTTGTAGGGTTTGATGATGTCTTCGGGTTGGGTCTGCTCGGTGGCATCCAGGCGGTTCCGCACTTCTTCCGCCTTCTTCTTCACGGCTTCGAGCTTCGCGTCGGCGGCCTTGATTTCCTTTTTCTTGTTGTGTCCGACGGCCATCTCCTCGGCGTGCTCGGCGGCGGTCACTTCCCGCTGCACATCCTCGTACTCGTGGTTGAGCTTGAGCCAGGTTTCGCTCTTGACTTCCCGCGTATTAAAGCGGTACTTGGACTGCAATGTCTCTGTAGTGGGCATCTTTAGGGTGCGGTGTTCATTGATCTCGCCCATGAGACGGAAGTTGGCTGGCGCGGCCGCAGTCCCCTCGGCTCCCTGCCGTACGATTTTCACCGGAAGCCCCGAACTTTCCAGGTCGGTTGCAATGGCGTCTCCCAGTTGGTCGGCAAACCCAATGCTGTCCCGCCGCGAGGTCTGGTCCCGGAACCCTACCGTGATGGAGAGCTTGCCTTTCACTTGGTACTCAGCCCGGTAGCGGGTCATCTGATCGTGCACGACATCCAGATTCTGTTTGTAGCGCAGGGCCTCGCCCAAGTAGGAGAAGCCCATCGACACCCCCGACGACATGGGCTTTTCGAGAAACTTTTTGGCCTGCTCCACATAGTAAGTGCTGATCTTGTCTGCCAGCAGATCCAGCTTCAACTTGATCGCCTGGTCGTCGGACAAACCGCTGGCCCGCTCCAGCAGACCGTAGGCGCGACGGACCGCGTCCTCGTCGGCGCGTCCGCGGATCGGGGTGTGCGAGTCTTGCAAGCTCTGAGCGCGCTGGGAGGCCGCCTTTAGGTAATCGGCCTGCAGCGGCTCCATCTCGTTCTTCACCAAGGCCCGCGGGGCTGGCGGCAGGTCGGCCAGGACTTCATAAGCCTCAATGACTTCTTTGTTTTCGAGATGGCCCGCGCTGAGTTGGATCGCCCGATCCGCAGCTTGGCGGTTGCGGGTGTTGGTGAGTTGGTTTTCGGCCACATCTAAAGCTTCGCCAGCTTCCTTGCTGTCGCTTCGGATTTCCGCCGCGCGGCGAAACTCCGCCACGGCTTGCTCCCAATTCTGCTGCCCGTTCATCTCTTGTCCGCGATTAAAGTGGAAGGAGTAGGCTGCGGTCACCACCGCCGCCACTCGTGAAGCCTCGGGTTCAAAAACCCGGTAAGCACCGAGGGACTTGAACGCCTCGTCATAGCGTTTCTCCCCGGTGAGGAATTCCGCCGTCTGCAAGGCTGCGTCCATCTGGTTGGCGTCGCCAACGATCTCCGCTTTTACCGCCAGCGCGGGCGCATATTTCGGAGTCACTTCGAGAATGAGTTCATTGATTCGCTGCGCCCCCAGAAAGTGGGCGTACCCGGGGGTGTGATCGGCTAAGGCCTTGCGGTAGGCCTGCAGTCGAGCCCGGTTGAGCTCCAGCAGTTGGTCGACCGCGCGGTTGATGGCCTCCATCAGCTTCTGCGATGTCGCATCCAGTCCCCCCGCCGCCACTGCATTTTCCAATTGTTGCTGGGCTTTCTTGAGGTGGGGGAACTGCTTGGTCTGATTGGCTTCCGCGCTGCGGAATTGGGCCAACTCGGCCTCTGCGGCCTCGTCGAACAATACCGCGAGACTCTTCTTGGCCTCGGCCCCATGGGGCGAGGCGGGATGGCGATGGAGAAATTCCTGCCAGCGGGGAATGGTGCGGGCGCGCTCCGCCCGCAGATACTCGCCCAGTTCCGTATCTGGCGCAGCGATGAAGAACAGTTTCACGCCGCGCTTGAACTCAGGGACTTCGCTGACTGGATTGTCGGAAGCCGGAATCACGGCTCCCTGCAGAATCGCCTGGTCCGCTACCTCGGCTCTGGTCTGGCCTCCGCCCTTCTCCAGCTTCAAATTGCTGGGAAGCACGCAGAAGGTACGCGACCCTTGCGTCATCATCAACACCCCATCGCTGCCGCGGTCCAAGGTGGAAGCGCCCTTGAGCTGCACCTTCCCCAATCTTGCGTAGTTGTTCTTGTCAATCTTGGGACTGTCGTCGCAGATCCGAACCTCCGCCTTTCCGTTCAGCATCACGCCGCTGAGGAATCCGTAGGCGGCGCCATTTGGGCTGTCGAATACAGCGATTGCAATGAGAGGCACTTCCTTGGCGCGAACAGTTGAAGTAAGAAGGCAAAATAGGAGGGCGGCTCGCAGGAACCGGTGCGCCGACCGGCGCCAGTGGCAGACCACAGATTGGACTATGTTCCAATAACCAACGGCCGCAATCCCAGACATCCGCTCTCCCCATCAACAAGACGAAGTGCAACACTCCCGGGGTCTAGTTCGGTAAGCATACTCAAGCTAGGCTCCAAGTCAAGGCCCGTGGCTGCCTTGAACAGAATCCTGTTGCAGGAGTTCGCTTTCTGTACTACACTTCAAGCCGCCGAGAGTCGTCACTTCTACTCCCGCTGTTCGGCGTAGTCAAGTCGCGTTTTTTGCGAAGGGACCGCCATGGCATCACCGTCTCCCGCGCCGCGTGGAACTCCCGCGGCGGACCGGGCCAACTCGAAAGTTTTCATCAACTACCGCCGGCAGGACTCCGAGCAGTATGTCTTCGGGCTTGGGCTGTTGCTCGACAATCGTTTTCCCGGGCAGGTTTTCTGGGACCGCGATGCGCTGCTCCCGGGAGTGAAGTACAAGCCGGAAATCGAAACTACCTTGTGTGGTTGCGCCGCCGTGATCGTGGTCATCGGGGAACAATGGCTCGATATTCGCGACGAGACGGGGCGCCGCCGCCTGGAAGATCCGCAGGACATCTTGCGCCTGGAACTGCGCACCGCCATCGAGCACGACATCCCGCTGGTGCCCTTGCTGGTCGGCGGCGCCACCATGCCTCACACTGCCGATCTGCCCGACGATCTGAAGCCCTTGACCGACTGGAATGCGATGCGCCTCAGCCTCGACGATGCCAAGTTGAGCGTTTCCAAACTAGTGGCGGTGCTAGACCGCATCATCGAGGAACGCCGCCTGCAGCAACAGAACGCAGGGGGCAAAGGTTTGACCAATCCGGTGCGCCCCAAAACAGCGCGCAAGAGAGGGGTCGGCGATAGTGGCCCGGTTCGACCGCGGCCCAGGGTAGAACCGGCCGCAAAATCGGCGACGGCGGATGCAGTAGACGCTCCGTCCGCTCCCCGCGGCTCCCTCGCCATCGAAGAGCAGCAAAGCCAGGCTCTAAGCAACAAGATCGCTGTGTTTTGGCGCACGCGGCGCAAACCAATATTGACCAGCCTGGCCATGCTGGCTGTGGGTGCATCCCTGGCTGTGGTCTCGCAATACCCCAAGCGCCCGCAGACTCCAGCCATTCAGCCGAATCCGGTTGCTCCCGTCCATACCCAGCCCGTACAGACGGTCTCGGATGTCTCCAAACCTCCAGCCGGTCTTGAGTCCCCTCCCTCCACCGGCAACCGTAGAAATCCGGAGCCCGCTCGCAAGAAGGACGCTGTGACGCACAGCCAGTCCAGTAGCGACCCTGCCAGCGTCAACGGCTTCCACCGCAACGATATTCCCGCTCTGCTGCAAAAAGCCGATGCCGCGGCGGGGCGCGGCGACTATTCCAAGGCTCGATTCGAGTACAACACCATCCTTGCGTTAGATCGCCACAACGCGGCAGCTCAGGATGGGCTCTTCCGCGTCGAACGCGCCGAAAGAGCATCGCACTAATCCGCCCCGGCCTTTCACCCGGCCCCGCTTCTCCCAGGTTTCTCCCATTCTGTACAATCATCTTTCACGCCATGACTGAACCCATTGCGCTCAAGCTCACCATCGCCATTGACGGCCCTGCCGGCGCGGGTAAGAGCACCATCGCTTCCCGTCTTGCGCGCAAGCTCGGATACGTCAATCTGGAAAGCGGTGCCATGTACCGCGCCCTGGCTCTCAAGGCCATCCAATCCGATGTGTCTTTTGACGACGAGCCCGCCCTGGTCGGTCTGGTGAGCGATTTGCGCATCCGTCTGGAGCCGACCATTGGGGGAAACCGGGTGCTGATGGGAAAACAGGATGTCTCGCACCGGATACGAGAGACGGATGTGACCCTGGCCGCATCGCGCGTTTCCGTCCACCCCAAAGTGCGCGAGTGGATGGTCGCGCACCAGCGTGAGATGGGTGCGGGTGGAGGCGTCATCATGGAAGGCCGCGACATCGGCACCAAGGTCTTCCCCAATGCCGATCTAAAAATTTTCCTGGATGCCGATCCCGAAGTGCGCGGACAGCGCCGCCTGTTGCAAGACCCGGCCAGCGGCGTCTCCGCCGAAGCCATCGCCGCCGAACTGCGCGAACGCGACCGTCGCGACCGCACCCGCGCCGTCTCGCCACTGGTCCCCGCCGCGGACGCCATCCACCTTGACACCACCGCGCTCTCCGAGGACGAAGTCCTGCAGCACATCGAAGCTTTGGTGAAAGAGAAGCTCAAGTAGAGTTCCGGCGAAACCAGGCTGGATGCGGCGGCAGCGTGTGATGTTTCCAGAGCGTTGCTGCGATCCCGGCGCGGAGAGAATCTCTGGCCCGTTTCGGCGTAAGAGATTTTGAAGACAGAAGTCTCCGACTTGCGATTCAGAGCTGAGAATCCGGGGCACAGCATCCTCCCTGCTACAATCGCCCCGTCGCCTGGCAGTGAACTTTTCTGCCTCGGCCTGCGTATCCTACTGAGGGAGTAGGGGGTGGTGTGCCCACGCAGTCCAGCGTTGCAAATAACTTTTTGAGGAGCCGTTTTTGGAAGACGCCCAGGTCGTCTCGCTGCTGGTCCGTCGCTGCACTACGGGCGACGCCGCTGCCTGGGAAGAAATCGTTCAGCGCTACCATCGCCGCATCTACAACATGTGCTACCGCTTCGCCGGTTCTGCCGATGATGCGCAGGATCTGACTCAGGAAGTGTTCATCAAGATGTACCGCACCCTGAAGTCGTACGACGTGGACCGGGGGGCTTTCCTTACCTGGGTGACCACCGTGACTCGCAACCTGCTGGTGGACCATTTCCGCAAGACCAAGCACGACCGCATCACGGATTCTCTCGACAGCCCGGCCTCGGAGCACGAAGATGCGCTCCCCCTCAGCGAGCAGATCGCCGACACCGGCCTGCCCCCGGATGCCCGAGTGCAGAGCCACGAGACCCAGCGGACCGTCCACCAGGCCCTGCTGAAGCTTTCCCCGGATCTGCGGGAAGCCGTGATTCTACGAGACCTACAAGACATGGACTACCGCGAAATCGCCCTTGCCCTCCGAGTGCCGGAGGGTACCGTAAAATCTCGAATCAACCGCGGACGCGCGGAACTTGCGCGCCTGCTTCAACGTACCTATAGGCAGGTGATGTAATGCCGGAAGAAACCAAACACGGAATGCAGTGCCCCGAATTCGACGCCATGCTGATGGACGCGATCGACCGCGTCTTGTCCAGCGCCCAGCAGGCTCGCTTTGAGGCCCATGCCCGAATGTGCCCGTCTTGCGGACCCATTTTCGCAGAAGTGGACGCGGGACGACTTTGGCTGAAGTCAATCGAAGAGGTCGAGCCCCCGGTTCATCTGGTCCAGAATATTCTGGCCAGCACCACGGGGATCAGTTCGGCGCGCTTGGCGTTGGGCGGGGAACCCAGCCAGACTCCGTTGAGCGAGCGGATGCGAGAATGGTTCGATGTATGGATCCGCCCCGGCTTTACCGCGGTGCGTCAGCCCCGTTTCGCCTTATCGTTCGGGATGATCTTTTTCTCGTTCTCAGTCGGGTTGAGCGCCTCAGGCCTGAAGGCCAAGGATCTGGCCCAAATCAGTCTGCGTCCGAGCGCGGTGAAGCACACTTACTACTCCACCCAAGCCAAAGTGGTGAAGTACTACGAAAACATTCGGTTGGTCTATGAAGTGGAATCGAGGGTTAATCAGGTGAAGCGGGTGATCACCCCGGCGGAACCGGCCCCAGCCGAAAAGCAACAAAACCGGAACAACGACACGAGTGGAAAGCCGGAACAGAGACAGGAGCGCAACTCAAGCCGCGACGTAAACCAGCCCGTACTGGCGTCGCTGCCTTCCCCCTCCGTCACGATGGCAACCCTATCCTGGAGGCTCGTATGAGCTGTGCGAATCATGCTGGAATTGCCGAAACTGCTTATTGCCGCACTTGCGGGAAACCGCTGTGCGTCAACTGCACGCGTCCGGTCTTGGGCGTGGTGTACTGCGAAACTTGTCTGGCGGAGCGCATGAAGGGCACGGCGCCGCCTACCACCGCCCCGTATGTTCCCTCCGCGGGGCCCGCCTACGCCATCCCAGGCGTGCTGCCTGCTGGCGGCGGCCCCAATCCGGCACTGGCCGGGATTCTGGCGGGATTCTTTCCCTTTGGCGTCGGCGCTGTGTACTGTGCGCAGTATGCCAAGGGATTGGCGCACCTGCTCATTTTCGGATTGCTTATTTTTGCGACCAATACCGCACATGGCTTGCAGCCTCTGTTCGGATTGGGCATCGCGTTTTTCATCATCTACCAAATTGTGGACGCGGTGCGTTCGGCCAAGGCACTGCAAGCCGGACAGGCCCCTCCCGATCCGTTTGGACTGGCGCAGATTTTCAGTACCGGCGAGCGCATGGACATGTCGCGCGTTCCCACGGGAGCTGTGGTGCTGATTGGGCTGGGTGTGCTGTTCCTGATCCACAGTCTGGGTTTCGCTGAATTCGATATGGACCACTTCTGGCCCTTCATCCTGATCGGCATCGGGGTATGGCTGTTTGCGAAACGCTGGGGCGTGATCGGCGTTTCCAATGCTTGCCCGTGTGAGAGGTGCCGCGCCCGCTGCTCCATGGGTCCCGCTGTGTTGGTGACCCTCGGGGTCCTGTTTCTGCTGGAAAGCTTCAGCGGACGGGCTGGCTTCGACCACACTTGGCCGGTGCTGTTGCTGGTGATTGGCGGAGTGAAACTGTGGCAGGGGCAGGCCTCTAACGCGGGACACGTTCAAGCCCTGCCTCCTGCTCCGCCTGTCGCACCGCAACCGCAGGCAGCGGTAGAACCACAGCCTGCTTCCAGTGAGGTGGACCATGTCTAGCCCGGTTATTGCCCCAGTGCCGCCCCGGCGGCGCTCTCTGCTCGGACCTTTCGTCCTCATCGCGGTTGGCGTCGTATTTCTGCTGACCAATTTGGGAATGCTGCATGGCGAGCGTCTGGCCCAATGGTTCGCACACTACTGGCCGTTGTTGCTGATTCTGGGCGGCGTGCTGAAGTTGATTGAGCACCAGCAAGCCAAGCGCGACGGCGCGCAAGCCTCGGGCATTGGCGCGGGTGGCGTGTTTTTGTTTCTGCTGATCATCGTTTTCGGTCTCATCGCATCCCAAGTCTCGCAGCACTGGGGCATGATTCGCGACAACATCAATATCGATGGCGCCAACTTCCCGCTGTTCGGGCAGTCGTTCTCCTATGACGACCAACTGGAGCGGGCGCTTCCCGCCGGTGGGGAATTGCGGGTCAATAACGAACACGGCGTGGTCAACGTGAACGTGGGTGATGGCGACCAGATCAAGGTCATCGTGCGCAAGACGGTGCGCGCGGAAAAGCAGCAAGACGCCGACAAGTACAACGCCCAGACCAAGCCGGAATTTATCGTGAGCGGGACCATCGTCACCCTCAACGCCAAAACCGAGGCCGCGGGAGACCACGGCGTCACCGCGGATTTGGACATCACGCTGCCTCGAAAGGCCAATCTGGAAGTGACTTCGCGGCGGGGCGATGTGACGGTGACGGGGCGCGATGGCGATGTCGCGATCCACAGCATTAAGGGCGGCCGCAGCGGCGCGAGTGTGAATATCGAGGACGTCAAAGGCAACGCGACGCTGAACCTGGAAGGCAGTGCGGCGACGATTGCGAAAGTCTCCGGCGATGTCGCCCTCGACGGCCGCGCCGATGACGTCAGCATTTCCGACGTCAAGGGAAGCGTCAAGCTGAATGGCGAGTTCATGGAGAGCGTGAAGCTGGCGCGGGTCGATAAGAGCGTCGCGTTCCGCTCCTCGCGCACCGAGATGGAGTTCGCGAAGCTGGAGGGCGACCTCGAATTGGACTCCAGCGACCTGCGCGCCAGCAATCTGAATGGCCCCATGCGCTTGACCACTCGCTCGAAAGACATTAGCCTGACGGATTTCTCGGGCGACCTGAAGCTTAAGAATTCCAACGGTGGCGTCGAAGTGCGGGTCAAGACAGCGGGCAACTTGCAGATCGACAACGACAAAGGCGACGTGGAAGTCACCGTGCCCGACAGAACTCCGTTCACCCTGGAAGCGAGCGCCCAGGGGGGCGATATTGACACCGACTTCGAAGAAATCAAGGTGGAGAAGGTCAACGATACGGCCAAAGGCGTGGGGACAGTGGGGAAAAATGGGCCGAAGTTCGTGCTTAACAGCCAGCACAGCTCAATCCGGGTGCAAAAGGGCACCACAACCCAGGCAGCACCAGCGCTGCCGGCAGCTCCCGCACGGCCCGCACTACCGGGCAAAGCGGTTTCCAAGTCTAAACCCGTGGTGACGGAAAACTAGCAGCCTCGCTGAATTATTAAGGCTGCACGGTCAAGTTGGAGCGGTAGCCCGATGGAGGGCGCCGCTGCCAACTAACTGTTGTGCGCCAGTTCCTTGGCCCGCTGGGCGGCTTTCACCACGGCTTTGATTAAAGTCACGCGCAGTTTGCCTTCTTCCAGTTCCATGATGCCGTCAATGGTGCAGCCTGCGGGCGTGGTGACTGCGTCCTTCAACAGGGCAGGGTGATCGCCCGTCTCCAGCACCACTTTCGCTGCGCCGTATGTGGTCTGCGCGGCCAGCAAGGTGGCGATGTCGCGCGGCAGACCCACTTTCACTCCCGCCTCCGCCAGCGATTCCAGAATGATGTAGATGTAAGCCGGACCGCTCGCCGAGAGGCCGGTGATGGCGTCCATGTGCTTTTCATCGACTACTACGGTGCGTCCGACAACATCAAATAAGGCCCGCGCGATCGCCACGTCTTCTAGGGTTGCGAATTTACCGGCGCACAATGCAGTCATCCCGGCTCCCTGCGAACACGGCGTGTTGGGCATGGCCCGGACCACCGGCACTTCACCCGCCAGTCCGGCTTCGATTTCTGCGGTTGACACTGAGGCCGCCACCGAAACCAGGATCTGCTGGGGCGTCAGGTGGTGGCGAATTTCCTCGACGACGTCCTTCACTACCTGGGGCTTCACGCAGAGAAGAACGATGTCGGCTCCCTGGACCGCTGCGACGTTGTTGGTGCCGACAGTAATGTGGAGCTTCTCTCCGATCGCCTGCGCGCGTTCGGCGTGGCGCACCGTGGCATGGGTGGAGGCAGCATCCAGCAGGCCCGCTTTCAGCCATGCCTGCACCAAAATGCTCCCCAACTTTCCCGTTCCCAGAACGGCGATCGTCTTCTTGGCAGATTTCTCAGTCATAAACACTTCTCCCTGGTTCAAGAATCTCGGCGGAGGAACTCGACGCTCGGCGGACGACGAGCAACAATGCAAAGAGTTTTATATCACGTGGCAGTGCAGGGCGCGGCGCGGTGTCGAGGCCAGGGTCTCGGAAGCCTGGTGGCGAGCGGGAGGCCCGGCCATCGTCAATTTTTGGCGGACTCCGGGTATTTTCGCTCCGTTCCTGCATCTAAATGCTAAGTGCACGGGGTGGGGTGCTTCCATCTTCGTCCCCCGCGGTAAGGTCTGTCCAGCCATGCAACTGTGGAACCACAATCTGGTAAATCAACGGCTTCATTCGCACCGCGGATGGTGGCCGCGGTCGCGGTCTGTGCCCCGTGCCAGTGCCGGCGTGATTGCGACGCTTTGTGTCGGGCTGATGCTGATCGCGGCCAGCCTCCAGGTGTGTCACGACCACTCCAGCAGTGCCAGCCGAGCGAATGACTCTTGCTCCATGTGCTCGGTGGCACATAGCGGAATCCAATCGGTTGCAGTTTTCCACGCCGTGAGCACCCGCCTTGCCTCGGCCCTTGTTCCCCTTCCAGCCGAGTGCCTTCTGTCTGAGGCGACGCTGCCAGCCTCACGAATTCGTCCTCCGCCGGCTGCGCAACCTGCCTCGAAACCTACTCGATGACAGCGGTACGCACCTGGTTTTCAATTCGCGGAGAAACAGAATGTTCAGTGTTCATAGCAGGGTTTTTACTTTTGCCGTTTTTTGTTGGTTCGCCCTCATGGCTGGGCAGAGCGCTTTGGCCCAATCCTCAGGCTCGACTGGCACGATCACGGGCCAGGTGCAAGATGCAACCGGAGCGGTGGTTCCGGGCGCCACCGTAGAAATTCGCAACGCAGTGACTGGCTACCAGCGTACCGCCCTGAGCGATGCGGCTGGGGCTTTCGAGTTGCACGGTGTTGCGCAAAATTCCTATCATCTGTCGGTCCAAGCAACGGGTTTCAACCTGCTGCAGCAGGACGTGGAAGTGCGCACCACGGTCCCGATCGCGCTCACCCTGGTGGTGAAGATTGCCACCAGCAATGAATCTGTGGAAGTCCGCGCCGATGCCGGAGACCTGCTGGAGAATGAACCCAGCGCTCACACCGACGTGGATTCGGCCGTCACCGCCCGCATTCCTTTGGAATCGAATTCTTCGGCCCTCAGCCAGATCATCACCTACTCGTCGCCGGGAGTGGTCGCCGATTCCAACGGATTCTTCCATCCGCTGGGTGATCACGCGCAAACTTCGTTTTCGATTGACAGCCAGCCGGTGAGTGACCAGCAAAGCCGCGTGTACTCCAACCAGATTGGCGCGAATGCGATCCAGTCCATGATCCTGATTACTGGAATTCCTCCGGCGGAATATGGCGACAAGACCAGTCTGGTGGCTGTGGTCAACACCAAGTCGGGACTCGGCTTGACCAAGCCGACCGGCTCGGTTTCGTTGGGATACGGCTCCTTTGGCAGCCCCACCGCCAGCATCGATCTGGGGTTGGGTAACGCCAAGCTGGGGAACTACCTTTCCGCCAACGGATTGCGCACCGGCCGCTTTTTGGATTCTCCTGAGTTCCAGGCCGTGCACGACAAAGGAAATTCGGAGAGCATTTTTGACCGCGCGGACTACCAGGCGTCGAAAGTGGACTCGTTGCACCTGAATCTTTTCGTGGCCCGCTCGTGGTTCCAGGCCCCGAACACTTTCACCCAGGCAGCGGCCGGACAAGACCAGCGGCAGCAGACCGAAACCTTCAACATTGCGCCGGGTTGGACGCACCTCTTCAACTCCACCACTCTGTTGACCGCCGGCGCGTTCCTGCGGCAAGACCGGGTACAGTACTACCCCAGCGCCAATCTGTTCTCAGACCAGCCGGAGACGGTCGGGCAGAACCGGCGCTTGACGAATTCCGGTTTCAAGGTGGATATCTCGCGAGTGAAGGGCCGCCACAACGTGAAAGGGGGCTTCCAGTACACCCACACCGCGCTGGCAGAAAACTTCCGCTTTGGCATCACCAATCCGACCGTCAATCCCGTGTGTTTAGATAGCTCAGGCAATCCGGTACTCGATCCCACCCTGACCAATCCGGCCAACTGCGTGCCTGCCGGCTACACCCCGAATCCGAACTTGCAGCCGGGGCTGGTTCCGTATGACCTTACCCGCAATGGCGCGCTGCTGGTGTTTCGACAAAAGGGCGGCATCGACCAGGAAGCGTTGTATCTTCAGGACTCCATCACGCTGGGAAATCTGGTCGCGAGCCTGGGGGTGCGCGGCGATCGATATGACGGCTTGACCCAACGCTCCATGCTGGAGCCGCGCGTCGGTCTGGCCTACCGCATCAAGTCCAGCAACACCGTGCTGCGCGGCGGCTACGCCCGGACTATGGAAACTCCGTACAACGAGAACCTGCTGTTTTCCAGTTCCGCAGGAGCCGGAGGACTGGCCGCGAATGCGTTTAATCCAAGCAACGCCGCGCCTCTTCGCCCGGGCAGCAGAAACCAGTTCAATGCCGGCTTTCAACAGAGCGTGGGCCGCTACCTGGTGGTGGATGGGGACTATTTCTGGAAATACACTCACAACGCTTTCGACTTCAATGCGTTGGGAGATACTCCCATTGCATTTCCCATCGAGTGGAGACAATCCAAGCTGGACGGATTCGCGCTGCGGGTGAGCCTGCCGGAGATCCATGGGTTCCGCGCTTACACCAACATGGGGCACACCCGGGCCCGGTATTTTAATCCGGAAGTGGGCGGGCTGTTTCTGGGCGCGAATCCACCCACCGGAGTGTTTCGCATCGACCACGACCAGGCATTCCAACAGACCACCAACCTGCAATACAGCTTTCTCAAGACGAGAAGCGGGTGGGCGGCGTTCACCTGGCGCTATGACAGCGGACTGGTGAACGGCTCGGTGCCCTCGTATGCCGCGGCGCTGGCGCTGACGGGCGACCAGCAAGCCGCCATCGGCCTCTACTGCGGCAGCACTTTTGCCACGCTGAACTCGCCCATCACTGCGTGTGCGGACCCGAATCGCGGGGCCTTGCGGGTGCAAATTCCGGTCGACGGTACGGAAAATGCCGACAAGAATCCACCGCGCATCTCCCCCCGCAATTTGTTCGATATCGGATTGGGTTTCGACAACCTGCTGCACACCGAGCGCTATAAGCTCACCGCCAAATTCACGGTGGTGAATGTGACCAACAAGGAGTCTCTGTACAACTTCCTCTCGACCTTCAGCGGCACCCATTTTGTGGCGCCGCGCAGCTACAACATGGAGCTTGGCTTCACGTTCTGAGGGACGAAGGTCTAGTGGGCGGCGGTCGAGGCGAGGTGTGAACGTGCCGGATTTCCGGCAAAGCGAAAGCCTTTGAGCGCGGAGGCTTTTTCGAGGGGGCGGGAGCTCGCCCCCTGATTCCATTCATCTGACCGAACTAGCGTTTCGTCTTGATCCCATTCGCCGAACTGAGGTCAAACACGTGATCGTCCTGCGGGGGCGCGAAGGAATCCAAGCCTCCGAACACGATCATTTGGTTCACCGAGTTGTTGTACACCGCGGAATGCGAGTAGCGCAGGGGTGCCATGGCAGTCGCGTTCGACAATTGGAGCCAGGAGGACGAGAGCGAGCCGTTGGCGTTGATCAGGATCCAGGTGTCGCCCGCAATGTGCGTCCCCTTGATGCCGCCAAACACCGTCATGCGATTATTCGCCGTGTCTAGCGTCGCGGTCAGTTGCGTGCGAGCAGTCGGAGCTTTCCCCGCAGGGTTCAGGAGCGTCCACACCGGGGTGCCGCCGCTGCCATTGGCATGGCTCACAGTCCAGACGTCGCTGTAGGGGGTGGCGATGTTGCCTTTATCGCCGCCGTAAATAATGACTATGTTATTAGCAGTGTCGTACACCATGCCGCACTCCTGGCGGGCGCCCGGGGAGACGCTGGGGGCAAGCTTGCTCCATTGCGGAGTTCCGGTTTGGCCGTTGGCATTACTCAGCACCCAGAGGTCTGAGTAATAGTGCCCCGCACAATCGGCGCCCCCGAATAGGATCATGCTATTGGTGGTGGTGTCATACACGGCTTTATGTCCGGTGCGGGCGCCCGGAAGAGTGCCGGAAGCGGACATCTGGATCCAGGTGGGAGTGCCCATCGCCGAGTTGGCGCCGTCTAAAATCCAGAAGTCGTTGGTGCAACTGGTCGAGGCCGTGTTCAACGAGCCGCCGAAAACCATCATGCGGTTGCTGGCCGGGTCATAGACGGCGGTGTGGCCGAAGCGGGCGGTGGGCGGTGCGCCGGAAGCGGACACTTGGGTCCAGGTCTCGGTCAAGAACGTTTTGGAGTTCGCGGGGAATGCCCCCACCAGATTCCAGACGTCGTTGAGCAAAGTTCCGGCGTCGGTATTCCCGCCGAACGCCACCATCACGTTGGTGATTGGATCGTAAATGGCGGTGTGCTGGTAGCGGGGCGGCGGGCCGTCCTGCGACCACACTTGAGTCTGGGCCCGCGCTATCGTAGCGGTCAGCACCAGCCCCACCATCAGGAATAAAGCCATTTGCTTCGAGTTGTTCACGATTATTCTCCCGGCTGTCTGCTCACTTGCCATTGGCGTGAGTGAGCACGTAGATGTGGTCGTCTGAGATGAAGCCACCGGTGGAGCCGCCACCGTCAGTAGCGCCGCCGAACACCACCATCTCATTGGAAACCGGATCGTAGATTGCGGTGTGCAGCCGCCGCGATGGACCGGCGGGAGTCGGATGCAACAGGGTCCAGCTTGCGGTGCCGCCCAAGCCATTGGCGTTGGTCAGACCCCAAGTGTCACTCAGGTTGCTGGTACCGTTCGACCCGCCCTGGATGATCATGCGGTTGGTGGCGGCGTCATATACGGCCGCATGCCCGGTGCGGGCCGACGGGCTGGTGCCTGCCACAATTAGTTGAGTCCAGGTCGGAGTGGTCGCGCCGTTGGCGCCGCTGAGCAGCCATACTTCGTTGTTGACGGCGCCGTTGTCGCCGCCGAAGACAATCATCACGTTGTGGGTCGAGTCATAGGCTGCGGAAGCCCCGGTCCGTGCCGAAGGCGGGCTGCCCTGCGGCCCCAACACTTTCCAAGTCGCCGTTCCCGTAATCCCATCGGCATTGCTCAACACCCAGGTGTCGGCGAAGTAGCCGCTGACGCAATTCGACCCTCCGAACAAAATCAGGCTGTTGGTGGCGGGGTCATAGACGCTGGCTTGACCCTCGCGGGCGGTGGGCGGAGTGCCCGTGGGCAGAAGTTGCAGCCAACTGGGAGTTCCCGAAGTAAAGCTGGCGTTGGTCAGCGCCCACACATCGTTAACGCAGGGTCCGGGGAATCCCGTGCCCCCTCCGAAAATCACCATGCGGTTGGAGACGGTATTGTAAACGGCGGAGTGGCCAAAACGGGCGCTCGGCCGCGAACCCATGGGCACGAAGGTGGACCAGTTCAGTGCGTTGAAGGTCGCGGTGGGCTCGATGATGGAGTGCGCATACCACACATCATTGAAGTTCACCTGCGTGGTAGAATGCTGCCCCCCGAAGATGATCATCTGGTTGTTGGTGACGTCGTAAATCGAAGAAGCTGCGTAGCGAGTGCCCGGTCCGTACCGGTTCCACTGCTGAGCCAGCGCGCTGGATGCCATTATTAGCACCAGCGCACACACCAATCCCGTAGTGCCGCGATTGCTACGCCTGCGATTCATGGAATTCTCCGTCAGAATGTCGATGCTCCGGTGGAAGGAGAGGACAGTAGCGCGAGTCCGCTTGATGGATCGCGTTGCCAGTTCGTTTAGCCTATCGCGAGGCTTCGATCAGAGTCAAGCAGAAAAGCGCGCTCGCCGGTTCCGGCGAAGGTAAGCGCGGACAAAAACCAGCCCGCGATGGCTCGCGGGCTGGTTGGGTTTTTTATGCAAGGATTCGGTTAGGGCAGCGGTCCGGTTTCAAGCAAAATCGGCTTTAACCCAACCGGTACGGTGGTGGTTCCCGCCGCCACCGGGGTCACAGTTCCCAATACGTCGCGGTACTCCGTATAGGTGGTTCCGCTCGGGATGTGGAAGTTGATGGTGCTACAGCTGCCGTTGGAGCAGCTTTGGGACGTGTCCCACACCACCAAACCCTGATAGCCGCCCGACCGAGTGTAGGTGCAGGTCCAGATCGAACCGTTCGAGCTGCACACATTGGCCAGGGTGGCTCCCACAATCCACTTGTAGGCTTCCTGGTAGGCCAGCCCGGATTCGCAAATGAACCCGCTCTGATCCGCAGTGGTGCAGCCCGTGCTGTTGACACTGCTCCACAACGTTCCTCCGGTGCCTGCGCTGTCCCAGCGGTACCAGTACAGCCGGTCAATGCCTTCGGTCTGTTGCAGCAGGATGTAGCGCATCACGAACGCCGCCTGCAAATCCGGATCCGTAAAGTTGTCGAACCGGATTTGGCCAAACCCGCCTTCGGTATTGAACAAGGGCTTGCCAGATACCCCGGCAACCGCCTTCAGGCTTTCTGCCACCGTCACAAAATCTTCCGCCACCGGGTAGATGCCGGGGATCTGACTGGTGACGTAGCCGTGAAATCCTACGATGTCAATGTAATTTCCGCCGCCTGCACTCATAAACTTTTGAGTGTTGTCGGCGACTGCATTCAACATTACATTTCCGCCCACCGGCGAGGGACTGACGATTTGCGCCGCAGGGTCGGTGGCGGTCTGGGAGTAGGTGATGCCGCTGCGGCAGTTCTTGCCCTGCACTACGCACTGCGCATCCTGCGTCATCGTCACCAACTGTTCAATCGTGCCCACCCAAAACAGCGACACGTTGTATTCGTTCCAAATCTCGTAGTACTTAATTTTGCCCTTGGCATGGCTGGAAACTGCCGCTACCCAGTCGATCCAGGCCTGATCACTGCCGCTGCCGTCCGGATTCAAGTCGCTCGGAGGATGGCACTCCCCAGGGACCCCGGTGATGTCAAAATATGCACAAGTCGTGTCATTCGAGTTTGAGGCCCACTGCGGCGTTCGCGCCAATGTGTAGAGCACATCCACGTTGTGGTTCGCCGCTTCGGTGGTCCACTTGTCCAACTGCGTGAAGTCAAAGGTCCCCTGGGCGGTGTTGATCTGCGCCCAACCGGTGCCGGTGTCCCACAGGCGCAGGCCTCCAAATGAGGCCGAAGGATAGGGCGTGCCTAGGCTGTTGATGTGCATGCTGAAGAAGCTGGCGCCGCCCTGGCTGCCGCCGCCACCGCCGCCACCGCCGCCTCCACCACCACCGCCAATTGGGCCATTGGTTCCGCCCCCGCAGCCGATGCTGCCGAGCAGGACTGCCAGACTGAGAAGGCCAACCAGAAACGACAACCAACCCGCCGTCCGGAATTTTATGAATGTACGCTTTGTCATCGCTTGAATGTCCTTTGTGTCGCTCTTCTTAAGATTGAATCCACGATCGGCCTTCAATGTTTCTTCCCTACTAAACCCCGACAGCGGTCCAAAGTTCCGTCTTAGGGAGCAATTATTGCTTGCAAGTGTCGAGATTCACTAGTCTTACGATTATAGAGAGTGTCGGGTCGAGTAAAGCTGTTCGCGTGCAACCAGAAGGTGTCAGGCTGCCGCTATGAGCCCGCAAGGGACGGGGTGGTCCGTTTCATCCACTCCCATGCTGTTTGGACGATGTTTTCCAGTCCCCGGGTTGCTCTCCACTGCAAGATGGTCTCGGCTTGCTTGGAATCCGCGATCAATTCCGGAGGATCTCCGGCGCGTCGCGGCACCACTTTGGCGGGCACCGCTTTTCCGGTGGCCTTTTCAACTGCGGTTAGAATCTCTTTCACCGAGTACCCGTGCCCGGTGCCCAGATTGACCGCCAGGCTGTTGCCCCCCGAACTAAGATGCGCCAGCGCCCGCACGTGGGCTTCGGCCAGATCATTCACGTGGATGTAGTCACGAATACAGGTTCCGTCGGGCGTGGGATAGTCGGTACCGAAAATCTCCAGTTCGCCGCGTTGGCCGGCCACCGCCAGCAGTGCAGATGGAATCAGATGGGTTTCTGGATCGTGCAACTCGCCGATTTCGCCGCTGTCATCCGCCCCCGCCGCGTTGAAGTAGCGCAGGCTGGCATAGCGGAAGCCATAAGCGCGGTCGTAAGCTTCCAGCGCGCGCTCGAAAAACATCTTGGAGACCCCGTAGGGATTGACCGGATTGCGTCCATTGCTTTCTGAAATCGGCACCCGTTCCGGCACGCCATACACCGCGCAAGTCGAAGAAAAGATGAACCTTTTCACCCCGCTGTCCAGGCAGGCGTTCAGCAGGTTTAGGCCCGCCTCCACGTTGTTGCGGAAATACTTGCGGGGATTTTCCACCGACTCGCCGACATAGGCATGCGCGGCAAAGTGCATCACCGCATCCACGCGCTGGAGCGCGGCGGTTAGCTGAGCCGTGTTGGAAAGATCCGCCTCCACCACTTCGAAGCCTTGTGCCAGACGGCGGTGACCGGTAGAGAAATTGTCGTAAATCAGTACCTCATAACCGTGCTTGCGCAACACCCGGGAGGCTTGGCTCCCGATGTACCCCGCTCCGCCCACTACCAGAACTGCCATGAATTCTCCCCAAGTGCCTTTGAGGTCATTTTTCGCTACGTTGGCTAGTTTAGCAGAGGTTTTGGGGCGCCGTTCCTCCCCCACTTTCGTGGGGGTCGGAGGCGAGTTTTCGGCTTGACATCGCTTTTGTTTGTGCGACACTAGAGAAACTCGAGTGGGGCCCGCAAGTCTGTTCCTCTCCCCCGGCAGTCGAGTGAATCGGACATCATCGAAATTGATATGCAGACAGCTTTTTGAGGGACAAAAGCGTCTGGTAGTCACAGTTTAGAAATTTTTTGGGACCGCGTGCCCCAGACAACGTGGCGTGGGAATCAGCCGCCCGCGGATTGCAACCAATGCAGCTCAGCCGAAAGGGAGATTTGCCAAATGCAAGCTAGCCTCGCTACACCTCGGAACACACAGAATTCTCTGCGCACGATTGCGCTGATCAGTTTGTTTTTTGTTTTGCTCGCCGCGACTGCGGTGGGCCAGAACCCCGTGCCGACACTCAACCTGCCCTTGTCGCCGGGATTCAAGGGTCCTGGCGCTGTTGCTTTTACCTTGACGGTAAATGGGACCGGCTTCGTGAGCGGGGCAACGGTATTGTGGAATGGCAGTGCTCGCACCACCACCTTCGTAAGTAGTTCCAAGCTGACGGCCTCGATTAACAAGACCGACGTGGCCACAGCCCAGACGGCGATCGTGACCGTTTCCAATCCGCTGCCCGGCGGGGGCGTGTCGAACCCGGCATTCTTCCCGGTCGTCAAAGCAGGATATACCGTGGCCATGCAACACCTGGACGTTGCGACGGCCACCTCACCGCAGTCTATAGTTGCGGCGGATTTCAACGGCGATGGCAAGCTTGATTTGGCCACCGCCAGCAGTACCAACATGATTTCGGTTCTGAACGGCAACGGCGATGGTACCTTCCAGGCCCATCAGGACTATTCGGCCATCGGCTTCCCCATCGTGATCGCGGCCGGGGACTTCAATGGCGACGGTCATCCTGACCTGGTCACGATTGACGAACACACCAACCAAGTCTCGATCTTCCTGAACAGCGGAACTGGTACCTTCCCCACTCACGTCGAATACGCTACGGGAAACCACCCGGTCAACCTGGCGGTGGGCGACGTGAACGGCGACGGCAAGCTCGACGTAGTGGTGACCAACCTCAGTGACAACACGGTCTCCGTTCTGCTGGGCAATGGCGATGGCACGCTCCAGACCGCGGTGGCCTATGCCACCGGCAACGGCCCGTCCGCGGTGGCTATCGCGGACTTCAACGCCGACAACAAGCTGGACCTCATCGTGGTCAATAATACCGACAACACGGTCTCGATCTTGACAGGTCATGGCGACGGCACCTTCAGCACCCATACCGACTTTGCGACCGCACTCGTCCCCAATAGCGTGGTGGTGGGCGACTTTAATGGCGATGGCAAACTGGATCTCGCCGTGGGTACGTCCAACAAGTTGTTCTCCGTCCTGCTGGGGAACGGCGACGGTACTTTCCAGAACCACGCCGACTATGGCATCGGCAACAACAGCCAGGTGGTTGGGACGGCGGACTTCAGTGGTGACGGCAAGCTGGACCTGGTCGCTGCGAACTTCAATGACAACACCATCTCGGAGTTGAACGGAACCAGCACTGGTACCTTTAATTCGCAGACCGTGTTCCTCACCGGATCCGGTCCGCTCTGGATGGCGCTAGGCGACTTCAATAACGATGGCAAACTGGATGTGGCTGTGGTCAACGCCAATGCCAGCACGGTTTCGATTCTGTTGCAAGGTGGCCTGGTCTATTCGCCGAGCTTCTTGCAGTTCGGGACCATCACCTCAGGCGTCCCCAGCACCAAGACCGTCAAGGTGACCAATAACACCATTGGAGCAGTGACTCTGGGCACTTTGGCCTTTGTCGGCGCCAACAATACCGACTATAGCCAGACCAACAACTGCCCGGCCTCGCTGGCCATCGGTGCGAATTGCACCTACACGGTCACGTTCAATCCGCAGCTTTCCGAGGTCACCAATGTGGACGGAGTGAATACATTGCCCGACGGCAGCACCACTGGCTTTGAAATCACTGGAGCCGGGAATGTGCCGGTCACATTGTCTCCACGGACGCTGACTTTCGGCAACGTGCTCATTGGCAAGAAAAGTGCTGGCAAGAACGTCACCTTTACCAACACCAGCGGGGTGCCGATCATGATCAGCTCGATTCAGTTGACGGGAGTGAACCAGACCGACTACTCGTACACTACGACCTGCCCGATTGCTCCCTCCACGTTGGGTGCCGGCAAGAATTGCACGGCCACCATCTTCTTCACCCCGACTCTGGTGGGTGGCGAGACCGTGACCATCATCTTCTACGGCAACTTCACGCTGTTGCGGCAGGGCGCGCTGATCAACGGAGTCGGGTACTCCATCACGGTGTCCCCGCTCACACTGACCTTCCCGTCCACCACGGTGGGAACGATGAGCAGCCCCAAAAACGTCACCGTGACCAACTCCTATTCCCAACCGGTCGCCATCGCCAGTATTTCGTTTGGTGGGTTGAACAACGACTTCACCCAGACCAATACTTGTGCAGGCAGCGTTCCGGCTAACGGGAGTTGCACCATCAGCGTGACGTTCACGCCCGGAGCAGTGGGCGCCCGGAGCGCCTTCATGTTGATTGGCGACCCGGATCCGACGGGGCCGCAGACGGTCAACCTGAGCGGAACCGGGAAGTAAAAACAGCGGGGAGGGGCTGAATTCCGGCCTCTCCCCCATTTTGCTGACTTTTTTGACTTGACAGGAAGTTTTTTTGGTTTAGAATCCTAACGACTACAGGCGGGCCGCCCCCGGTTCGTTGCTAGTGTTCAGTCTCAAAAAGCATTTATAAAAATTAGCTCTATTCGATAACGAAGATAGAGGTAAGTGTTGAGCAATTGCGGTATTTTCCCCGTTGTTAAATTGACTTGCAGTCAAGGAGAATCCATGAAACACACGCCACCAAGCGATCGAGACGTCGATCGTACCGTCGAAATTCTGCCCGAAACCAACAATCTTTCTTCCGCCAGCCGCCGCAATTTTCTGGGCAAGGTAGGCACAGCCGCTGCGGCGACGATGGCCGCAGGCGTCATTGGAACCGGCAAAGCTGCTCTAGCCCAGTCGTCCGCTAAGGCTGGCATCCGTCCTGAGTTCCCCGGGGGCATTAACGGCAACGCCCGCGTAACCCATGCCTATGCCCTTCGGAGCGCTGCGGCCACCAGAGAACTTGGCGTGCCCATTCCTCCCCACACCACTAATGGCGACGAAGCGCGCTATCAAGACAAATCCGCCAGCTACAGCAAAGGTCTGCAGCAGGACGGCATTGGCCGGGTACACCAGCCAGCCTGGGCCTCTTTCAAGAAGGCACTGAAGAGCGGCCTGAACAGTGATTGGGAAGCCATCATCATTGGCGGTACTCGCACCCAGAATGGTCCCCAAGGCTCTTATGCTTTTGATCTCGAAGGCAGCGATTCCTCACAATTCGGCAATGCTCCGTCCCCTGGGGATCCAACGGGTCTTCCGGTTGTGCCACCTTTTGACCCGATTGCCAGCCCCGAATACGGTGC
>JANYBT010000099.1 GCA_025360645.1 Acidobacteriaceae bacterium | reverse complement strand
CGATCGCCATTAGAAGCGGCAGAGGTAACTGGAACAGGCTTCCTTCCGGGCCAGTGGTGCCTCCACTCCATAGCGGATTGCCCGCCGGGTGGGTCATGAGTAAGTGGCCTTGGATCAACATCCCACTATCCGGTGCACCATAGAAAAAGGATTCGGCCCAGTCCCAACCGGAATGGAAGCCGATTGCCCAAAATAGCGACTTCGTGTACCAGAGGCTCAAACAGAAAACCATACCGAGGGCGCCATCGGCCAGCAGCCCCAATAGCGATTCGCCACCGATCCCAGCGTGAAGCAATGCAAATACGATCGAAAGAAGCACCGCAGACCACCAAAATCCAATGCCTTTTGAAAGCGTGTACTGGAGGTAGCCGCGCAGCTGTGATTCCTCGGCAATTCCCACAAGCGTGAACATTACTGCCCAAGCAACTCCGTATTTCCACGCGGTGGCTCCGGTGACCGAGAAGCCTTCGAAAACCAGTGAGCCGCTTTCCCACATCACACCGATTAACAATGACAGACCTAAGAAACCGCAGGCAGCACCACTCACGAACTTCGGCAACTTTCCGATATCCGCAAAGCCGTACGAAAACACGCTGCGCCTTTCTATGCGCGCCATCACCCAGGTTGCCATGAATACAACAAGAACGGCGCACGTTTCACGGATCAGCGCGGGTTGCGGCGGATTAGGTTCGGATTGCGAAAGTACGATAAGTGACCCTAGAGCTGGGCGTGTTGCCATCGTGAGGATTACGTTCATTCCCACAAATAGCGCTGCTCTCCATCCGACGCGGATATCGTTGCCATTCACGAAGACCGCCCTAACGGAAAGGGGTTTCAAAGGCATCGTCGCTATCCTATCTACAATCTAATAATTCGGCGGGGCGGCATGTGTACCTGTCACGCGCCCAACGTTAGTTGATCATTAAAATATCTTGCCTCAAGATTTTCGTGCTTCACGATCTCGTCGCGCCAGGCGATGACGTGGGCGCGGGTGACGGCGCGAAACTCCGCCGGCTGCTGAATGCCGGTGAACCGGATGAAGTCCTTGAGCGCGGTCTCGTAGGCCCGGCGGGTCGCGGCGGTGCCGAGGTTGGCGAACCACTCAAGCTCCGGGGGGACATCGGCCAGGCCCTGGAAAGCAGCGGCGGTGAGGTTGCGGGGGATCGGCGTGCTCGAGGCAGGGAGGGCGGGAGGTCTTCTCATGCCATCAAAAGATACCCCCGATAAAATAGGTTATCAAGAGTAAACGCGCCGAGGGCAGGAGAGCCCCGTGCATAAGACTCGGACAGTCATTTTGGGATGCGTTTTTTTACCTGCCTTGGCGCTTGCGCAAAGCGCGTTCGATGGAACCTGGCGGCCCGACCCGCAGAGGCCAACCCATGAAAAAAACCGGAAGTCGCGGTGCTGCGGATGGATGAATATGAGTGCCAGTCCTGCACGCCGCCCTACAAGGTCAAGGTTGACGGTCATGAGCAACCCGTAGCCGGCAACCCCTACTTTGACACGATCACCATTTCGGTCATCCACGATCGCAGCATCGCGAAGACCGCAAAAAAAAAGCCGCTCATGGGACGCTCATTCACCGCGAAGTTCGACGGTACCCAAGCGCCGTACCAAGGTAGCGATGAATGCGATGGCGTGTCGTTGAAGCTGATCGACGAACGAACCGTGGAAGAATCGGACTTGAAGAATGGTAAAGTGGTCAAGATTTCGCGCTGGTCGCTGTCGCCGGACGGACAGACAATGCACGCGCGCTTCGACGACACGCGTGGCCATATTCAAGAACAGGACGGCCATAAGGTCCAATAGCACGGAGTTGACATGCGCGCGCGAACCAAATGGATTGCGGGAATTGCCACATTCGGCTTGACGTTTTTAGGTACCTGGCAGCTGCATGCGTGGGCCGCGGACAATTCGGGCTTTCCCATCGGACTCGATGCTGTCGAGGCGGCGCCAGCTAGCCACAAGGTAATTTTCGAGAATGCGTTGGTGCGCGTTCTGGAGGTTACGGTCCCGCCCAACGGTCAGACCGAGCCGATGCATCATCATCGCTGGCCCAGCTTCTTTCTCGACTGGGATACGGGCGGTAAGTCGCCGGACATTCGTTATCACCAGCCGGGCGGCGTCATGCACGAACAGGCCGCCTCCGATGAGCCCGCGCATCCGGGCCGCTGGTCCATTCATTGGATGAAGCCCGAGCCGCTGCATGCCATCGAAACGGTCGCCTACGCGCCCGAGCCGGGCTCGCCGCCCTCGCTGCGCGTCGAAATCAAGGTCGCGAAATGAACAGCGTCGCTCGTGAAGCGGGCGCGCTAAATCGCCGGCGTTTCTTTGTAGCAATGGCAGCCGCGATTATCATCGCGGTGTTCGTGGGATTCGCGCCCACCTTCTACTTGCGCGGCTCCTTCGTTCAGACCCGGGCGATGTCGTTGCTGCTGCACCTGCACGGCATTGTGTTCAGCAGCTGGGTCATTCTGTTATTGGTGCAAGCGCTGTTGATCGCGCGCGGCTCGCGCCGGCTGCATCAGCGGCTGGGCTGGGTCACGGCGGCGGTTGCCGTTGCGATGATCTTGCTGGTCGGTGCTGCTATCGTCGAGGAACTGCGTCGCGTGAATGGCTTTCCTCCCCCGCCGCTCGCCCTCTCACTCAGCGTGTTCGACATCACGGCATTCGCGATCTTGGTGGGCGGCGCCATCCATTTGCGCAAACGCCCGGACTGGCATAAGCGCTTCATGCTGTGCGCCACCATCATCTTGCTCGGGGCGCCGATGTTTCGCACCGCCATCCAATTGCTTGGCCGCAGTGACATGAACAGGGTCTCGCTGGTTGGCACGCTGCTCGTCGACGCGTTTTTCTTGCCCTGCATCCTCTACGATGTCGTGACCCGCCGCAGAGTGCATCCCGCGTTCATCAATGCCATTGCCATTGCCATCGCCGACCAGGTTCTGCAGGTGTGGGTCATGTCGTGGAAGCCGTGGTCCGACTTTGCCTATGCCTTGCAGCGCTGGGTTGCCTAACGCAAACGCCCTCGCATCTGCGAGGGCGCTGCGACTTGCCCAGAAGGGGTCCACTGGTACACACCCCAGCGAGTGGGTTTTGCTGGGAGCACCAGTTGTGTCACTGGACCATCCGTGACCTACAATTCCGGCCCGCCATCCGTCCGGTGCCACCACGTACGCATCACCCCAAGGGCGGTCACTTTCGTCTTATTGGGCTGCGCAGACATACCGGGTTACGCCCAGGACGCCACGTGGATTACCCGTGGTGCGGAAAGTTACGGCGCTCGCCATGGCCTTCCCGCAGCGTCGCATGCCGCCTCGCTAGTGAAGCCTGCAACCGATGTCAGCGCAGGCGAGGTGTCCCCCATAGCAGCGCCAAATATGTCAAGAATCAAAACGTATGTGGTCATGAAATACCTTTGAAAATTACCGAGCAGATTGTGCAAGTGATCCATCCAAGATCGCATCCAAAAAAATAACTGAGTTAGCAGTGTGATTTTTCTCGTAATGTAAACGGAGGAGATT
>JANYBT010000057.1 GCA_025360645.1 Acidobacteriaceae bacterium | reverse complement strand
GGAAGTGATGCTGGTCACGGGACGGCGACACGACTTCGCGCTGCCGATCGCGAAGATGCTGGGCTTCGATTTGTGGATTGCGAGTTCGAACGGCGCCATCACGCGGTCACTGACGGGAGAAACGTTTCACAAGGATTTTCTACCGGCGGCGGTGTGCCGCGAACTGTGCGAGAAGACGCAAGAGTTCCGCGGCCATAACGTTCTAACTTTTGACACCGGCGGCAAGGGCGCCATTGTGCTGGAGCACATGGATGAGCTGAGCGAGAGCATTCAGCGTTGGCTGGAGAAAAACCTGGAGTACATTGACTTTGTGATTCCGGTGGAGAAGTCGCTGACTCGCGATCCGGTGCAGTCCATGTATTGCGGAAGGATTGCGCGCATGCAGGAAGTGCTGCGGGCCATCGAACAAACGGGATTGCCGGTGACAGTGCTGCGGACCGAGTATGCGGTGCGGGACCTGTCGATTGTGGACGTGCTGAACCAGGGCTGCTCGAAGGGCCACGCGCTGGAACGGTGGGCCACCCATCGCGGGATTGGGCGCGAACAGGTGATGGCGATTGGCGACAACTACAACGACATTGAGATGCTGGAGTTTGCCGGGCATCCGTTCGTGATGGCGAACGCATCGGAAGAGCTGCGGGAACGCGGATGGAATTTGACCTTGAGCAATAGCGAGTGTGGCGTGGCCGCCGCGGTGGGCAGGATGATGGGATGGGAGAAAGGCAGTTTCTAGTTTCGAGTTTCGAGTTTCTAATTCTAGTTGCAGGTCTCAGGTTTCTCGTTTCAGAGTGTAGGCTTTCCGACGCGGCTGGATGGGCTTGCTACTGGTAAAATTGAGGTGATGAGAAGGCTGTACTTCATTGTCGTGATGGGGGCGTTGGGGCTGTGCGCTGGGCGCGCGGACGCGGCGGAAGTGGCGCGTTTGCAGAACGGGTTCGGGGTGCGCTATGAGCATCGTACGACGGTGGGAGACAACACGCGTCTGTATCTGACGAGCGACTCTTCGGGCTATGTGGATGTACCGACGGCAGACATCTTGGGATACGAGGAAGCAGCAGCGGACTCGAGCGCGGCGAGCGTGAAAACTTCCCTGCCGGTGGCCGCGAGCGTGCCGCTGGGCGAAGTGATTGGGTCGGTGAGCCGGACGTATGACTTGGATCCGGATTTGCTGAACAGCGTGATACGCGCTGAGAGCGGGTTCAATCCGCGGGCAGTATCGCGCAAGGGTGCGCAGGGATTGATGCAGCTGATGCCCAAGACAGCGGCGACGCTGGGGGTGGCCCACCCGTTGGATGCCGCAGACAATGTGGATGGCGGGAGCCGGTATCTGCGGGCGCTGCTGGAACATTACAACTTCGATTTGATCAAGGCGCTGGCGGCTTACAATGCGGGCCCGGAGCGAGTGGCGCAGTATGGAGGGGTGCCTCCGTACCGCGAGACCCGGGCGTATGTGGCGCGGATCGTGCATGACTACAACCGGAAGAAACGGGCCGCGGGGCGCTGAGCAGTTTCGGCGGGCATCACTCGGATTCATCGTCAGACCGGCTTGGCGATGAGGGAAGTAGGTCACACGCATCAGCGCGCGAAGCCCCCCTTTCCGCGTGCCGACAGTTCCCTGCCGCTATACCAGTTCGATGGTGACACGGCGGCCTACCATCGCGGCGGCCCGTTGCAGGCTCCCGAGGGTAATATCGTTCTTCGGATTAAGGATACGGTCAACCTGCGTGCGGCTCGTCTTCAGCAGCATTGCCAGCTTGTTCTTGGAGATTTTTTTTCTTCATGGCTTCGGCTAGTTGCCATGCGACGACCTCCTTGACCGCCTGCACTTGCGCCTCCTCAAAGATCCCTTCCTGCTTGAGAAAGTCATCAATGCTGGTACCCATATGTTTCTTGCTCATCGCTCCACTTCCTTTTGGCGCTTTCGCGCCGTTGCCAAATCCTCATCCGGTGTGGCCCGCGTCTTCTTGATGAACCCATGCAGCGCGACGAGGTGCTCACGAGACATGCAAAGCAAGACGCGAGCGGTCCCGTTTCGTCGGCAAGTCCGTCCGAATTTCCCACAGGCCGCTACCCATCGGGCGGCACAGAGGCATGCCCACCGGCCACCGCCATTGCGCCCGCAGCAGATCCTTCCCTATCGCGTGGCGCTCCGCTTCATCCAGCCCTTTTAGCCAGTCTTTCGCGGGCTCGCCACTCGCCGCCGTGCGGTAAAAAATCAGTGGGATTTTTTGCGGCTTCGGGTGGTCCGTCATTCTGCACCTTATTTAATACATGTACTATAAAAGGTGCATGTGTGCAACCGCCCAAGAAAATAATCGCGCTAGCTTAACTCTCTAGCAGTGCAATCCGGCGGGGATGGTTTCACTCGGATTCATCGCGACCACCTCCGCGAAGATGGCGGAGTGGGCAACTTCGGTGAGCCGGACCGAAGCGCGGCACATTGGGGCCCTCGCTGGTCACCGACGTGCTCGCAGTCTCGCTTTATCCTCGCTTAATGCGGGTGGGAGAGGTCTCTAAATCCATCGCAGTCCAGCGCACCGGGAGTGGTCGAGGGGCGGAGCGAGGCATCTCTCGGTGCGCGGGGGAGGGGGGTGGGTGCGGTGTCGTCCCCTGCGGGGACTCGGTCGAATCTACGTTGGCCTACCCCCAGCACTTACGTGCTGGGCTAAGTAGTGCCGTCCGCCTGGGGTGAGCCACCCGCCCTTGGGACGCAAGCCCAGACCCAACCGCAAAATCAAGAGCAACGGCGGCGGACAGGAGTGTCCGCCCCTACAGGCATCTTCCCACTCAAGCCGGAAGCCAGGTTGGGTGGGGCACCCGGCCCTACACGAACTTCCCCACTCTCCGATCTATCTTCGCTGTTTGAAACGAGCGGATGCGGGTGTGAAGGTGCGCTATACCCGTCGCGACCCAGCACATCGGGAGTGATTGAGGGGAGGAGCACGGCATCTCTCGGCGCGGGAACTGCGGATCCCTCACTTCGTTCGGGATGACAAACGGGAAGGCGGATGCCTCGCTTCGTTTGAGATGACAAACGGGACTGCGGTCCACACTGAGTGGAAACATGGCACACGGACTTAACCTGATCCACCTCCCTCTAGTGCTGCACGAATCCGTGTGTCACCAGGCTGTTGTCAACGTAGTAGCCTGCAACTTTGCCGTTCCCGCTTACGCATAAAGGATATGTGCCCGCGTGGAATCCGTGACCCGCACTGGGGTCTTTAAACGAAGAAACCACTCCCGCCGAGTTGCGCAACCAACCATATTCTGTCAGGCTTGCGTCTAAGTATCCCCCGACAATGTTTCCGCTGTCTTTGATGCCTGCCGTAGAAGTCCATCCGGTGACCGTAAAGGTCGTGAAATTGCCGACAGCATCGCGAAGATATAGCTGAGTTCCGGTGACGTTTACCACGTAATAGATGCCGGTAGTCTCGCCCGTGGAATTGACCCCGGTCACGGACGTGTCGAATGACCCCGAGCCAGGAGCGCCGAACGTTGTGATGTTTCCCAAGGTGTCTCTGGTATAGCCGAACACTTCGTTAAAGAGGAGGTAGCTTCCGGCTATCTCACCACTCTGGGTAAGGTATGCGCTGAGCACTGCACTACCGTTCGGCACGTCGAACGAGGTGTAATTCCCTGAGGCGTCACGAATAAAGCCATGTTCCTGGCAACTGGTTGCGTCCCAATAGGTGCCGGCAATTTGCCCGCCATCGTTAATGGACATGGCCTGGGTCCCGAAGCAGAGTGCTGAGGGTTCGTTGAGAGTAGTAATGCCACCCGCGAGGTTTCGCAAGAATCCGTGATCATTGCCGTATGCGCTGTAGTAGCCTGCGATTTTGCCCGCCGCATTGATCCCAAGGGGGATAGTGAAGCCGCCGCCCGTGTCGAACGTGATGACCGTCCCATTCGGCTGAAACAGGAACCCGTGGTACAACCCGGAAGAGTCGGTGTAGGTGCCGGCCGCGGTCCCGGAGTTGTTTACTCCATAGGGATAAATCTTGACCGCTCCGGAGATATCGAAGTTCGTGTAGGTATTCGATGCCAAAAGCGGCAGCGCCAGGCACACCACGAGGGCGATGATCTTGGCAAGGTGACGAATGGTTAACATGATGCCTCCTCAGCGGCGTCAGCGTAAACACCGTAAGCAACACAATATACACGCTTCCAGCGATTCCAGGGCACAAATATTTTCTACGGCTGGCCTCCAGGGTTCGGTCCGCCGAGACTGGTCGAGGGGGCGAAGCGAGGCATTCTCGGAGCGGGGAACTGCAAATCCCTCACTTCGTTCGGGATGACAAACGGGGAGGGTGAATTCCTCGCTGCGTTCGGGATGACAAACAGGGAGGGGACGGTGCGCGGGGGAGGGGGGTGGGTGCGGTGTCGTCCCCTGGGGGACTCGGTCGAATCTACGATGGCCTACCCCCAGCACTTACGTGCTGGGCTAAGTAGTGCCGTCCGCTGCGCTGCTTAGGCCGCTGCGGAGGCTAAGCGCACAATCTGAGTCAGGCGGAAGAGCAAAGGCAAGGGCAAAGGCAACGGCGGCGGACAGGAGTGTCCGCCCTACACGAACTTCCCCCACTCAAGCCGGAAGTGGGGTTGGGTCGGGCAGCCGGCTCTCACCTGGATGGGATCTCATCTGGATGGGTCTCGTCCTTGAATTGGGAGAGAGTTGCTAGGAAGGTGGCGGCGGCGTTTAGGTTGACCCCTGCCAGGTCTTTCATGAGCCGCTGGATGAAGGGAGAGCGGCCCATACGGTCGCTGAATTTCTTCGACAACCAGAGCGCCACTGGGATGATGGTTAGTCCGACTAACAGATTGGAGATAAGGAAAGCGGGGCCGAGTAGTCTGTAGGCGTCCAGTCCCCAGAATGCTTTAAGGGTAACGATCAGGAGGGGCGTCCATACCAGCGTTGCCACCAGGAAGATCCCCTGGATGTAGCGGATGCGGAGCACCCTGAGATTCTGAAGCTGCTTCTGGATTACGGCAATCGGCTGGTTATAGTCAATCTGCAGACCGACTGCGATCTGGCGTATCATGGCGATCAGGATGGCGATGGCGAACACGTCCAAGGCCGCAGCCGGTAGCGCAAACCGCAGCATTGCAATGTGCTCGTAAGTGAACGAGCCGAGTGCGACGACAACCGCAAGTTGAATGGCCGCCTCCAACGCCAGAAACGCAGCCATGCGCTGCATCGCAGACCGTGCCCCACTCAGGTTTGTGGTGCTCAGAAGTTGCCGGTTCAGGCGAATGCTCTCATCGAGCTTCCGGTCGTGTTCCGCCCATAGCGTTTTCATTTCATCCAGCTCGAGCATGATTACTTTCTCCTTTTAAGCTCGTTAAGTTCGCGAAGGTCGTGGGTCATGGCGTGTTTCATCGTTCACTTCATGGTCTGTTTCATTGCTTACTTCATGGTCTGTTTCATGGTCTGCTTCAGGCGGCTGATCTTAGTTGCGGCATTGGTCTCAGTGATCCCCAGCACATCGGCTATCTCCAGATAACTGTTGCCATCCAGATAGAGCAGCACCAGGGCCTTGTGGAGTGGGTCTAATCCTGCAATGAATTGATAAAGGACCTGTATGTCGTCGGACTGGTTTGCGGTCTCATCGATTGCGTTGAGAAGATGGTCTTCGTCCGAGAGTACATAGCGCGTTCTGGTCGTTTCGCGGCGGTAGAAAGAAATGGCGACGTTCAGGCAGATCCGGTACATCCAGGTGGAAAAGCGGCAGCGATCATCAAAGGACCGAAACGACTGCCAAAGCTGGATGACAATTTCCTGGGCAAGGTCTTCGCGGTCGTCGCGGTTCCGGCAATACGAATTGCAGACCTTGTAGAGGATCTTCTTGTGGTCGTCCAATAAGGATTGGAACCGTTCTTGCAAGGCTGGCGTCGTCATCGGCTTGGCTTGCACCTCTTGGCTGCTGTCGCTATGTGTTTTCATTGCTCAACCTGTTATTCGCGCGAGGGTGCCAGAAAATCACAGTCGAAGGCAAGATTTTCTCATGGTTTCCGTTGGGCACGGAGATTCCCTGTGCATCGAGTCTACCCCGGTGGGATGGGCGATCGGTCGTTCCGACTGGATGGAATGCCACTGGGCTGGTTCGTCCCAACCATTGATCGCTGATTCAGCGACCCAGCGCACGGCTAGTGAACTCCGGGGCAAGGGCGGCGGAAAGGAGTGGTCCGCCCTACACGCGCGGCGGTCATGTAGTCTAGGGAGCGGGAGTTGAGCAAGGCATTCATGGACAGGAAGCGGGTTTACATCACCGGGGTGGTGCTGGCGGTGTTCGCGGTATTGGTTTATACCCAGTTCCGGACGTGGACAAGCTTTGACTGGGGGACGTTCTGGGCCCAGACGCATCGGGTCAGCAAGCGGCACATCTTCCACGCGGTGGCGTTGATCTACCTGGCCTATGGATTTCGGGCAGTGCGGTGGAGGATTTTTCTGCGTCCGGTGAGGCCGGAGATGACGATGCTGTCGCTGCTTTCGCCCACGCTGGTGGGATTCACCGGGCTGGCGCTGCTGGGAAGGCCGGGAGAATTTATTCGGCCGTATCTGATTGCGCGACGGACCAAACTGCCGTTCTCCTCGCAAATCGCGGTGTGGACGGTGGAGCGAATTTTCGACGTCGGGGCGTTCACGGTGCTGATGCTGCTGGCCATCTATCTGCCCAGCGCGCTGCGACAAATTCCGCACCCCGAGATGTATGCCAAGTTCCGCCAAGCTGGAGTGTTGTTGATCGGGTTGGTGGTGGGAATGACGGTGACCGCAGTGGTCATTGCGCGCAGTGGCGAAGCGATTGCAGAGTGGGTGGAAGACCGGCTGGCCCAGCGCGCTCCGCACTTTGGCAGCAAGCTGGCGTTGAAGATCCGGGAGTTCGGACAAGGATTGAATACGATTCACGGGCCGATTTCGTTGCTGGGTCTGAGCCTGGTATCGCTCGGCATGTGGTACATCATCGCGCTGGCCTACCAGGAAGTGACGCACTCGTATGGGGTGGCGGCGCTGAACATCCGGGTATCGCAGATCTTGATTCTGATGGGATCGAGCATGTTGGGGTCGATGGTGCAATTGCCGGGAGTGGGGGGCGGCTCGCAGCTGGCTACGATTGCGGCGCTCTATCATGTGTTTGACGTACCCAAGGAGCTGGCGGCGAGTTGCGGCATCCTGCTGTGGCTGGTGACGTTCGTGGCGGTGGTGCCGGTGGGGTTGTTGCTGGCGCATCGGGAGCGGCTGTCGCTGCGGAAACTGTCGGAGGAAAGCCATCACGCGGAAGAGGCAGGAGTGGTTTGAGTGGGCTTCGAGAGGCGCACGGGGCTTCCCGGCTGGCTGCATTCCGCCTGTTACAATTGAAGTTTCCAGGAAGCGAGCGAGAAGCCGATAGCGATGAAGTGTCCTTTCTGCGGGTTTGAAAATGACAAGGTCGTGGATTCGCGGGAGAGCAAGGAAGCGGACTCGATCCGGCGGCGGCGGCAGTGCTTGAAGTGCGAGAAGCGATTCACCACCTACGAGCGGATCGACGAAATTCCGTACATGGTGGTGAAGAAAGACGGGCGGCGGGAAAAGTTTGACCGGCAGAAGGTATTGAACGGGCTGCTACACGCCTGTGAGAAGAGGCCGGTGCCGATCAGCAAGCTGGAGCAGATCGTCAACGAGGCGGAGAAATTTGTGATCGAGTCGTCGGAGCGGGAGCGGAAGACCAGCGAAGTGGGAGAGCTGATCATGAGCCGGCTTCGGCGCTACGACAAGGTCGCGTATGTGCGGTTCGCCTCAGTGTATCTGGACTTCAAGGACGTCAACGAGTTCATGGCCGAGCTGCAGGACCTGCTCAAGGCGAAGGACACGGCCGAAGTCCGCAGCAAAACCCCAGCTAAGACGCAGTAATTTGAAGAATCTGAAGGAGTGGACGTTTGGCGCATACAGTCACCCTGATCCCCGGCGACGGCATTGGACCGGAAGTCACGCAAGCGGCAGTGCGCATTCTGGAAGCTACGGGCGTGAAGTTCAACTGGGAGTCGTTCGAGGCGGGGGCGGGGGCATTCGAGAAATACCACGAGTACATTCCCAAGGAACTGATCGAATCGATCGAGCGCACGCATGTGGGGCTGAAGGGGCCGGTGACGACGCCGATTGGCGGGGGCTTTGCCAGCATTAACGTGGAATTGCGCAAGCGGTTCGAACTGTTTGCCAACTTCCGACCGATCCGGAACTTGCCGCACATTGCGACGCGGTATCCGGACGTGGACCTGATCATCATGAGGGAAAACACCGAGGGGCTGTACTCGGGGATCGAGCATGAAGTGGTGCCGGGAGTGGTGGAGAGCATCAAGATCATCACGGAGAAGGCATCGACGCGGATTTCGCGATTCGCGTTTGAATGGGCGCGAAAGTACAAGCGCAAGAAGATCCACGCCATTCACAAAGCCAACATCATGAAGCTGTCGGACGGGTTGTTTATCCGGTGCTCGCGCAATATTTCGAAAGAGTATCCGGAGATCACCTATGGCGAGCACATTGTGGACAACACTTGCATGCAGTTGGTGATGAACCCGTACCAGTACGACATGCTGTTGCTGGAGAACCTATACGGCGACATTATTTCAGATTTGTGCGCGGCGTTTGTGGGTGGGTTGGGACTGGTGCCGGGAGCGAACTTCGGGCACGAGTGTGCGATTTTTGAGGCGGTGCACGGGTCGGCGCCGGACATTGCAGGCAAGAACCTGGCGAATCCGACGGCGGTGTTGCGGTCGGGGCTGCTGATGTTGCGGCATCTGGGAGAGCAAGATGCGGCGTGGAAGATTCGCAACGCGCTGGATGAAGTGTACCGGCACAAAGACAAGCTGACCCGCGACATTGGGGGGAAGGCGGGGACGGCGGAATTTGCGGATTCGGTGATTGAAGCGATGGAGAATCCCATGCCAAATCCGCCGCCGCGGCCAGCGGAGAACTAGGCAACGGCGTTTTACCTCAGGGGCTTAAAGCCCGGCAGCTTGTCGGCTGCTGATCGCAGCGGTAAACCGCTGCGCCACCCAAGGCCAACAGGCATACCCAGCGCTGAAGCGGTGGGCTACTTTCGAGTTGCCCCTCCGGGGCGCGGGGTGCGAGTAAAGGCGATGGGTGCTAGTAGGGGCGCAGGCGGATCCCTCGCTGCGCTCGAGGATGACAAACGTGGAGGGGGCGCAGCGGACAGCGGGTCCTTCGCTTCGCTTCAGGGTGACAAACTCGGGAGTAGCAGGCCCTTCGCTTCGCTCAGAGTGTGTGACTTTATTGACCCTCGGCCGTTTTGAGGACACATAAGTCTTTTACTTTCGGCATCGGTCGTTGAGAGAATCTAAAAAAGTCACAGCCTCTCGGGATGACAAAGCGTGGGAGAGGGGATTGAGGGCGGCAAGGACGGCGGCAAGGGCAACTGCAACAGCATTGACTCAGATTTTTACAAGTCGCTGACAAATTCCTGACATGAACGGACCGGCTTCGCCCTAGGCTTGAGTTATCACTCCGAGGAGGAGCCGAGATGAAGCTAAACCGAAGATTCGTTCAAAGAGGACTGGTGTGCCTGGCCGCTGTGGTGCTGAGCGCAGCCACGCTGGCGGCGCAAGGGACACACTTCAACACTGCCGGCAACATCCTGATTTGCGACCAATTTAACAATCAAGTGCTCGAAGTCAACCCCAATACCAATGAGGTGGTGTGGATTTTTGGCAGTGGTTCAAGCGTGGCCGGGGCGGGGGCCGTGGTGGCTCCGAACGACGCACAACGCGTTGGCAGTCTCACGCTGATTGCGGGCACAGGCGCACCGGCGGGTTCGGAACCCACCTGCCCGAATGGCTGTCCAGACAATCGGGTGCTGCTGGTGAACCCGCAGGGTAAAATCACATGGCAGTACGGGCAGGCCGGAGTCAGCGGCTCGGGTTACAACCAACTGAACACCCCGGTGCAGGCCACGTATTTGCCGGACGGAACAGTGCTGATTACCGACCAGGTGAACGAACGGGTGATCCGAGTCAATAAGGACTTGAAAATCCTGTGGCAGTACGGGACGACCGGAATTACTGGAACCGGGTTCAATCAACTGAACAATCCGAACAGCGCGGAGCTTCTGAAAAACGGGCACGTGCTGATTGCCGACGAAAATAACAATCGGGTAATTGAAGTCGAAACCGTGAGCCACAACATTGTGTGGCAATACGGCGACCCGAGTAACCCCAGCATCCTGAATGGGGCGGCGTTCGCGAGCCGCTTGCCGAACTTGAACACGCTGATTACGGATTCGAACAACAATCGCATCCTGGAAGTGGATGCGGCGAAGAATGTGGTGAACACGTACTACACCAACGGCAGGCCGGGAAGCGTCGCCAACCCGTTCCCAACGCGGGCGGTGCGGCTAAGGAATGGCAACACGCTGATCAGCGACCAGTACAACGACCAGGTGATTGAGATTGATTCCTACGGGACGATTGTGTATTCGCAGGGGTCGATTGGGATTCCGGGCATGGGCTTCAATCTGCTGAATGCGCCGTACGACGCGAAAGTGTTGGGAGACTACACGGGATTGACCTCGCCGCGATAAATGCGGGACGGAAGTTCTGCTGGGCGCGGAGAATGCGGGCGGAGCATGGCCAGGGGCACGTCGAGAGTTGGCGGCGCGCCTGGAAATGTTTCGCCTTTTTTCTTGTTGTTCACTTTATTTTGCGAGTTATTTTGCGAGCGCGGCAGGAGGATGGCGAGGTTGAGCACGAGGGATTCGCGGGCAATACGAGTCCACTTTGCTTTGCGCATTGACGAACCGCATCGGGTTTCAGTAACATCCGTATTCTTCCGGGGATGGGGATGTTAAAGACAACTGGGCGAGTGGGGGTGGTGCTGTTCCAGCTTGGCGGGCCAGATACGCTGGAAGCCATCGAGCCCTTCCTTTACAACCTGTTTTGCGATCCTGACATAATTGACTTCCCTTTTGCGCGGCTGGGGCGAAAGCCACTGGCGCGGCTGATCTCAAAGACGCGGGCCAATAAAGTACGGCATCACTATGCGGCGGTGGGCGGAGGCTCGCCGATCCGCCGTTTCACGGAACAGCAAGCCAGCGCTCTGGAACAGGAACTGATGGCCGCGGGGGTGAATGCACAGTGTTTTGTGGCGATGCGATACTGGCATCCATTTACCGGCGAAGCGATTGCGCAGGTGAGGGCGGCAGGATGCGAGGAGATTGTACTGCTGCCGCTGTATCCGCACTATTCGAGAACCACGACGGGGAGCAGCTTGAACGAATGGCGGCGGTTGTTTCCAGATCCGGTTCGGACGAGAGTGGTGACGGATTTTTATCGCAATCCCGAGTATCTGGACGCGCTGGTAGAGCGGATCGAAGAGGCGCTGGGGAGATTTGCAAGGCCGGACAATGCTGAAATCGTGTTTAGCGCGCATAGCGTGCCGCTGTCGGTGATACAAAAGGGCGACCCCTATCAGCAGCAGATTGAAGAAACAGTGGAGATGTTGATGGAGCGCGGAGGCTGGCGCAACCATCACCGACTCTGCTACCAAAGCAAGGTGGGAGCCAGCCGGTGGTTGCAACCGTCGCTCCATCGCGGGTTGCGGGACCTGGCAGCGGAGAAAGTACAAGACGTGTGCATCGTACCGATTTCGTTTGTTTCCGATCACGTGGAAACGTTGGGAGAGATTGACCACGAGGCTCGGGAAGAGGCGGAGGGACTGGGCATCCGGCGTTTTGAGATGACGCGGGGACTGAATGATTCGCCGCGATTCATCCGAGCGCTGGCGGGTTTGGTAGTGCAAGCGATGGGCCGGGATGCAAGGGTGGCGAGTGGGCAGGCGGAAACGCAGTTTGTGGCGGCGGATTAGCAGTCGAGCGGGCCAAATTTATTCAGGAGGCAGTCATGGCGGAGATCCCGGAGGTTAAACCGGGCGCGGGGGCGGGGAGCGCACCAGCCAAGGCAGATGCGACCAGCTACGTTGGGACCCCGGCGGTGGGGACATCGAAGGCGGCAGCGGCGGCGGGGTTGGCGACGGTGGGGCCGGAAAATACGGACGACCAGAGGCGCAGGCGCAGGTTGGTGTGGAGCATGGTGGTGGCCTTCCTGGTGGCATGGCTGATTTCGTTCTTCCGATTCTTTCTGCCGCGCACATTGTTCGAGCCGGCTACCAGTTTCAAGATTGGATACCCGTCAGACTACGCGCTGGGCGTGGATACGAAGTGGCAGCAGAAGTACCGCATCTGGGTGGACCGGACGCCGGACCGGCTGTTTGTGATTTACGCGCGCTGCACGCATCTGGGCTGCACTCCAGACTGGAAGCCAAGCGAAAACAAGTTCAAGTGCCCGTGCCACGGGAGCGGGTACGACAGCGAGGGAGTGAACTTTGAAGGGCCGGCGCCGCGTCCGATGGATCGAGCACATGTGGACGTGGCTCCGGATGGCCAAATTCTGGTGGATACGGCGAAACTGTATTCGTGGCCCAAGGGGCAACCCAGCAAATTTAACGACGATGGTGCGTTTTTACCGGTCTAGACAATACACACAACGCAATTATAAAGAGGGACCATGCCTGAAGAGAACGGAAACGGCGGCGCGAACGGAAACGGCGGCGCGAACGGCAACGGCAGCGCGAACGGAAACGGCAAAGAACGCGTTGGATTATTGCAGCGCGTCAAGGCGGGGGTGCAAGCCGATGTGCAGGCGCTCAAGACGGATATTCCCACGAAGGCCAAGGAGCAGATGGATGGCCTGAAGGATCCGACGAAGACGCAGGTGTACACGTCAATTTTCCGGCATAAGCACGACGATACGCCGCGGAACCGGGCGCTGGGCATCTTGTCGAACGTGTTTCTGCACCTGCATCCGGCGAAAATCAATCGCGACGCGGTGCGCTACAGCTACACCTGGGGGATGGGGGGAATCACGTTCTACCTGTTCATCGTGTTGACCTTCACCGGGGCGCTACTGATGTTCTATTACCATCCGACGAAGGTGCAGGCGTTCCGCGACGTGCTGTACCTGGAGCACGATGTGCCGTTCGGGAAACTGCTGCGCAATATGCACCGCTGGGCCGCCCACTTGATGGTGATCGGGGTGTGGCTGCATATGTTCCGCGTGTTTCTGACGGGATCGTATAAGAAGCCACGCGAGTTCAACTGGAACGTGGGAGTGATCCTGCTGGTGCTGACGCTGCTGCTTTCGTTCACCGGATACCTGCTGCCCGACGACCAGTTGGGATTCTGGGCGGTGACGGTGGGGACGAACATGGCGCGGGCGACGCCGGGGTTGGGGAATGAAGGGCCGTTTGGACCGCAAATGGGCATGACGCCATACAACGATGTGAGGTTTGGGCTGCTGGGGGGATCGATTGTGGACGCGAATGCGCTGCTGCGGTCGTACATCTGGCATTGCATCGGGATTCCGATTGTGGCGTCGATATTCATGATCGTGCACTTCTGGCGAGTGCGGAAGGACGGCGGCATTTCGGGGCCAGCGCCGGTGATGCTGGAGGCGGAAGGCGACAAGCCGCGGCGGTGAGGCGAGGACGGTTTGGATTTTCCGCATTCCGACCATTTGGATAAGCGATAACTCCCGAGGGTGAGGAGAGGGACTCATGGATTGGCATCAGTTGTGGGTAATTATTTCGGCGCCGGACAATGTGCCCATCGTGGGGCTGATCCCACTGCTTTGCTTTTATATCTACCTGGCATGGAAACAGGCCAAGGGCAACGACGACTTGATTGCGGAACTGGAGGCGGACCCGGCGATGGCGAAGACCCACCATCGCAAGACGTGGCCGTTCAAGCCAGGATGGCAGAAGGAAGTGCACGTTTGGCCGTTCCTGCTGCGCATTGAGTTTCTGGCGGCGATCATTATCACCATCATCCTGATGGTGTGGTCGATCACGCTGAATGCGCCGCTGGAAGAACCGGCGAATCCCAACCTGACCATGAACCCTTCGAAGGCCCCGTGGTACTTCCTGGGCCTGCAGGAAATGCTGGTGTATTTCGACCCGTGGATTGCCGGGGTGGTGATGCCGACGCTGATTATCGTGGGACTGATGATCATTCCCTATGTGGATACCAACCCATTGGGCAGCGGGTATTACACGTGGAAGCAGCGGAAGTTTGCAATCTCGACATTTCTGTTTGGCTTCATCGTGCTATGGATCTCGATGATCATCATTGGGACGTTCATCCGTGGTCCAGGATGGCAGTGGTTCTGGCCGGGGCAGACGTGGGACCACAACCGGCAGATTTACGAAGTGAACCGGGACTTGCCGGATTTGTTTGGTATTGCGTCAAACGCGGGGAAGATGATCTTTGGCGCGCTGGTGGTGGGCGGGTATTTTGTGCTGGGCGGGTTGGGCGTGTACTCGCTGTTCCGCCGCTACATGGCCAAAGACTTCAAGCGCATGAGCCTGGTGCAGTTCTCGATGACGCAAGTGTTTTTGCTGATCATGCTGGCGTTGCCGCTGAAGATGATACTGCGGCTGGCATGGCACATTAAATATGTATGGATTACGCCCTGGTTCAACGTGTAGCTGGCGGCGACGAAGTGGTGGAAGAGATTCACGGTGCAAGTTTAAATGCCTGTTAGGAGGGCGCGGTGCCCGAACGACCGATTCCAGAGAACGACCCCATAGTCAACAAATCGTATGCGATGCACTACCTGATCGCCACCCTGATCCTGATGGTGACGTTGCTGTGGGCCATGTGGGATGAGGGCTGGGGGCAGCGACCATGGAAATCGTACCAAGGCGAGTTCAAGACGCGCTATCTGGCATTCCTGAAGACGGCGCGGACGAAATCGGCGACGTCGGTGGACGAGGTGAAGAAGAACCCGGAATACGCGAGCCTGCAACAGAACTATGAAGGCACGTCGGCGCAAGCCAAGTCGCGGCTGGAAGAATTGCGGAAGCAGGTCTCCGAGTTGAGTGGGCGGATCCTGGCAGTGCAAAACGTGTTCACCGACCGGCGAGCGTATGTGAACGCGCTGACCTATGAACTGGAGACCGGTAGCAGTGCGTCTGCGAAGCAGAGCAAGCAAAAGGACATCGACAATTACAAAGCGGAGTTGGCGACGGTCAATTACCCGGATGGCAGCAAGAAGAAGTTCAACTACCAACAACTGGAAGAGGAATACAACAAGCTGCGGGGCGAGCGGGTGAAGGTGAACGCTGAAGTGGCGGAAGCGCTGAAGCCGCTCACCGAGAGCAAGGCGAAGCTGGACGCATACGTCACCGACCACATGGTGGACCTGACGCCGCAGCAGATAGCGGGATTGCAGAGGAAGACGGAAGATTGGGACCCGAAGATTGTGCAGCTCAATGTGGCCGAGGCGAACATCGTGGACCGTTGCGAGTCCTGCCACATGGGGATTCGCGAATCGGTAAAGCTGACGGCGGCGGCGATGGAGGCGAAAGGGGCGAAGAAGCCGGATGAGTATGCGAAGGCCTTCACCAGCCATCCATCGGCGGAATTGATGAATGCGCACGATCCGGAGAAATTTGGGTGCACGTCGTGCCACCAGGGCAATGGACGGGCGACCACCAGCGTGGAGAAGGCGCACGGCAACTACGAGCATTGGCTGTGGCCGCTGTTTACCAAGCAAAACATGGAAGCGGGTTGCCAGACCTGCCATGCCGCGGATGCGATGCTGATGGCGGGGGATTCGGGAGCCATCATCACGGAAGGAAAATTTCTGTACCGGCAGCGCGGGTGCATGGGCTGCCATCGATACGAAGGCTACGACAAAGAACCGGAAGAGCTGCAGTCAGTGAACCAGCAATTGAAACTGGCGGACCAGCAGAAGCGAGAGAACGTAAAGCAATCGGCGTATCTGATGAAACAGGCGGACAGCGCGGGGTCGAACGAGGAAGCCAACAGCCTGAACGACAAGGCGGTGGCGCTGCGAGTGGCGAACAGCAAGATTGATGGGCGGGTGCAGCAACTGGATTTCCAGTCGCACAACCTGATGCAGGACATGAAGAAGATTGGGCCGAACTTAAAGGAGGTGCGGCTGAAGCTGAATCGCAATTGGATTCCGGTGTGGTTGAAGAAGCCGACGGATTTTCGTCCTACGACGAAGATGCCAAACTTCCGGCTGACGGATGGGCAGATTCAGGCGATCTCGGCCTACTTGTGGCAGTCGGGCTTAAAGGATGAGCTGCCGAAGCAAAAGGCGGGTAACGCAGGGCACGGGCGAGAGCTGTTTGAAACTCGGGGATGCCTGGCGTGCCACTCGATGGGCGAGAGCAGCGAGATGCAGGGCGGAACCTTCGCCGCGAACCTGACCCGGGTGGGGGAGAAGGCGAACTACGACTACCTGGTGCGGTGGATCCACAATGCGCGGGAGCGCACGCGTCCCTATTGTCCGTATGAGAAGAAAGATATTGGGCCGGAAGACTATGCCAAGAAGGGCAAGCCTTTCGTGTTCGATTTGGAGCACAGCACCTGCCCGAACGACGGGCACGAAATGCAAGTGCAGAACATGACGGTGATGCCGAGCCTTCGGCTGAGCCTGGAAGATGCGCAGGACATCGCCAGCTATTTGATGACGATGAAGAAGCAGGAGCCGACGGCGTACGCGGATGCAGCGTTCATGGAAGATGGGGCTCTGCAAGCGGAAGGCAAGAAGTGGATCCGGCACTACGGGTGTGCGGGATGCCACGAAATCTCAGGCATGGAAGACGAAGGACGGATCGGCACGGAGCTGACGTTTGAGGGCAGCAAGCCGATCGAGCGACTGGACTTCGCGCTGTTCACCGACGCGGCGCAACGCGGGGGCAAGGAACCGATCGGCAATGCTGAGGACTTGGCGCGGCTGCCGGAGGGGCCATCGAAAGGGCCGTGGTACAACCACAAAGGCTTCTTCGAGCACAAACTGGCCGAACCGGAACTCTACGACAAGGGCATGGTGAAGACGGAGACAGAAGCGCTGCGCATGCCCAATGTGCATTTGGCAAAAGAGGAGGTCCGGGCCTTGTCCACGTTCCTGCAGGGCAGCCAGGAGTTGGGGTTGCCGGCCAGCTATCAATACCGGCCGATGGATGCGAAGCGGGACATCCAGGAAGGGTGGTGGATCGTCCAGAAATACAACTGCCAGGGATGCCACCAGTTCACGCCGAGCCAGGCGACGACGCTGATGGGGATGAAGAAGTACCAGGATCCGGACTGGAAAGAGCAGTTGCCGCCGAAGTTGCTGACCGAGGGAGCGAGAGTGGATCCGGAGTGGATGCGCAAGTTCCTGACCAACCCGTCGCTGAGCACCGCGGACACGAACCGGAATGGAGTGCGTCCGTACCTGAAGGTACGCATGCCTACTTTCACATTCTCAGACAACGAATTGCGGAAGCTGGTGCGATTCTTCCAGGCGCTTTCGCAGCAGCCGATGCCCTACATTCCGCAGCAGGTTCCGACGCTGACGGCGAAGGAAACGGACATGGCACGCAGCTTGTTCAGCAGCAACGCGGCGCCGTGCTTGAAGTGTCACGCTACCGGGGATGCTCAACACGATCAGCATGCGACCGCGCCGAACTTCCTGCTGGCGAAGGAACGGCTGAAACCGGATTGGGCGGAGCGCTGGATCCGGGATCCTCAGGCCATCAGCCCGGGAACGTCCATGCCATCCGGTCTGTTCAAGCAGGACGGCGATCACTGGGTGTTCGCGGGCCCGACGCCGGCTTCGTTCGAGGGCTACGACAAGGACCAATCGAAGCTGCTGGTGGATTACATCTTCCAATTGTCGCCGGAAGAACAACGGCGAGTGGCCGGAGCGAAGGGGCGGAGCCATGCGGTTAATGCACCGCCATCCAAGCCGGGAAGGTCGACGGCTCCGATCCGCGCCAAGGGGCCGGGCCCGGGCGTGGAAAATAGTCATGCATCGGGCGGGGCAGCGCGTTAGAATAGCAGCGCTCTCGATTGTGTTTTTTTATTGAGGGTTACGGATTGAGAGCCGCCCGCAGCCGGGACGTGGGCGGCGGGATGAGGGCTTTTACTGGACGTCTGAACTCAAATTTCACGAAGGGGATTAAGACATAATGCAACGAAGCAAATGGGTACTCCTATTCCTGGCAATCCTGGGTTTGGTATTGCTGGCGGCGTGCAACAAGAAGGAAAGCACGGAAGAAGCGACCACACCTGCCACGGGATCGAAACCAGCCATGGCAGCCACGCCGATTGATCCGGCGACGGCGGCGAGCATCAGCGGTACGGTGAAATTCGACGGAGCGGCTCCGAAAGCAATCAAGATCGACATGAGCCAGGATCCGGCCTGCAAGGGCGCCAACGAGGCCGAAGCGGTTGTGGTCAACGGCGGCAACCTGCAGAACGTGTTCGTATACGTGAAGGACGGGCTGGGCGACCGGGCATTTGATACCCCCGCCACCGCAGCCACGATCGATCAAAGCGGGTGCCGCTACCATCCCCACGTGCTGGGACTGCAGGTAAACCAGAACCTGGAAATCAAGAACAGCGATCCGACCACGCACAACATTCATCCGACACCGGCGAACAACCGGGAGTGGAACGAATCGCAGCCGCCGCAGGCTGCCGCCATCAGCAAGAATTTCGCGCGAGAGGAAATCATGCTGCCGGTGAAATGCAATCAGCACCCGTGGATGAAGATGTACGTCAACGTGGTGAAGAACCCGTTTTATGCGGTGACGGACAAGGACGGCAAGTACGAGTTGAAGGGCCTGCCGCCGGGGACGTACACAATCGCGTTTGTGCACGAAAAAATGGGCGAGCAGACGCAATCGGTAACGGTGGCCGCCAAGGACGCGAAGACGGCGGACATCAGCTTCAAGCAGTAGAGGGCCCAAAGCTGCTAGAATCAGGAGTTTTCCAAAGAAGGGGCGGCCTGATGGGCCGCCCTGGTTTTAGGGTTCCTGAAGCCAAGTGGGGGCGACGGGAAACTGAGGGGGCCTTCTGAAAGCAGTTGCCACAGAGTACAACCGCGGACTGCATCGCTTCGCGGTGTTGACCGCAAGCATCACTCTTTTCCTGATCGTAGCCGGAGCACTAGTCACCAGCAATGATGCGGGGCTGTCAGTTCCGGACTGGCCGACCACGTTCGGCTCCATTTACAAGATGCCTCACATGGTGGGTGGAGTGCGGTATGAGCACGGGCACCGCATGGTGGCAGAGTTCGTGGGGCTGCTGACGATTGTGCTGGCGGTGTGGACCTGGCGGAGGGAGCGGCGGCGCTGGATGCGCATTCTGGGAGTGGCCGCGCTGGGAACCGTGATCACGCAAGGGATTCTGGGCGGGCTGACGGTGATCTTTTTTTTGCCGGCGCCAATTTCCAGCGCGCACGCGGCGGTGGCGCAAACGTTTTTTTGTATCGCGGTATGCATCGCGATGTTCACCGGGAAGAGCTTCGTGGAAGAAGCGCCGCCGGTGGAGTTTGACCAGCGGAAGCCCAGCTTGTTTACGCTGACGTTGCTTTCGATTTTTGTGCTGTACGTGCAGTTGATTCTAGGAGCGATGTTCCGGCACAAGGGCATGAGCTGGTGGCCGCACGTGGTGAATGCAGTGGTGGTGGCGTTTATACTTTCGTGGACGGCGCTGCGTGCAGTCACCCGTTTTGGCCACATTGCAGAGGTGCGGAAGCCGGCGCTGGGCGTGATCGGTTTGATGATCGGGCAATTATTTTTGGGATTCATGGCGTTCCTGACCCGGGTGGCATGGGGGAAGGAAGCGGCGCAACCGGAGTTGCCGATGGTGGCGTCGACCGTAGCGCACGTGGCCGTGGGTTCGCTGCTGCTGGCGACCACGGTGGTGTTAGCCATCCAGGTATGGCGTCATGTTCCAGCAGCGGTGGAAGAGCGGGTCCGAACTGGGGAGCGAAGCCTAGCCACATGAGCATAGCAACGCAAGCGCTGGCAGTTCCGAAGAGCAGATGGACGATCCTGCTCCGCGACTACGCCGAACTGACGAAAATGCGGGTGACAACGCTGATCGTCATGACTGCGTGGTGCGGGTATTATTTTGGCGCGTTGAAAAGCGGGGTATCTTCCCTGTCGTGGAGTTTACTGCACGCGCTGGCGGGGATCGCGCTAGTGGCAGGCGGCACAGCCGCGCTCAATGAAGTGATTGAACACGACATTGACGGGCACATGCGGAGGACCGCGGACCGTCCGTTGCCGACGGGCCGCATGAGCCTGCTGCACGCAACCCTGGCGGGAGCGTTGCTGACGGTAGGCGGTGTGATCTACTTGACGCTGGCGCTGAACCTGCTGACGGGATTGTTGGCCTTGGCCACATCGGTAGTCTATTTGGCTGCTTACACGCCGTTGAAGCGCATTCATCCGATCTGTACGACGATTGGCGCGTTTCCCGGCGCGATGCCGGGAGTGCTGGGCTGGACCGCGGTGCGCGGGCGATTGGACTGGGGCGCACTGGTGATGTTCGCCATCGTGTTTGTATGGCAATTTCCGCATTTCTTTTCGATTGCCTGGCTATATCGCGAAGACTACGCAGCGGGCAAGATTCGAATGCTGCCGGTGGTGGAGCCGGATGGGAGGTCGACCGCGGGCCGGATAATTTTGTACTCGCTGATTTTGATCCCGGTCAGCATGAGCCCGACCTTTCTGGGGATGTCCGGTTGGATTTACTCGGGGGGCGCGATTGTGATGGGCCTGGCGCTGTGCTACTTCGGGCTCAAGCTGGCGTTGCTGGGCTTGCCGCTGAATGCGCCGCAATCGAAGCGGGGAGCGCGTCAATTGCTGCTGGCGACGGTGGTGTATCTGCCGCTCTTATTTGCCCTGATGATGCTAAACCGCGTCTCGTCGTAAAATAAAGTGTGGCGTACCCGACAACTGTAATTCACCGTCCCGAGTCGCAGGCCGAGGTTTCGGTTCCTGCTGTTATTTCCGTTCAAAACATTGTGCATCGTTACGAGAACCGCACCGCGCTGGACGGGGTGTCGTTCGACGTGCGCAATGCCGAGCTGTTTGGATTGCTGGGGCCCAATGGCAGCGGCAAGACGACGCTGTTCCGCATTCTTTCAACGCTGATGGTACCGACGTCGGGGCACGCGGTGATTTTGGGATTTGACTCAGCCAAGGATCCCAGCGCGCTGCGGCGGCACATCGGCGTGGTGTTCCAGGCGCAGAGCAACGACGGGAAGCTGACGGCTTACGAGAACCTGTGGCATCAAGGGCATCTTTACGGGCTGCACGGAGCGGCGCTGAAGGCGCGCATTGGGGAGATTCTTTCGCGGGTGGGACTGTCGGACCGAGCCAACGAAAAGGTGGAGACGTTTTCCGGTGGCATGCAGCGGCGGATTGAACTGGCGAAGGGCTTGCTGCATCACCCATCAGTGCTTCTGTTAGACGAGCCCACAACGGGGCTGGATCCCGGGGCGCGACGCGATCTGTGGCAGTACCTGGCCATTCTGCGCGACCAGGAAAAGGTAAGCGTGATTGTGACCACGCATTTGATGGAAGAGGCGGAGCGTTGCGACCGGCTGGCGATTTTGAACGAAGGCAAACTGATGGCACTAGGCACTCCGGCGGACCTGAAGCGCGAAATTGGAGGCGACGTAGTGCTGCTGGAAGCGCGCGACCCGGAAGCGCTGGCGGAGCAAGTGCGGTCGCGCTTCGGAATGGAGGCCACGGTGATGGGGCAGCAGGTGCGCCTGGAGATTGAGAGTGGGCATCGTTTTGTGACGGATGTGGTGGAGGCGTTTCCGGGCGAGATCCAGGCGCTGTCGGTAAGCAAGCCGACGCTGGAAGACGTATTCATCCGGCGGACGGGGCATCGGTTCTGGAGTGAGGAAAAACCAGAAGCCTAGCGGGAGAGCGGGCGAATTTTCAAGCGACAACCGAGGAGGATTATGCCAATGATGCTGGTGGTTTCTTTGGTGCTGGGAATTGTTCCCTTGCTGGGAGTGCTCTGGACCGTGCTCAACGGGCAGATCACGACGGTGGACGGATTGTTCATGAGCTTGATCATGCTTGCGATTTCCGGAGTCCTGCTGCTGAATGCTTATCTGGAAATGCGGGACCGGGGAATGCTGGGCAAGAAGACGACGAAAGCGAGCTGACGGTGGCAACTCAAAGTGCAAGTTTTTCGAAAACGGCAGCGGGACGGGATGGCATTTTTCTGCCGGCATTCACGCTGTGGTGGCGCGAGATTGTGCGCTTTTACCGGCAGCGTTCGCGAGTAGTGGGCGTGATCGTCTCGCCACTGCTGTTCTGGGTGGTCATTGGATCGGGATTCGGAACGTCGTTCCGTTCGGGCGGCGGAGCGGGGCAGCAGCACTATCTGGATTACTTTTATCCGGGCGCGCTGATCATGATTGTGTTGTTCACTTCGATCTTCACCATGATGTCAGTGATCGAAGACCGCAAGCAAGGGTTTTTACTGTCGGTGCTGGTAGCGCCAGTGCCGCGCTCGGCCATTGTGCTGGGAAAAGTGCTGGGCGGGACGACGCTGGCGACGATTCAAGGGATGATCTTCCTGGTTTTCGCGCCACTGGTGGGAGTGCGACTGGGGCTAAGCTCATTTTTGCTGGTGGTGCTGACCATCTTCCTGGTTTCGTTTGCACTGACGGCGTTGGGCTTTGCGATTGCGTGGCCGATGGATTCAACCCAAGCGTTTCACGCCATCATCAATTTGTTTTTGATTCCGCTGTGGCTGCTGTCGGGGTCGATGTTTCCGCTGAGTAAAGCGGCGGGGTGGATCCGGGTGATCATGCAGATGAATCCGTTGACCTACGGGACGGAGGCGCTGCGGACATTACTGTACCCGTCGAGCCAGAGCGATTTTTCGCTGGCGACATCGCTGGGAACGCTGACGTTGTTTACGGTGGCGATGTTTGGGCTGGCATTTGTGATGGTGAACCGCAGAAGCACCAAACCGGCGGCGTAAGGGTCGCAAAATCTGATGGCGCGAGTTCGATGGCAGACTATTCCCTTTTCCCAACCGTAAACGCGACGTTGAACGGGACCAGCGCGGTGTTGCTGGTGACCGGGCGGACGCTGATTGTGCGGGGCAACAAAGCGGCCCACCGGGTGGTGATGCTGGCGGCGATGGCGGTCTCGACCACGTTTCTGGCGTCGTATCTGTACTACCACTACCACGTGGGGTCGGTTCATTTTCGAGGGACGGGATGGTCGCGGCCGTTGTATTTCAGCATCCTGATTTCGCACACGATTCTGGCAGTGGTGATTGTGCCGATGATTTTGATCACGCTGAGCCGCGCGCTGCGAGAGCGTTTTGACCGGCACCGCGCGATTGCGCGATGGACGTATCCGTTGTGGCTCTATGTCTCGGTGACGGGCGTGATTGTGTACCTGATGCTGTACCACATTTTTGTTTAGGCCTATGGAAAATGCAGAGGTTGTCGCCTCCCCTCCCCGGCACCGCATGAGCAGCCGCCAGCGGCTGCTTTTCTTTGTGACGGCGTGGTTGATTGTGCTGATGCCGTTCCTGTTCTGGTGGAACACCTGGTTCGGACGGCACCTCACCGACAAGCAAATGACGGAGTATCTGCGCGATACACAACATCCGCGGCACATTCAGCACGCGCTCATCCAGATGGGCGAGCGAATGTCGCAACGCGACGCGGCGGTAAAGTCCTACTATCCAGAACTGATCCGGCTGGCGAAGAATCCGGTGGAGGAAGTGCGGAATACGGACGGATGGGTGATGGGACAGGACACGCAAGGGGTGGGCTTCCACGAGGCACTGCTGGCGATGTTGAATGACCCGTCGCCGATGGTGAGAGGCAATGCAGCGCTGTCGCTGGTGCGGTTTGGAGATGCCACGGGGCGTCCGCAGATTGTGGCGCTGCTGCAGCCGTCGACGGTCACCGCACCGAGCGAGGGCGTGATCAGCGATGCCAGCAAGCCGGGGACGGCCATTCATCAGGGAGGGCTGGTGGCGAAGATCACGAGCGGCGGGGAGAGTACGGAGGTGAGGTCGCCGATTCCCGGGCGGATTCAGTCGCTCTTCGTCGGGACGGGGCAGAAAGTGGGGGTGAATGAGCCGGTGGCGGTGATCCAGCCGGAAACCGAGCAGGTGTGGGATGCCCTGCGAGCGCTCTACGTAGTCGGACAATTGGAAGACCTGGAGTTCGTGGAACCCTACCAACGTGAACTGCGGGAAATACCGGACCGGGTAAGGCAGCAGGCGAAAGCCACGGCCAACGCGATCCGTGAGCGGGCGCAGAAGCCGTGAGGCGCAGGCGATTTTTGTGGCTGGTGGTGGTGCTCGGCGCGGTGCTACTGCTGTTGCGACAATCCGGTTGGTGGCTGATCTCCGCGGAGACCGAACCGGCCCATGCAGATGCGGCGATCGTGTTGCAAGGATCGATTTTGGGTGAGCGGGCGCGCCTAACTGGGGCCATGGGGCTACTGCAGGATGGGACGGTGAACCGAGTGCTGCTGAGCGTGCCCAAGGAGTCGTATTGGGGCGAAGCGACGGCTCCAGCGGCCCGCGGCTATATCGAGAAGGTCTTTGGAAGCGACGCAGCCCAGCGGCTTGATTTCTGCGAGACCGGGCCGGCAGTGAACTCCACCGAGGAGGAGGCCGGCGTGTTAGCGGAGTGCGTGCGGGCGCAAGGGTGGCAGTCCATTCGGGTGGTGACGTCGGACTACCATACGCGACGGGCTGGGATGATTTGGCGCAAGACCGTACACGCTGCGGGCCTGCCGGTGAAGATGACGATTCACGGAGTGGACGACCCAGAGTATCGGGCGGCGGGGTGGTGGCGGGAGCGCCGGTACGCGAAGACGTGGTTTCTGGAGTTCACGAAGCTGGTGTGGACGGGGCTAAACGGGTGAGTCGAGCCGGGTGAATTTGGCCTGGGGCTAGATGGCCATGGGGCCGACTTCTTTTTCAACTTCCACGATGTCGACCATCACGATGGCATCCCACGGACAACCGTCGAGGAAAGCGCCGTCGGGGCCTTTGCTGAGACACTTCTTGCAGCCGATGCATAGGATGGGATCGACCTGGATGCGGCCAAAGGGGTAATGGTCTTCGTCGGGAACCCAGAACATGCAGTCTTCGACCGGGCAATACTCCACGCAGGCCGGGGAGCCGGCGCAACCGGTGCAACACTCGGTAATGACGGCCAACTCTTTGGGCTTCTTCTTGCGGGGGGTGACGATGCCCTTGGAACGGGGTTCAAACTTCTGATCGTCTGGGACCATCCCGGCAGCTTTGGTGGCGGTAGCTTCAGCACCCATGGGGATTGATTATATCGCGAGTCACAGGGGTTTGTGACATAGGAAATCGGCGGGGCGAAGTCTCTGCTATAGTGAGGGCGAGTTATTTGGCAGGACCCTGAGTGCAATTTCATTCCTGGGTTCGTCGCGTCTGGCCACCTCCCGGTCCGGCTCCAGCCTGCGGCGAAGAACGGGCAAGGAGCTTTCAATGGCAAAGAGTGTGAACAAGGTGATTCTGGTAGGCAATCTGGGAAAAGACCCGGAACTGAAGTACACACCCAATCAAGTTGCAGTCTTGAAAATGTCCATCGCTACTAACGAGCGGTTTAAAGACAAAGAGGGACAGTGGCAGGACCGGACGGAATGGCACAACGTGGTGTTTTGGCAGCGTCTAGCCGAGGTCGCAGCTCAATACTTGAAAAAGGGCAGCAAAGTTTACCTCGAGGGCAGACTGCAGACGCACTCCTGGGACGACAAGCAAACCAATCAGAAGAAATACATGACTGAGGTCGTGGTGGACGAGATGGTTTTGCTGGGCGGACGGGGTACGGGCGAAGGCGGCTCGGGCCACACGGCCGAAGGAGCCGAGGGTGGATCGCGGGCGGGGTCGAACAACTTCGACCAGCAGGTGCCGGATTCAGAGCACGCACCTTCGTCGCCGATCGCGGACGAAGACATCCCGTTCTAATCAGCAGACCGGCGATTCATGGGCAGTGCAGGACAGCCGGGCGAAGTGTATTCTCGCCCGGCTCTGGTTTTCTGCACGCCGCATCCAACTTTTGGCGGAAACGCATATGAGACTTTCGGTGGTCATGCCGGTGTACAACGAAGTCGCGACCCTGCGGGAGGTGGTGCGCAAGGTGCTGGCGGTCGAGCTGCAGGTCGAGTTAATTTGCGTGGACGATGGTTCCCGGGACGGGTCACGCGATCTTCTAAGCCAACTGCAGATCGAATTTCCCCAGATTAAGACGGTGCTGCAACCCCATAATATGGGAAAAGGGGCGGCGTTGCGGGCCGGGATCCAGGAAGCAACCGGAGACTATGTGATTATCCAGGACGCGGACCTGGAGTATGACCCGGAGGAGTATTCCAAGCTGCTGGAGCCGTTGCTGCAGGGCAAGGCGGACGTGGTGTATGGATCGCGCTTTCTGGGCAGCGGGCCGCACCGGGTGCTGTACTTCTGGCATTCGGTGGCAAATTGGATGCTGACCCTGCTTTCCAACGCGTTGACCAACATCAACCTAAGCGACATGGAAACCTGCTACAAGATGTTCCGGCGGGAAGTCATCCAAGCCATCCCAATCGAAGAGAACCGGTTTGGATTTGAACCGGAAATCACGGTGAAGATCGCGAAACGGCGGCTCCGAGTCTACGAAGTGGGCATCAGCTATTGGGGGCGGACGTATGAAGAGGGGAAGAAAATTGGCTGGAAAGACGGGGTCTGGGCCCTGTGGTGTCTGCTGAAGTATTCGTTCAGAGAGAGGCGGCGTCCGAGCGCTGCGCCCCATAACAACTGAACTGATTAGTGGGAAGGCTTGCGATCCGGAACCCGGTTCCCGGCGGGTCTTCCGGAACCTGGAGCCCCCGAAGTGACACCACCATTGGGTTTATGGTAGGTAGCGTGTACGCTCTGGTCGCCGGTGATTGGGGCGTGCTTCACCGGCACGGTCCACACCGGTTTCGGATTGGCGTGGGCCTGAGACGCTTTTACTTTCTTGCTTTCCAATTTCTCGAGTTCCTGCTTGGACGATTTGCTGGCAGGGACCGGCGAGACACTGGCAGCGTGATGAGGGGCTTGCACGGATCCGCCGGAAACCCGATAGGGTTTGGAGGAATAAGAAGGCAGATGAACCGAGCTTTTTTGCGCGAAAGTGAAAGGTACGGAAAGCAGCAACACAGGCACCAGCAGACGGTTCATTCGGAAAACCCCAATTCTGAGCGTCCTCGAAATCCGGACCACTCTTCCCTTCTATTTTGACTGATAATGGAACGGTATCGCAATCAAAACTTCTACTCTGAAGGAATTAACACCGAATTGGGCGATTTGTTGCACGAAGGCGAAGTGCATGTCTGGCGGGCGAACCTAGGCGCGCCCGGCGGCACGGAAGACTGGCTGTGGCAACTGCTGTCGCAGGAGGAGCGCACGCGGGCCCAGCGGTTTCGATTCGAGCAAGACCGCAAACGATTTGTGGTGGCGCGGGGGCGGCTGCGGCAGGTGCTGGGAGACTACCTTTCCTGCGGCGGCAGCGAACTCCAGTTTGGTTATTCTGAACATGGGAAACCGTATCTCTCCGGCGTTCCCCTTCCCCTTCGCTTCAATCTATCGCACTCGGGGGAGATGGTGCTTCTGGCGGTGAGCCTGGGTCACGAAATCGGAGTGGACGTGGAGCAGGTACGCCAGGATGTAGAGGTCGCGAAACTAGCGGAGCGGTTCTTCTCTCCCTACGAGAGGGCCCGGGTTCTGAGTTTGGAGGGAGATGAGAAGGTGGCGGCGTTTTTTCGAGTGTGGGCGGGCAAGGAGGCGTACGTGAAAGCGCGAGGTGCCGGGCTAACGCTGGCATTGGATAGTTTCGACGTGTCGGTGGAGGCCGGCGAAGCGGCAGCGTTGGTGGCCACCCGCCCGGATCGCGGCGACGCGGAGCGATGGAAGCTCTGGAGCCTGGAAGCGGGACCAGGATATGCCGCCGCGATGGCGGTGGAGGGCCGGACCAAGCCGCCGCAGGTGTTCGATTGGGAGGCCGAAGGGCGCTTGAGCCGCACCTGACTTTCCCCAATCCGAGGCAACAGCGCGGGCCGCTGCACCTGCCGTTCACTGCGCTGCAGTAGACGAGCGGCTT
>JANYBT010000007.1 GCA_025360645.1 Acidobacteriaceae bacterium | reverse complement strand
AACAAAGCCCCCGCCGGAGCAAGGGCTGGAAGATTGTTGTGCCTTCCCAGATCTGCCAGAACGGACGTTAGCTCTTGGCTGCCTCGGGTGTAGCTGCTTCGGGATTGGCTGCCTCGGCGGGCTTCGCCGGCGCATTTTTGGCGTACTTGCGGCGGAAGCGCTCCACGCGTCCGGCCGTATCCATCAGCTTCTGCTTGCCCGTGAAAAACGGATGGCACGCAGCGCAAATTTCAACGCTGATATCGCTGCTACTGGTGGATCGAGTGTGAAAAACGTTGCCGCACGCGCAATGCACGCGCACTTCGTTGTATGCGGGATGGATCGCTGGCTTCATGTTCCTTAAACCTTTCTCGGAATCTTTAGATTCTACAGGATCGCTGCACGATTCATCAACTCCGCCACACCGTTTGGAAGCCCGTAATCTCTTTGTTCTCAGTGGCTTAACTAGCTTCAGACTACTTCGAGAGCGATCCCAGCACCCGCCGGAACAGCACGTCGAACGTTGCCTCACCCACAGGTTTGGCCGCTTGCAAAGTTTTTTCCGCCGCCGCCCGCTGATATCCCAGGTTGACCAACGCGGAAATCACATCTTCCTCGACTCCGCTGAATGCCGGTGCAACCGAAGCCGTCTCGTCCCCAGGCATTCCCACCTTTTCGCGCAGTTCCAGCACCATGCGCTCGGCGGTCTTCTTGCCTACGCCCGGGATGCGCGTCAGCCGCGCAATGTCCCCCTGACGCAAGGCGCCGACCAAGTCATCCGCCTGCATCCCACTGAGAATGGTGACCGCCAGCTTTGGCCCAATCCCGCTCACCGTGATCAGCTTCTCGAACAGCGCCCTCTCTTCCGGACGTCCGAACCCATAAAGCGCGATCTGGTCCTCGCGGACGTGGGTGTGGATGTGCAGCGCCACCACGCTCCCCAGCTCCGGCAATGCGGCAAACGTCGGCACGCTGATGGTGACGTCGTATCCCACTCCGCCCGTCTCCACCACCGCCTGCCCTGGCCGCTTGGACAGCAAGGTTCCCCGCAAGTGAGCAATCATGCTGAGCCATTGTATCTGTGCGGGAACTGCCCCTGCCGCGAATTCCCCGTCCAAGCAGGTAAAATACTTCTACCACCATGACGACATCTCCCGCGAAAACCATCTACGTCACCCTCTCCGGCCTGCCCCTGAGCTTCCGCCTGGACTGGCCCTTCCACCACAGCACTTCGGGTGCCGACTTCCATTTTCTGCACGGCCACATCGTGCTGGAAAGCGCCGAGGGCCTGCACGCCTCCGTCGCCGTCAATCTTTCCGAGACCCTGCGCGAAGTCATGCCCTCGATCGAGCCCAAAGACGCCGAAGGCCCGGTCATCAACGCCCTGCGCAAAGACGTGGACAAGCGCCAAATCGAGTTTCTGAAATCCGGCAAGCTGCTGCCGCTTGCTTTCTCCAGCCGCCACTACAACTTCAAGCGCAACCAGTGGGTGTTCGGCAAAGCCACGGACGAGCAAATGGCCCAACTGATCGAGCGCAAAGTCTATTGGCAAACTCGTGTGGTCGGCGGCGACGTCTGGTTGGGCGACGCCACCGACGCGCTTTATGTGGAGACCACGCTCGACCACTACATCGAAATCGCCGACCAGTTGGCCAAGAAGGGATCGTTCAAACTCGAGCGCCGCTACGCCACAGCATCGCCCGAACTGATGGCGCGCGCCGCAGAATTCGAAGCCGCCGCCCAATCCGCCCTCGCCGAACTCGAACAGAAACACGCCTTCGAACGGGGGTAGACCTTGTGCTCAACGACTTCTGAACGAGTAGAAATATCGCCGCAGTTTTCCGCATCTGCGCCGCGCTAGTCCCCAGATGAAAGTACCCGCGCTGTCCTCCTGAGCCAAGCGAAGAACCTGCTTGCCTCCGCGTCCTTTGTGGTCAACTCGGGGTTACCTTGTGCGACCCCGTGTCCCCTTTGGTTAAACATTTGATTTTTTCAATATCACTGGACGACTGCGGCGGCGAAAGGGCCCCAAGACTTCGCGCCTGGAAACTTCATTCACAAAGTATTGGATTTTCGGGAATAGAGAAGAAACTTCTCAGTTATCAATAGTGCAGGGGGCGGTAACCGCCCGCATGAAGAATGGTTTCCGCGAAAGGATCAAACAAGAACCTATGAACGAATTTTGGAATTGGCTGACCAAGCCGCCCACTACGGGGCCGGCCTCCACGTTGTTGCTCAGGCTCATGGCCGGAGGTGTGTTCCTCTGGGAAGGGATCCTGAAATTCGTCTACACCAACCAGGGAGTAGGACGGTTCACCAAGCTGGGCATGCCGGTTCCCGCTTTCACCGCTGATTTTGTCGCTTGTCTCGAAATTGTTGGCGGCTTGCTGTTGCTGTCAGGGTTCCTCACCCGGCTGATCTCCGTTCCCTTCATCATCGAGATGATTGTGGCGGTCCTCTCCACAAAAATCACCCTCTATCTCGGCACTTCGCCACTTCCCTTGCCGCCTGTGCCGCCTAAGCTGGGGATCTGGGCGGTGTTGCATGAGGGCCGGTCTGACTATGCTCAGATCATGACGGTCCTGTTTCTTCTGATCAACGGGCCGGGCAGGTGGTCGCTGGATGCATGGCTACAACAAAGGCGGCCCACCGTTCCGGGACCCGTCCGAAACGCATCGGGGGTGCGCGCAGCATAGATGGCGCCATGAGGGGCGGAAACGCCGGCGCCAGGTGAGCGGCTTCCGCGACCTGGTGCGACCCGGCCCGGGAGTCGCGTTCAACCTCGCGAACTGGTCGTGTCCCTTCTGGGTTAACCTATTGCATTGTGCCTAACCAAGAGCCTAGTGCGGAGAAGTTCGAGGAGTTGGCCATGCCTCTGTTCGACTCGCTCTATAATTTCGCGGGGTGGTTGACGGGCAGCGACCCAGAAGCCGAGGATCTGGTCCAGGAAACATACCTAAAGGCCTGGAAGGGCTTCCCCTCCTTTCAGCCAGGGACCAACTTTCGCGCTTGGATCTTCCGCATCTTGCGCAATACATTCCTGACTTCCCGCTGCGGCCTGCAGGCCATGCGGACAGTTCCGCTGGAGGACGACGATGAGGAGGCGGCCGCCCAGTCCCCGACCATGGACACGCCGGAATCCATCTTGTTGGGCCACTCCGGCCAGGCAGCCGTCCAAGCCGCGCTCCAGAAACTCCCGGTCATTTTCCGCGAGGTGCTAGTGCTTTGCCATGTGGAGGAGATGAGTTATCAGGAAATTTCCCAGACCGTTTCAATCCCGGTTGGCACCGTAATGTCGCGCCTCCATCGCGCTCGCCGGGCGATGCGTCGAGAGCTGCAACAGACACAGGGAGGCTCCACCCATGACTAGCGATCTCTGGCAGCCCAAGATCCATCCCTACGTGGACTCCGAACTTCCCGCGGAAGAGACGCGCGCCATGGGCGCGCACCTGCGCGAGTGCTCCTCGTGCGCCGCCGAGGCCCTGCGCCTGATGCAACTGAAACACGCCACCCATCTCGCGGCCCGGCGCTACACCCCTTCAGCGCAGTTTCGGCGGAAGCTCGCCGGCCAGTATGCCGCTCGCCGGCCAGTCTTGGCCCTTAGGCGGTGGGCCCTGCCGCTGACCGCAGCGGCCATTATCCTCATGGTTGGCGGAGCACTGCTCCGTCTTTTGCCCGACCAGAGGTCGCAGCGGCTGCTCTCCGAGTTGACCGATCTCCATGTTGCCAACCTGGCCGCCTCCACCCGGGTGGACGTGGTATCGTCTGACCGCCACACCGTCAAACCGTGGTTCCAAGGAAAACTGCCGTTTACTTTCAACCTTCCCGAACTCCAAGGCTCCCCATTTACGCTGGTCGGCGGTCGGCTCACCTTTCTCGATCACGAACCAGGTGCGCACCTGATCTACGACGCAGGCAGCCATCACATCTCGGTGTTCATCTTCCGCGACCAGCCGGACCTGGCCCGGGTATTTTCAACACGCGAGTTGCCCAAGGACGTGCTCACATTTCGGGTGGAATCATGGAGCGCGCATGATGTGCGCTACTTCGTTGTCGGCGACGCCAGCGACCAAGACATCCAGGCGCTGGTCGCTGTGTTAAAAAAAGCTGGTGATCGCTAAAGCGTCGTGACGGCTGCCCAGCCAACGGACCTTAGTGGAGTGTTTAGCCGAGCCCAGCTTATGGCCTCGAAATTTGGTGGGTCAAACATGTTCATTGGACATTCTGCGATCACGGTAATAGTCTTTCTAATAAAGCAGCCAAAGTTGTCAAAAGCCGCTTCGGAGGATGGATGTGAAAGAGATTTTGGCAATTGTGCTCATCAGTGTTTTTTGTGTCGGATGCGGCAGCAGCAAGAATACCTCTTCCAACCTTACTGGGAACTGGCAGATCACTGCTAATTCGACGGCATTTGGGTTAACCGCCACAGGTAGCGGAGCGCTTCAACAAAACGGAAGCGCCATCACTGGGCAGATAACATTGAGCGGGACGCCGTGTGCTACGAGTGCAACGCTCTCAGGGACCAGTTCTGGGACAGCGGTCACCTTACAACTTCAAGAGGGCAGTCAGCCTGTCAACTTGACCGGCACTACCAACCCGGGTTTCACTTCGATGTCGGGCGGCTATACCGCACCCTCCGGGGGATGCACGAACGGGGATTTTGGCACGTGGACGGCGACTAAAACGAGCTAGAAGGATGTTAGTGGAGCTGCATATGTCCCCAAATCCCGCCGCCGCCTTCCCAACTTCCATCGCACGTTGGCTCTCGGTCCGGAATGGTGCGAAAACTGTCGAGTTCTACAAATCTGCCTTCGGAGCGACGGAGGCCTTTCGTCTTGAAGCTCCCGACGGAGGCGTGGTGGCCCGGCTCTCCGTGGACGGGGCCGAGTTCTGGTTGGGCGACGAATCTCCCGAGCACGCCAACTTCAGCCCGGAGGCTCTCGGTGGAGGCTCGGTGCGAATGGTCTTGACGGTTGCAGATCCCGACGCTGTGTTCGCGCGCGCTGGCAGCCGGTGCATCCCAAGTCGTTGCCGTGCATGAGGACCACGGTTGGAGAGTCGGGCGCGTGGTGGATCCCTTCGGGCATCATTGGGAGATTGCGCGCCCGCTTGCCCCCTAGGGCTGTCGGCAGGGTGCCCCGCCCAAGCTCCGCTTGGACGGGCCTAGAATAAGGCAACTACACCCGGAGGATTCCATGCACCCAGTCGCTTGCTCTCGCTTATTTCTCGCAATCTCTTTATTCGCTTGCGTCACAACTCTCGCGGGCCAAACCACTCCTCATTCCTCGCAGCCACAGCACTCAAAGCCCACTCAAACAGCGGTCCAACCTCCTTCGTCAACCCCGGACGCGAACCCCACTGCCCTCAGCGCGGAGCGGACGGCGACCCAAGCCGACATCGCCCGGATGCGCGCGATTCTCAACCAGATGCGCAACAACCTGGGCTTCGTGACCAACTCAACGAACCCGCTGAAGCATCAATTCGAGCTCGAAATCGACATGTGGCAAACACTGCTGGACCGGATCGAGCGCCGCAGCCAAGGCCCACAACCGGCTACGCAACCAGCCACGCAACTATCCAAGTGAACCCGCCGCGGCCCCGGCACTTGACGGAGAGAGTGCAGCAGCGTATCTAAAGTCATGCAAGAAATAAGAAGATCCCCTTCACTGATTGTGCGACCCGTGATAGTTCGATCCGTGATAGTGCGATCCGTCCTGCTCGCGGTCTTCGCACTCTGCTGCCTCCCGGCCATCGCCGCTCCGCCGCAAGCAGCCTCCGCTCCCCACCTTCCATTCGGCGTCTGGCAGCGCGCCTCGGACACCGCTATCGTCTCCCCGAGCGGTGACGGTTGGGAATCCGCCGGCACCTTCAACCCCGCGGTTATTCGTCATCATGGCAAGTTCGTCATGCTCTATCGCGCTCAAGATAAGCAGGGCACTTCGCGTCTGGGATATGCGGAAAGCGCGGACGGCATCCACTTCACGCGCCGGCCCGAACCCGTGCTCTCTCCCGAAGCCGAGTATGAAAAAGATGGAGGCGTTGAAGACCCGCGCCTGGTGAAGATCAAAGGCACCTACTACCTGACCTACACCGGTTACAACAAGAAAGACGCGCAACTCTGCCTGGCCACCTCGCGCGATCTCATCCACTGGGAGCGGAAGGGCGTGATCCTGCCCGCCTACAAGGGCAACTGGAACGTCGCCTGGACCAAGTCGGGAGCGATCGTTCCGCAGAAAATCCAGGGCGAGTACTGGATGTATTTCCTGGGCACTTCTGCCGACAAGACGGACCAGACGGGAATCGCGACTTCTCCCGACTTGATTCACTGGACCGAAGCCAGCGCTCTGCCTGTGCTGCCGCGGCGTCCCGGAGAGTTCGATTCGCGCGTGGTCGAACCGGGACCTGCGCCCATCGTTACGCGCGACGGCATCGTGCTGATCTACAACGGCGCGGACGACCAACTCATCTATCGCACTAGCGTTGCGGTCTTTGATCGCCACGATCCCCGCAAGCTCCTGTGGCGGAGCGACCAGCCAATCTTCATGCCAGAAAAAGATTGGGAAAAGGTTGGCCAGGTACCCAACGTCGTTTTCGTCGAAGGCATGGCGCGGCAAGGCAGCCGGTACCTTTTCTACTACGGCGGTGCAGACTCTTACGTCGGAGTCGCCGAAGCTCCCGCCCTGAAATGATCTCAACGGCTCAGGTCTGTTAGAATTAGGCTTCGGCAAAATGCTTGCCTGGTGCAGTCGTTGCCTGCCGTTTCATCACGAAATTTTCATTAGGAGCTTAACTATGTCCTCACCCAGCCGCCGGCCGGAGATTCGCCGCCGCCGCACTCGCGCAGAAAAAGTTGCCAAGCTGCAGAAGCGCCTGAAGCGTACCTCCGATCAGGCAGTGAAAGACCACCTGGTGACCAAACTTCACCGCATGGAACTAGGCTCGCCAGGTATCCCGCTCATCAAGAGTTAGTTCATCGAGCGGCAGCGCATCCCCCAGCTTGAGCAGCGCAACCGCGCCGGAAAACCCCACCTGCTCGCGATAGCCACCAAAAATGAAGGCGGCCGCATGGCCGCCCAAAAGTTCACGAGTAGATTTCGACTTTACGCTGGCGCTGGTCCAGGCGCGATGCCCGGCTGACGTCCCGGCTCGGGCCGCAAAATCTGCTGCACTCCGTCGTCTGGCTTGGTGGGTTTCGCCTTCATCGGCGGCAGGTCCTTGCCATCCACCAAGAGCGCGATTTCGTTGGCGTCCAGCACCTCGCGTTCAATCAAAGCCTGGGCGATTTTGCCCAGCAACTCCCGGTTTTCAGACAAGACTCTCTGCGCCCGATTGTAGCCGTCGTCCACTATCCGCCGTACTTCCTGATCAATCTTGATCGCCGTGTCTTCACTGTAGTCGCGATGTTGCGAAATCTCCCGGCCCAGAAAAATCTGTTCTTCTTTCTTGCCGAAAGTCAGCGGCCCCAGCGAGCTCATGCCCCATTCGCAGACCATCTTGCGAGCCAACTCTGTCGCCCTCTCAATGTCGTTGCCGGCGCCTGTGCTCATTTGGTTCAGAAATATCTCTTCCGCAATCCGACCGCCCATGAAGATGGCGATGTTGGTTTCGAGATATTCCTTAGTGACGTTGTAGCGGTCATCCACGGGAAGTTGCATGGTCAAGCCCAGGGCCATACCGCGCGGGATGATCGTAACCTTGTGCACCGGGTCTGCATTGGGCAGCTTGGCCGCGACCAATGCGTGTCCGGCTTCGTGGTAGGCCGTGACCTTTTTTTGATCGTCGGTAAGGATCATCGACTTGCGTTCCACGCCCATCAGAACCTTGTCTTTGGCGACTTCGAAGTCAGATTGGAAGACGGCTTTGCGGTTCTGCCGCGCCGCCGCCAAAGCGGCTTCGTTCACCATGTTGGCCAAGTCAGCGCCAGAGAATCCCGGTGTGCCGCGTGCCAGCACAGACAGAACGACGTCATCCGCCATGGGAATCTTGCGGGTGTGGACGCTGAGGATCTCTTCGCGCCCCCGCACATCCGGCAAGCCCACCACCACCCGTCGATCAAAGCGCCCCGGCCGCAACAGCGCCGGATCCAGCACGTCCGGTCGGTTGGTGGCCGCCATCAGGATCACGCCGTCATTCGATTCGAAGCCGTCCATTTCCACCAGCAACTGGTTCAGGGTCTGCTCGCGTTCGTCGTGACCGCCGCCCAAGCCAGCGCCCCGGTGACGCCCCACCGCATCAATTTCGTCAATGAAAATAATGCATGGCGCATTCTTCTTGCCCTGCTCAAACAGGTCGCGCACCCGGCTGGCGCCAACTCCTACGAACATCTCCACAAAATCCGAGCCGGAAATCGAGAAGAACGGCACGTTGGCTTCGCCCGCCACTGCCCGCGCCAACAGCGTCTTGCCGGTTCCCGGAGGCCCCACCAGCAACACGCCCTTGGGAATGCGTCCGCCCAGCTTCTGGAACTTCTGGGCTTCGCGCAGAAACTCGATGATTTCCTTCAACTCCTCTTTCGCTTCATCCACGCCCGCCACGTCTTTAAACGTGATCTTCTTCTGCTGCATGGAGAGCAGGCGGGCCCGGCTCTTGCCAAAGGAAAGTGCTTTGTTGCCGCCAGTTTGCATCTGCCGGATCATGAAAAACCACAGCGCTGCCAGCAACACCAGCGGGGCGAAATTGATCAGCCACGTCCAACTGCCCCCATTCACATCGCGGTAGGTGACATTGATGCCCTTGGCTAGCAGCGTCTTGGTCATGTCGGGAAAGTTCACCGGCACCGTGGTGTGGAAGTTGGAATTGTCGCTCTGATACTTTCCGCGGCCTTCCTGGCCGTTGATGGTGACTTCCTTGACCATGCCCTGGTCCACTTCGGACATGAATTGCGAAAAATTAATTTCTTTGTCTTTTTGGCTGCCGGTTCCGGTCTTGACCGCCTGCCAAAGCAGAACTCCCGCCACTGCGATGACTGCCCAGAAGAGAATGGTTTTAACTGTCGAATTCACTCAGAACTCCCACCTTACGAAATGCTCTTCTTATTAGATGCCACGCCCCAGAATTCGATTTCTTTTACGCGGCTTTAATAATCCCAATTGTAGTCTTTCCCCGTAGAAAAGAAATGGCCAATCGGCGGTCTCGGGCAAGATGGATGGGCAGGTCAACCTCCGCCTCACGGGCGGCTGATAAAACAGGGGCAGAACCGGCTGGTTCTGCCCCAAGTGAATCGTCCAGACTGCTTTATTTACGGCACCGCAATTTCCGACAACGCCCCGGCCGTGACGGGATCGCCCGCAGGTTGATGGGCTGCATCGCCGCTGCTTCCCGCAGCCGTCAATGCAACGAATCCGGCCATGTCGATCTGCACTACGCCCACCGGGAAATCGGCGCCGTCGAGCAGATAGCCATAGGCCTTGCCTGCGCCTTGGTTGAACACCACCCCCACCGCGTGTGGATCAGTGGCGTACTGATAGAACGCCAGAGCGGGTGAGTTCGACAAGGTATAGTAGCGCCAGTCGCTCAGCCCCACCCAAGGTACCGTGGTCGGGTCTTGCAACTGGCCCACCGCGATGTCGTTGGAAAACCCGGCCATGAATAAGGCCAGATGAGTGGTTCCGTCCACTGCAGACCCGGAGATTTGAATAGAGCTGGTAGTTTGAAGAGTCAGCGGGACAGCGCCTCCCGCGCCTACGCTGAAACTATTCAAGACACCAGTGGTGGTGGAAGTGGTCTCGGTGAGCGATGCCAGGTTCACAAAGGCCACAATGGACCGGTCCTCAGGGGTCAGGATGCCTACCCGCAGACTGCCGTCTACCGAGTTGCCATCGACCTCCGGGAGGCCGAAGTTCGAGAACAAAGTACCGGAATCCATGTAGTACGATGCCCCCTTGTTGAGATCGACCAACTGGACTCCGAAGTAGTTGCCCGCCAGCAATTGCCCGTTGCCCACATCGCCGCCCAGGTTTTCAGTAAGAAGCTGGGAGATATCCACCGGGAACAATGTGCCCAAGGTGTCCGTGGTGGTGTTGAACAGGTAGTAACCATCCGCGGTCGCCAAATAGATGCCCACTCCAGGAGCGGGGATGGCCCCTGCGATATAGGCGCTACCGCCGCTGAAACTGATCGGACTGGTGGCCACAATGGGTAGGTCCCCTTCCAAGTCCACCGGATTGTCGGTCCCCGGCGTTCCTGTGGCAAGGGTCTCAGCATTCAGCAACGCGAAGTGTTTGCTGTTGTATGCATACGCCAACACCTGCGGATGTCCTGAGCTAGTGGACGGCAGCGGCACTACACCACCAATGCTGTTGCCGCTAAAGTTCATTGAAGCCAGGCTCGGCCATGACTTCACCGTGGGTGTGGGGTTCGAGGGGTCAGTGATGTCCACCACGATTACACCCTTCTGCCGGCCCGCGACAAATAAGTACTGGAAGCCGTTGAAGGAAGCGGAGCCGATGGCGCCGGAACTGCCTGCCGTCAATCCCACCGACGGAGGAGTCAGAGGGCTAGTTGAAACGCCAGTCGAAATTGTCCCCGTTTCCCCGCTGACATCCGACGGCAGAATCCCGGCGCCGGTCACCGCCGTGCCCGTATTTACATAACTGGCGAGGTCATTCAGAAAGTCCGAAGTCCCCGCAGTCGAGGGCAGGTTTCCCGTACCCAATTTCACAGCGGTTCCGGAAGCCTTGCCGTCGAAAAGTCCATCGACAAGATCGGCCGACAGGGCCGCGATCAGGTCATCCGGCGATGTGGGGGAGATCAGCTTGCCTTCTTCCGCAAGGGCGCCGATGACGAGGCCCAGTTTGAAGTTGTCCGGATTCGCCGTGATGTCAGCTTTGGTGAACTTCGGGGCCAGCGCTTCCAAGGAAAGGCCCGCCGTCATGCCGTAGAACGCGACCAGTTCGGCGTTCGCCGCCGCGTGCGCTGCCGTCACAGAAGGAGTGGATGCGGAAACTCTCTTCCCCGTCGGGTGAGATGCAGGAGCCGTACCTTTCACCTTCCCAACCGTCAACGCATTGACGAATTCGGATGCCGGGGTCACAGAGACTCCCATTGCGCCTACCGCGGCATTGTCAATCAACGCGGAAACGCTGCTGGTGCCGGTGATGGTGGAGCCGTCTTGCTCACTCGAGTAGGTGCCGCCGCTCACCGTGATTCGGATCGGGCTGGTGGGCGCCGAACTGAGGTTCACGCTGAAGTTGCCGCTGGCATCGGTTACTCCAGTGCCCAGCTTGGAACCGTTGCTGGCGTCTGTCTTGACTGCGAAGACGTTGACGGTGGCTGCCATCACCGGCCCCTTGTAAGCGGTGCCGCTGACCAGGGGTGCGGTAACTGCTAGGGTCAAGGATGAAGAGGATCCGCCACCCGGGGCGGCATTGGTCACATTCACCGCTAGATTGCCGACCGTCGTAAATGAGGCCGCCGTAATCGCTGCGGTCAATTGCGTGGAGCTCACGAAACTGGTCACCAAAGGTGCGGAATTCACATTGACCACCGAGGTGGCCACGAAGCCGGCGCCATTGACGGTCAAGGTCTGGGCTGCGGCTCCCACAGGAACCGACGTTGGAGAAATGGAAGTGATCGTAGGCGCAGGATTGCTTACGGAGAAATTCGTTGCGCCGGTGGTGGATGCGCTGCCGCCGCCCGGCGCCGCATTGGTTACGGTCACCACGAAGCTGCCCGCAGTCGCCAGGTCCGCAGCGGAAAGCGGAATCGTCAATTGCGATGCGCTCACTACCGTCGCAGTATGCGCCACGCTGTTGAAGGTGACAGACGAAGTAGTGATGAAGCCGGAACCATTGACGGTCAGGGTTGTCGGTGCCGCGCCCGCCATAGCCGAACTGGGGGACAAACTCGTAATCGTCGGAACTGGATTCTTGGAACTTCCGCCGCAGGCTTGCATGGTGATGAGGCCCAGAGCGACGGCCAGCAACCCCAGGGCGGGGGCCAGGCGCAACCCTAACTCAGTGGAAAAGGTTCCACGACTTGTCATAAAGGACTCCATTCTGCAGGATATGCAGATCGAGATGGGGGCGAACCCCAGGGGAAGAATGCTAGTGTACACGCATTTTCCTCTTGTAAAGAAAAATTATTTGCCAAACTACCGCCTGGTTCAAAACGATGGGGAAACTCACTCCTGCGGCCTGCCCTCGCGCGCCACGACCCCGCGAATCAGCACTCCCTCTTTCGCACCCTCCTCCGGCTGGTAATCGCGGGGCACGGCAAACCCACGCGCCCACACGATGCCTTTGCCCTCGACCTCCACTACCGGCCACAGCTTTTTCTCCAGGCCGGAAATCTGACGCTGGCTCAGCAAGTCCTTCACCTTCCGTCCGCCCAGGCGATCCCCCGGCCGCCAATTTCGCAGTACCGCCTTTGTTTCCATCACATTACGAGCCAGCAGAGTCCCCCCAACCGCGTCCTCCAATGGCACAAAAACCACCTCGAACCGCGAACCAATTTCGGCGATTTCGACAACTCCGGGAACCGGGAGCGGATATTCGTACTCTTCCACATGCTCACCTCGTTCGCGGCCAAAATACAGTTGGCCGCGTCGGTGCCGCACCGTGATTCCGCCGGGCAGTTCCACGGTCCCGCGACCTCGCTTCGACTCCGGTCGGGCCAGATTCAACACTTCTTCGATTTGGCGGAACGAGGGAGCGGGGCAGCCCTGAGCCTTCAGAGTGCCCATGACCAAGCGGCGTTGCGCAGCCAATGGCAGTGCGCGCAGCGACTTCAGTCCAATTTCCACCGTCGCGTCAGCCCTCGCGACCGCCAGTTCGGCCAGTGCCGAATGCTCCTGCTTCCAGTGGCCGTCTTCGGCCCGCGCGATCTCTGCCAGTTCCGCCAGTCGCTCGTCCACTTCCGGATTAAATTCTGCGCGCAGCAGTGGCATCAACACGTGGCGCACTCGGTTGCGCAGGAACTTGGTGTCGCGATTGCTGCTGTCTTCCCGCCATGCTTGGCCAATGTCTTTCAAGTACGCTTCAATCTCCCGGCGGCGGGTCTCAAGCAGCGGACGAAGGATGGTTGCGACTACCGGTTCCTGTCCCATTGCCACCTGCGGATGAATTGCCGCCAAGCCGCGCAGTCCGGCGCCGCGAACAATTTTGATCATCACCGTCTCGGCCTGATCGTCCAGGGTGTGGGCGGTGGCAACTTTCAGCTTGCGAGCCGAGCCGAGACGCGCAAAAAAGCCGTAACGCAATCGGCGTCCGGCGGCCTCCAGGCTCAGGGAGTGAGCCTTCGCGTACTCGCCCACCTCGGCTTGGTCGCGATCCAGTTCCAGTCCTAGCCCCTGCGCCAGAGCGGCGACGAATGCTTCATCTTCGTCGGACTCCGGTTCGCGCAGCTTGTGATTGAAATGCACCACCGAGATCGTAATTCCGAGTTCTCCCCGCAGTTCGGTGAACAATCGCAACAGGGCCACCGAGTCGGCGCCCCCGGAAACGGCGACCGCCACCCGGTCCCCCGCTGCCAGCAGGGCCTGCCTGCGAATGTGCTTCAGAAGTCCCTGGCTCAGTTCATGCACTTCCACATGGTACAACCGGGGGACAAGCGGCGAGCCCGACCGCCGTGGTTCGGGAACACTGCGATCGTGATATAGAATGTGCGCGCGGAGACGGAAGAAAGGCTGGCCGGCAATCCCCCTACTCAACTTGAGCCAACCGCCTGGAGACCTGGAGGGAACCCGCCCCAGTGGCGTGACGGCCATTGCGGCGATGTTCGGTCTGGTGTCCGCATATCTAGCCGCCCTCGGCGTGCTCATGCTCGCCGCTCCGGGGACTGTTTCCATGACCTCGGGCGCTCCGTTGCTGTTTGGCCTGGAACTCGCAGGGCCTTACATGTTCCTGCTCGTGGCGCTTGTGAGCGCGCTGCTGGCGTGGGGCCTATGGCGCATGAATCGTTGGGCGCGTTGGGGTGCGATTGCAACCGCCTTGGTCGGAGTGGTGATGCTGGTGCCTTCGGTTTCCGCCGCCGCCATCTCCATTCAGCCGCTTTCGCTTCTGCGCAGTGGACTGGGAGTCATCGTCCGCGTGGCGGTCGTGTGGTATCTGTTTCAGGAACCAGTGGTTGAGCGCTTCTGAAGCTCATTCCTGGCAGGTCGAGAGGGTTGCGCGTCTTCTGCGGCTCGCTCAAGATATGGAAGCGACATGCAAGCCGCAGGCTTCGGCCCGGACCGTAAGTTTGCTCTCTCCTGACGGATTTTTCGAGTAGTATTGCTGTACTCTCGCGGCACAAGAGAACTTGAAAACTATGGCCATCCCCAGCACGAACGCACCGGTCCGATCGGCAGCGACCAACGATAATTACCGTCCCGCGCTGACCGTCCTCACCACGCTGTTCTTCATGTGGGGATTTCTCACCGCCCTCAACGACATTCTAGTGCCCCACCTGAAGCCAATCTTCGATCTGAACTATACCCAGATCATGCTGATCCAGTTTGCCTTCTTCTCCTCGTACTTTGTGTTCTCCATCCCGGCGGGCAAGCTGACGGAGTGGCTGGGATACAAGCGCGCTCTGGTGGCGGGCCTGATCACTCTGGGAATAGGCGCGTTGCTGTTCATCCCCGCGGCGACCGTAGCCTCGTACCCGCTGTTTCTGGGCGCGCTCATTGTGCTCGCCGGCGGCATGACCATCCTGCAGGTGGCCGCCAACCCCTACGTTTCCGTGCTGGGCCCGCCCGAAACCGCCTCCAGCCGCTTGAACCTGACTCAGGCGTTCAACTCCCTGGGGACCACCATCGCCCCCTATCTGGGCGGCCTGATCATTCTGGGGACGGTGCCCGTGATGAGCGAAATTCGGGCCATGGCCCCGGACGCGCTCCAGGCATTTCGCGTGCAGCAAGCCTCCTCGGTCAAGCTGCCTTACCTCGGACTGGGTCTAATCGCTCTGGCGCTGGCGGCAGTGATCGCCTCGTTTAAGCTGCCCACCATTACCTCCGCTGAGCACCACTCCGGCGATGTGGACCAGAGCATCTGGAAGTACCGCCACTTGATCCTGGGCGCGATTGGAATTTTTGTTTATGTCGGCGCGGAAGTCTCCATCGGCAGCTTTCTGGTGAACTACTTCAGCCAGCCCGAAATCGGCAACATCACGGAGAAAGTCGCAGCCGGATTTGTCTCGCTCTACTGGCTCGGCGCCATGATTGGTCGTTTCATCGGCTCCGTGGTTTTACAGAAGCTCAAGACCGGCATCGTGCTGGGAACGGCTGCGATTGGCGCTTGCCTGCTCGTGTGCATCTCGATGCTGACCTTCGGCCATCTCGCCATGTGGAGCATCATTCTGGTGGGCTTCTTCAACTCCATCATGTTCCCCAGTATCTTCACCTCCGGCATCGCGAAGTTGGGTCCGATGACCAGCAAAGGCTCCAGCCTGATGATCATGGCAATCGTGGGTGGCGCGATTCTGCCGGTGCTGACGGGCGCGCTGGCCGACCGTATCGGCATTCACCACGCCTTCATCATCCCCGCGGTCTGCTACTTGTTCATCATGTACTACGGATTCAAAGGCTCGGAGCCGACGGGGCCAGGCATTACCGCGTAAGAGAGTTCCGCGAGAGAGAGAAAACGTTTCCGGCAATCACTTCCTTTTGCCAGCCGGCGTCTTCTCTCCGTTGCGCGTGCCCACCGCAAATTTCATCTTCCCCGTATTCTTGTCCGCATCCACCGTTAACCGATCCCCGTGCAGCACTTCGCCATCCAGAATTTTCATCGCCAGCGGATCCTGAATCAGTTTCTGGATGGCCCGCTTCAGCGGACGTGCACCGAAGTTCGGATCGAAACCCTCCGCAAACAACAGGTCTTTCGCCCCACTGGTCAGCTCCAGAGTAATTTTGCGTTCCGCCAGCAGCCGCCTTAGGTCCGTAAGCCGCAGCTCGATAATGTGTACCAGTTGTTCCTTCCCCAGCGGACTGAAGATAATCACGTCATCCACTCGATTGAGGAATTCCGGCTTGAAGTGCCCGTGCAGCGCATTCATCACTTTTTTGCTGGCTCGCTCGAAATCCTCCGCCGTCGCAATGTTTTCCGCGACCAGATACGCCGATCCCAAATTCGACGTCATGATGATGACCGTGTTGCGGAAGTCCACGGTGCGGCCTTTGCCATCGGTCAGGCGGCCGTCGTCCATCACTTGCAACAGCACGTTGAACACATCCGGATGCGCTTTTTCGATTTCATCCAGCAGCACCACCGCATACGGATGCCGCCGAACCTGCTCTGTAAGCTGGCCGCCTTCTTCATAACCTACATACCCCGGAGGCGCGCCAATCAGCCGCGAGACTGCATGCTTTTCCATGTACTCCGACATGTCCACCCGTACCATCGCGTGCTCGTCGTCGAACAGAAATTCAGCCAGTGCGCGGGCCAGTTCCGTCTTTCCAACCCCGGTCGGCCCAAGAAAAATAAACGACCCAATCGGACGCTTGGGATCGCTCAGCCCCGCTCGCGACCGCCGGATCGCATTCGCCACCCGTTCCAGTGCGCCGTCCTGCCCCACCACTCGCTGGCGCAGGCGATCTTCCATCTTCACCAGCTTCTGGACTTCGCCCTCCAGCATCTTCGACACCGGAATGCCCGTCCACTTGGAAACGATGCTGGCCACATCTTCTTCATCCACTTCTTCTTTCAACATGCGGGTCGTGCGGGAGCCTTCTGCGGCGGAACCATCGATTTGTGACGTGAGCTTCTGCAACTCCTCTTCCGTCTGTCGGATCAGTCCGTAGCGAATCTGCGCCACCCGTTCCAGGTTGCCCTTGCGCTCCTCCGCTTGCTCTTCGATCTTGAGCTGCTCCAGCTTCTCTTTCAGCGCGCGAGACCTGGCGATCAGATCCTTTTCCTTCTTCCAGTTCGCCTTCAGCGCGTTCGACTTCTCGCGGATTCCCGCCAGCTCTTTTTCCAGCACTCCCAGCCGCTCTTTGGAATTGGCGTCCTCTTCTTTCTTCAACGCCTGCTTTTCGATTTCAAGCTGGGTCGCGCGCCGTTCCAGCTGGTCAATATCGGTGGGCATGGAATCGATCTGGATGCGCAGCGAGGAGGCCGCCTCATCAATCAGGTCAATCGCCTTGTCGGGCAAAAAACGGTCGGAGATGTAGCGGTGAGATAGCGTGGCCGCCGCCACAATCGCGGAGTCTTTGATGCGCACGCCATGATGCACTTCATAGCGCTCTTTCAGTCCGCGCAAAATCGCGATGGTGTCCTCCACGTTAGGCTCGCCCACGAAAACGATCTGAAAGCGGCGTTCCAGCGCGGCATCTTTTTCAATGTACTTGCGGTACTCGTTCAGCGTGGTCGCGCCAATGGCCCGCAACTCGCCGCGGGCCAGCGCCGGCTTCAACATGTTGGAGGCGTCGATGGCGCCCTCAGCCGCGCCTGCGCCAACCAGCGTATGCAGTTCGTCAATGAACAGGATGATCTCGCCCTGCGAATCCTGAATTTCCTTGATTACCGCCTTGAGCCGGTCTTCGAACTCGCCGCGATACTTCGCCCCCGCCAGCATTGAGCCCAGGTCCAACGAAATGACCCGCTTGTTTTTTAGCGCTTCCGGCACGTCGCCTGAGATGATGCGTTGCGCCAGCCCCTCCACAATCGCGGTCTTGCCCACGCCGGGCTCGCCAAGCAGCACCGGGTTGTTCTTGGTGCGCCGAGACAGCACTTGCACGACGCGGCGAATCTCTTCGTCGCGCCCAATCACCGGATCGAGTTTGCCACGCCGCGCTTGTTCGGTCAGGTCGCGAGCATAGCGTTCCAAAGCCTGATACTTGGCTTCCGGATTGGGGTCGGTGATGCGCTGCGAGCCGCGCACCGCAGTCAAAGCCTTCAGAACGGCATCCTGCGTGGCCCCCTGCTGCGCCAGCAACGCCTGCGCCGCATCCCGCTTCAGGCTGGTCATCGCCAAGAGCAGGTGCTCCGTGGAAACGTACTCGTCTTTGAAGTTGGCCGCCTGCTGAAACGCGCTTTCCAGCAACTGGTTCATGGCCTGCGACATTGAGGCCTGCGCCGCCCCGCCCGAAACTTTCGGCAGCCGCTCAATTTGTTGGTAGGCTTCGCTCAACAACCCTTGCGGCGCTGCCCCCACTTTCTCCAGCACCGGCGGCACAATGCCTTCGCGATCTTCAATCAGCGCGGCCAGCAAATGCAGCGGCAGCCATTCCGGATTGCCGTGCTCCGATGCCACATCATTGGCGCGCTGGATTGCCTCCTGCGCCTTTACCGTCAATTTATCGCCACGAATCGCCATGCTCACTCTCCCAGTCTTCGCCTTGGAACTCTTCCTTATGATGACTCAGGTCCCGCTTTGGCGCAGTGCGCTGCGTCACTCGTACCATTTCACTCGCCGGCTGAGGAATGGTCGTGGATGACCTTCCAGCCCTCGGGGAATTTGCGGAATACCAGGGTAAACAGCCCGTGCGGTGTCTTGCCGTCGCTCATGGTCAGACGAAAGGCGCCACGCACGAAAGCCACTCCCGGGGCCAGCATCTCGACTTGCAGGTCTGAAAACTCAAGCCTTCCCATTTCCTTGCCTTCGCCTTGATAGTGCTTGCGGTAGCGGTCCAGCGCGGCTTGCCAACCGTGCGCAATATTTCCACCGGAATAAAACGTGAGCTCAGACGAATTCCAATAGCCCCCCATGAATCCCTCCAGATCCTTACGGTTCCAGGCGTCTTGTTGCTGATGCAGCACAGCGCTGATTTCCTCGCTGGCCGGAGCTGGTGAGGTTGCCCACAGGCTGGTGGTTGCCGCCAATAGAAACAAGAAAATAGCGCGCGTCGTCATCGTTCCTCCGAAGCGCACAGTGTCGCACAAGTTGGGGTAGTTGGGGGAGGGAAGTCCTAAGCAGGACGCTTCTGCGCCGGCTTGGCTACCTGCCATGGCCGCTTGGCCCGCGCTGGCTGCGGCGTATCGCGGCCCACAATCCGGTCGTAATGGTACGACTCGCTCACCGTTCCCAGCGATTCGTTATACAGGCTGGGCAGGTCCAGAGCCTCTTTCAATTCTTCAGAAAACTGATGCAGCGCCTTCAAGTGTTCGGCGCTAGCCGGCACTTCTGTTTTGGCGGTCTTCAGAAACTGTTGATATCCCTTGTTGATCTGGCGGGAAATCTCGCCGCCGATCAGGTATCCCGGATACGCGAAGATCTTCACCCCCTCGCCGTCCTTCTGAATGGCGGCAGAGCAGTTGTATTTCTTCAAAAACACGCGGCCGGGCGTGGCCGGAGCTTCGATCACATCAAACCCATGATCGCGCAGCCAGCTCAACGCCTCTTCATAGGTCCGTGACTTGAGATTTATTGCCATGGTTGATATTAATCCCTTACCGCTGCAACTTTAGATGCCGAGAGGCCGTTTTGGGAAGCATTGGGGAAATTTGCGTCACCGGGATGAGCCTGCAATGATGATGAGCTTGCAAATTATGACGAGCCTGCGATGATCCAGATCGCCCGCGCCCACTTCGAGCAACTTCGCGCCCACGCCTCGCAAGCCTATCCCAACGAGTGTTGTGGAGCGCTGCTGGGCGAACCGGGCGAGCCGGGATCCATTCGTGTCCGCGAAATCGTTTCCTGCGAGAATGCGGCTGCGAAGCCTAGTACGGGCTACAAAATTGCCGACGAAGATCTGGCCCGCATCCAGCGCGAGTCCCGCGCCCGCGGCTTGCAGATTTGTGGGTTTTACCACTCCCACCCCGACCACCCTGCCGACCCCTCCGCCAGCGACCTCAGCGATCCCTGCTGGACCGGGCACTATATCATCACCAGCGTTGTCGCGGGTGTGGCCGCCCCCGGTGTGGCCAAAGAGACGAAATCCTATCGGTTGCTTCTGGAAAATGGCAGCAGGCGCTTGTTGCCGGAGGAGTTGCAGGTCTTGCCGGAGGAGTGAATTTCTATCTCTGCCGTGACGTCGTGGTATCGGTCTGAGCGGAGTGTGCTGATTTGCCTGGGCGCGCTGCATCTCGATGCGCCGCTCGCAAATCGGCCTGCAGCAGGTCGAGCGCGGACGTAGGCACTTCCAGTCCCCACTCTTCCATTTGCGCCTCGGTCCAATGCCCATTCAGTCGGATGGCGGAATCGGTCATGTCTTCGGGGAAGGCCTGACGGTAGTTGCCTTCGCGGATCAGCACGTCGCCGATCTGGCGTCCGGTGTTCATCTCGTAAACCCGTCGGCTGGAAGTGTCGCCGCTATGGATGTACACCATCAGCACTTCATCCTCGCCGAAATCCGGACGGAAGAACCAGGCTTGCGCCGCGTCTGATTTTGGCCGCGCACGCTTCTTGTGCGCTCCCATTTCGTTCGGGCGATCCGCTGCCGTCTCGGATGCCGGATCGAAGTACAGAATCCTCTGGCAAGACTCGCAGGTCATCACTTGCGTTTGCGATTTGATTTCATTGTAAGTCTGGGGTCGTAGCAGGACGCGACATCCCATGCATTTCTGGTCCCGAACTTCGGCCAGTCCGCTGCCTCGAAACTTGAGCACCCGTTCATAGTGGGCCAACAGATTGGCCTCAACCCCACTGCGCGAGGCGTTGCGCTTCTCCACCCAGTCGGCCAATTGCTTCTCATCGAGAGCAGTGCGCTCCCGGGCCTCGGCTTTTTCTTTTTCCACCGCCGCGGTTTCCACTTTCAACTCGGCTTCCGCGATTTTTACATCTTTCTCGCGCGCCTCCACGTTGACCATCAGCTCCAGAATGCGGTCTTCGTTGATGCGGATCTCCTGCTCGGCAAACTGGATCTCCTGCATCAAGGCGCGATACTGCTCATTGGTCTTGACCGCCAGAGACTGGTCGCGGTACTTGCTGATTTTTCCCTGCTGGTCGAGGATGTTGGTTTCGAATTTCTTGCGCGAAACCTCGTCCCCCTTCATGGCCGCGCGGGCCTTCTCCAGGCTCGCCTTGTGGCCCGCCAACTTGGCTTCAATTTCCGCTACACGTTTCGGAAGCGCTGCGATTTCATCACGCAGCTTGCGTATTTCGCGGTCCGCGACTTGTACTTCGAACAGTTTTTCGATGTCAGGGAGCATCGTTAGGAGAAGAACAGTCTTAATTTTAGCACGCGAAACCAAGCCAAGGCTCGGTCCGGGGCGCGGCTTGAAAAGAAGGTGCCCCCTCGCTTTCACGACCTTCCGTTATTGTTGGCCCGGCATGGGGTGGCGCGCCTCGTCGGCATGGGGAACCAGCTGCCGGTAGGTGGCATCCGGCACTGTGGAATTCCAGTAGCCCGCCGTCTTGGCAAAGCCCACAATCCCGGTAAACAGTACAGCGATTCCCGCAGCCATCGCCCACGCTGGCATGGTCCGGGGCTGGGCTGTGGGCATGACCTTGAGCAACGACATCTGCAACGCCCCTTGCGCCGGACACACCGCTACACATTCCAGGCATCCCGTACATTCGGCCGATTTAATCGTTACCAGCTGGTCCACGGGAAGCGACGATGGGCACGCCTTGGCGCACTTGGCGCAATCAATGCACGCACTCTCATTGCGCCGAATGCGCAGCGGGCTGAACAGCGCGGCCAGCCCCAGCAGCGCGCCGTAAGGGCACAAGTATCGGCACCAGAAATTTTGCACTAGCACCGAAGCCACTATCAACACGCCCAGCACAATCAGCCCGGTCTCGCCAATGTGGCGAAAGAAGTTCAGCATCTTGACGTCGGCAATCAGGCCATAAGGACTGCGCAGGAACGATAAGATTTCCGGCGCGGCCATCGTCGAAACCGCCCAGGCAAAGAAGCCGAGCAGAAAATACTTCAAGCCCCGCAGCCCAATATCCAACCAGCGCGGCAAGCGGAAGTTGTGTTTGAACAACTTGCGTCCCAACTGCCACAGATACTCGGAGATCGTCCCCACCGGGCACAGCCAGCTGCAGAACGCCTTGCGCAGCAGGAACGCCATCGCCAGAAACGTGACCAGCAAAAACATTGCCGCTGGGTGGATCGTGGGCACGGTATGGGTCAGTGCAAAGTAGCGCAGGTTCATCAGCCCCGCGATGGGCAGCCAGCCTTCCACGCCCGCCGGACGCGCAACCGCGGTGGCTTGGCCGCCGGGCTCGAACTGCCGCATCCAGGTATAGAACAGCGTCCCCACCCACGCGTTCAGCAAGAGAAATGCGACCTGAAAGCTGCGCCTCAGCACCTGCGAGTATTCGTGTTCGCTGCGTCGAATCAACTTTTTCTTCGTCTTCACAGGCGTCGGTTGAAGCCCGACCGGTTGCGCTTGCAGTCGGACCGCCGGTAGCGGCGGCATGATTTCTGGATGAATCTGGGTTGCCATCTCGTTCTCTCCCACACTCAAATCCTAAAGGGCATCTCACAGCCTGGATGTGACTTAGGTCACACGCCGCCTCCGGGTGTGGTAAATCTGATATTTGGACTTCCGCACAGCCATCTTTCTGTTCTTCGCCGGAGTGCTCGGCGGCGCCCTGAATTCCGTCGCCGGAGGCGGCGGCTTCATTGCCTTTCCCGCGCTGCTGTTCACAGGCGTTCCGCCCATTGCGGCCAATGCCACCCAGACCGTCGCCTTGTGGTGCGGCGTGACCGCCAGCGGCGGCGCTTATCGCAACCATCTTGATGTCCCCCGCCGCGTCCTGGCGCCTCTGCTCATCGCCAGCCTGGTGGGAGGCTTGTTCGGGGCCTTGCTGCTGCTGCGAACTCCGGCCCACACCTTTCTGCAGGTGCTGCCCTGGCTCATGCTGGGCGCGACCCTGATGTTCGCTTTCGGCCATCGCCTGACCGCGCTGTTCCGCGCCGATCTTGGAAACACCGCGACCTCGGCCGCCATTACCGGCGCTTCCATCTTTGAGTTGCTGGTATCGGTATATGGCGGATACTTCGGCGGCGGACTCGGCATCATGAACCTGGCCATGCTCTCCGCCATCGGCATGAGCGACATTCATGCCATGAACGCGCTCAAGTCGGTACTCGGCAGCGCCATCAACGGCGTGGCTGTAGTCACCTTCCTGGCGGCGCGCGCGGTCTACTTCAAACAAGCGGCGGTGATGATTGTCGGCGCCATCCTCGGCGGATGGTTCGGCGCTCACTATGCCCAGAAATTGCCGGCGACGTGGATCCGCGGCTTCGTCATTTTCGTCGGCGCCAGCATGAGCGTTTATTTCTTTGTCCGAGCCTATCGCTAGACCGCGGCCCCCCTCTAACCCCCCACCAAAGTTGCTAACCGCCGCTCGTGGCGCGCGTCCAACCAGTGTTCGCCCGATTCGCATTCACCAGGGATTTACAAAAATGTTGGAACTTCCTGCGGAGACGAAACGTAATTGCCAGTGTAAGTGAGTTGAGTGGGGGTAGTAAGCAACCCAAGCAGGAAATTTGCGGGGTTCAGGGATTGGTCCGAACTCGGTTTGGCGGCCCAGAGCGGAACCACTCCCCGGGAACAATGGCGCGAGCGGTGCTCGTGACGTTGCGCTGACCCCGCGTTGGCATTGTAGGGGATTTGCGGCAAAATGCAATACCGCCGCAGCAACCAGGGTCGCCCACAGCCGTACCCGGCCCGGTCCGGGCATTTCAGGAGAAGATCATGAAATTGTCCAACGTTGTAAAGACTAATGTAGTGAAGACTAATGTTGTGAAGAGTCTGGTGATGGGGCTGGCCTTGTTGCTCGCCTCCAGCGCATTCGCGTCTTCCAAGCCCACACTCGAAACCCGTGAGTCCTTGAACCTGAACGGCCAGAAGTTGCCGGCAGGCTCGTATCAACTGCAGTGGCAGGGAACCGGCCCCAATGTGGAAGTCAGCTTCCTGCAGGGCAAGAAAGTGGTGGCCACCACCACCGCCCACATGGTCGATCGCGACACCCCCGCTCCCTACGACTCAGCGGTAGTCACCCACAACCAGGATGGCACCGCCAATCTGTCTGAAATTCGCTTCTCCGGCAAGAAGTACGTGCTCTCGGTCGCAGGCTCCACGGACAAGAACACCATGGAAGAAAGCCCAACCAAGTAAGTCACGCTAACCTCCGACCCAAGTTACTCGCGTAGTACCCATAGTGGAGCACGAGAGTGCTCCCCGGTTTCTTTGGGGGCACTCCTTCCTGCAGCCTTGCGATTTAGAAACACCGTGTGGTTTGAGCCAGGGCCGATTAGGCGAGAGCGTCGAGGATGCGAGTTAGCTATTTCGCGAGATTGCGCCTTGTCTGTTCCTTCGCCCTGGTTCGCTGGCTTTATTTGGCCGCCAGCACGTCGGCATAGTAATTGATCAGAGCTTTCTTGGGGATGACCTTCATTCCCTTGAGGGAAATCTTCTGCTCCACGGCTGTATTCCCGTGGATGCTGGCACGCCCCAAAAAGGTCACTTTGCCGTCGGGTAGTTCAAAATAGATCGGTATCAGCATCACGAAGTGATCGTCCACGCCGCTCTGGGTCACTTTAAACGAGAATACGGGATCGTCGCCAGTGGCCGCGATAGAGTAATCGAACTTGTACCCAGGCAAGGCAGTGCCGTAGACATATTCGTCGAAGAACCAGTTCAGCTTTTGATCTCCTCTCAAGTCCATTTCTTTCGTCATGTGTTTTTCCATCATCGCCTTGAAGTCTTCGGTGGTCGCCGCCTTTCCGGAATAGGTCCGCACGAAGTCCCGCATCGCTTCCTTAAAGTGGTCGTCCCCGGTCTTCCGGTCCCACATCATCATGCGAAGCATATGCATGACATAGGCCCCTTTGGCATAAATCAGGCGACGAGGAATGTCGAACCCGGAGCGACTGTTGGCCAGCCGGTACCCCGTGGTCAACGCTCCGGCGTCAATGGCGCGGAAGCCTTCCTTGTTCTTTTCCAGCAGTAAGTCTCGCTCGTCATTCCAGAAGTTGAGGAATTCCTTCGGATTCTTGGCGCTATAGACTGCCTGCATAAACAGTGACGCCGAGAAATCGGCGAACCCTTCACTCATCCACTGGTCGCGATAGGAGGAGAAGCCGACGGTATGTCCCCACCACTGGTGGGCCACCTCGTGTGGCGCCACGATTTTCCAGTACCCTCGGTCACCGAACAAGACCCCCATTTCGTGCCGCACCGTGCTGTCGAGAAACGAGCAGATCGGCAACCACACCATTTCCGGCCACGACTGCCCATACGTGCACGCGGTCTGCTCTGTCATGGCCAAATGCTTGAACGGCAATGCTCCGAAGTAATCGGTGTAAATGCTTATCGCGATTTGCGCTTCGGACAGCGGAACTTTCATCATACCCAACGTACTCAGCGTCCCCACCGTGCCTTGTGAAGCCAAACCATGCAGCCAGTCCGGGGGCTGGAGGTTGGCGTAAGACTGGACTAGGAATTCCGGCGACTTCATCTTCGTTTCTTCGACCTTCATGTTGCCAAACTGGAACCCGGCCACGGTTTGCGGAGCCTCGTTCGTCCAATGGCTGACTTCCTGGTCCCCCTCGGTTTTCGCTTCCCGCAACCCTCCGGTGGCGGCGATCTGCATCCCTTTCGGAATGCGAAAGGTCATGTCGTAATCGGCAAATTCGCCCAGGGATTCCGAGGGGCTCGCCGGGTACCAGTTGGTGCGCGCCACCGGATAATAATTACCCCCTCCTTCATCGGCAATCGCCTCTTTACCACTGTAAGTGGTTGTCAGCATCACCTTCTGTCCTAACCCGAGGGGGTTCGACAGGATGATCCAGAAGTTCGAGTCGTCGTTCTTGTCCTCCTGTACAAACGAAAGCGACTCGCCCTTGTCGGTTGTGACGCTATCCACTCGCAGCGTCCGAAACAGGTTCAGGGGGATCACGCGCAATCCCTGCACTTGCGACACCAGCGTCGCGGTGGCTCGCCCCTTCATATTGCCGCTTTTCTCGACAGTCGTATCTAATTGCTGTTTTTCAATGTGCGCCACCGCGTTGTTCTGTGTCCCTTTCGCCTTTCCGAGGACGGCCTCGCCTTCCAGGTGGAAGGCGGCCCAGGCGCCTTGTTTTGAGTCCTCGTAGGTGGCAAACTCGACTTCCTCGGGGGCTACCGAAAATACCACGTCCTGCACCCCATGAGGGTCAATGATGAAAATCTCTTTGTCGCTGTAACGCTTGCCGTGGATCATGGCCACGAATAAGCCGCCCGGCTCTTTCCCCAGCAGATCTTGCAGAATGCGCGCATCCAGGTTGTATTTGAGTCCGGGGTTGTGCCGCAGAGCGTTCTTGCTGTTCTCCAGCGCGCTAGCGGGGCAGGATCCCGCCGCCGTTCCATGGCTCGCCTTCCGGATATCGTCGTAGGTCGAATCCGTAAAGCGCAAAACCAGTTCGTTAAATTTCTCGCTAAATTCTTTCTCTTTGGAGAGCAAGGACAAGCTGGCCACTTCCGAAGCCAGCGGTGGAGTCAGCACGAAGGTGCCTTCTCCCGAGAAAATTGCCCCGGTCACCTTCCCTTGCACCGGCTGCAAAAAGCACATGACCCCGGAATGAAAATGGAAGGTCCCGGCATCCCGCTTGAGGGTGAAGTCGCTGACCGGAGCCACATCCCCCAAAAACCCCACATTGCGAAGGGCACGGTAGAAAGGGTCGGAATTTGCGGAACCGGAAGCGTTTGCCGGACGACTTACCCCGCAGCAAAATAACACTCCCGCCAGCAATGCAGCCAGGCGACGCGTGCGTGCGCACATAGATTGTTTCTCCGTTTCTGGGGGAAGCGGAATCGCGATTATTCACGAACCCATTCGGAATAGCAACGAATTTTTCGAAATCGCAGTGAGGTAGATACTCCCAGAGGGGGATTGGGAGAGGGTTACGCTATTGACGGGCCCCTCGTTGGCTCCGGCCTCCAGAGTCGCATCAATCTTCACGTGTCCACCGGAAACCGTCATCTTGCGTTCCCATGGTTTGAAGCCGGCCTTCTTGAGCATGATTTGATGTTGACCCGAACTTGCGTTCATGGTGGAGGGCGTATTTCCAACGAAATCCCCATCTATCTCAATTTCCGCACCCACCGGTTGCGAGGTGATTTCCAGTTCTGTTTTGCCTGGCATAGTGTTGGCAGCGGTCGAATCACCGGTCTGAGGTGAAGCGACAGTTTGGAATTTCGCAGAATCCATCGGCATGTTCCCGTTCACATAGCCGGTTATTTCCGCACCTTTTGGAACTGTAATGTCTTTTCCATGCATGAAAAGGAAAAAGGGCGCGGCTGGCCAGAATAGGAGTCCGGTGGCGACAATTCCTGCAGTCATCGCTCCCGTGTGACCTCCGCCTTTCACTTCTTTCACAGCTCGCAGGGCCGCTTTTTCCCCATCGACCAAACGAACGTAGTCAATGTTCATGTCCAGCTTGCCACCCCGCGCCATCCGACGCTTGGGTTGTGCCTCGGTGACTGTTCCGATGGCAAGCCCGCCTTTCGAGATGACCAAGACGTCGTTGACTTTGACTTCTTCCAACACTTCGAAATCAATGCTTTCTCCGACTTGTGCGTCGGCAGAAGAAACGTTGCGAGTAAGCCGGAGCTCGACCGGAGTACCTTCTTGTAAAACAAAGGCTTTGGTTGGGCCGTTGGCAGCCGATTGGGTCTCTGTCTGAGCGATCGATGGCGCGCATATTACACTGAGCGCGAGTAGGCATGCGATTGTCTTGTCCACCATGGCGGTGTATTCCTTTTCGAGAAGCGAGGTGTAGATACCGACGACTACTTCGCGACGCCTGTGCATCCTTGCCGGGAAGTCGTAGTTGTTGAGATCACCTATTGTGCGCCTCAGTGTCAAGCTCTCGCCGCTCATGGGTATTGGACCGTCTTAACGCGACGACCGCCTTCCCACTCGCGGAGCGGCGTTGAGGAAAATCAATTTGATCAGTAGCCGGTGATGCACATGACACGGAAGACCAACATGCCTCGAAGGCACCCGGGCAACGCAGCATTTACTATCTCCTGATGAGCAAGACATTCGAAAGAGCCAAATCCTCCAACCGGTCTGCCTCCCCCACCGTCGTCATCTCCTCCCGCGGCGCATCCCGCCTCAAGGCTGGGCACGTCTGGGTCTACCGCTCCGACATCGTTAAAGCCGAAGGCGTCGCTGCCGGTGCCCTGGTCAGCGTGACCGACGAACGTGGGCGCCCGTTCGGCACCGCCCTCTACAGCGACGCGTCGCAAATCGCTGTCCGCCTGATTTCTCCTGGGCCGGTGAAGGACTTGGCAGCGCTGGTTCGTCAGCGTATCCAGGAGGCGATTGCCTATCGTGACAAGGTGGTGCGTGAGAGCAACGCCTACCGCGTCGTCTTCAGCGAAGCCGATGGCTTGCCCGGCCTCATCGTGGACTGCTATGACGACGTCCTCTCCGTGCAA
>JANYBT010000151.1 GCA_025360645.1 Acidobacteriaceae bacterium | reverse complement strand
AGTGGCAAAATGTCCACCGGGGCGACCGTACCGCTGGGTCACACTCCCGACAAGATGCCTTACGATCTTGGACACGAGTGGGCGGATGCCCACACCGCAGTCAATAATGGCCAAATGGACAAGTTCGACCTGATTCGTATGGGCTCGGGTTTAATGGGCTATACCCAGATGCAGCAGGCTGACATCCCCAATTACTTCGCGTATGCCCACCAATTCGTGCTGGCGGATCGCATGTTTTCCTCGTTGCAAGGGCCCAGTTTTCCTAATCACCTTTACACCGTGGCGGCACAATCAGGGGGAGCCATTGGCAACCCCACCGGCACGAAGGTCATCTGGGGATGCGACGCCGACTCCACCTCCCAGGTAGCCGTCAAAGACAGCTCTGGCCATCTCACCCTTCAGTTCCCATGTTTCGATTTTCAGACCATTGCCGATAGTTTACAGAGCGCGGGAATCAGTTGGAGGTACTATGCTCCGGGCTTCGGGCAACACGGATACGCTTGGTCGGCGCTGGATGCCATCAATCACATTCGCAATGGCCCGCTGTGGTCGTCCAATGTTGTCGCGGACTCCCAATTCGCTCTGGACGCCCAAACCGGCAACTTGCCCTCCGTGAGTTGGCTGGTCACCGGCCACGCCAGCGAGCATCCGGTCGATAGCACCTGCTTTGGCGAAAACTGGACGGTGCAGCAGATCAACGCCATTATGCAGGGTCCCGACTGGAATTCGACTGCTATCTTTTTGACTTGGGACGACTTCGGCGGTTTTTACGATCACGTGCCGCCTCCAGGAGTGGACCAATTTGGCTTGGGGCCCCGGGTTCCCCTCCTCATCATTTCTCCTTTCGCTAAGCCAGGCTTCATCAGCCATACTCAATATGAATTTTCATCGTTTCTCGCCTTCCTGGAGACGCGTTTCGGCCTCAACCCGCTTACCAATCGCGACGCCACCGCCAACAACATGACCGACAGTTTTGACTTCAACCAGACGCCTCAGGCGGTTTTTCCGCTCAATACCCGGACTTGCAAATGAGCACGGGCATGTCTTGGAGCAGCCCCCGCCTCAATCACCGGCTCTGCGCGGGTTTAGATGAGGGCGCAGCGGTTCGCAAAGCGCGATTCGGGCAGAACTTTGGCAGGGGTTGCCGCTCAGCGTGAAAGGGAGAACGGGCCTTCTCCTTTAGCAGGGCTGACGGGCCCAGTGTACTGGCAGTACAGATGCCCCTCTATTGCCCCTGAAGTGTTTTCCGGCGTGATGGAAGTGCCTGTCTCTATGTGACGGAGACGCCGGTAGTTGTTCTCCCAGAGAAAGGCGACAATCTCCGCCACTTTGCGCTTTTTCTCCCGCATTGTCTCGCCATGCATCTCGAGCAATAACATCGGATGATGCAATTCCAGCGTCTTGCGGGCTCCCCGGAGCGCTTCGATTTCCCATCCCTCAATATCAACCTTGATGAAATCAGGCGCCGGCAGATTGGCTCGGGGAATCTCCTCGTCAAGCGTGACTATAGAGATCTCCTGAACCAGTGTTTCGCCAGACCGCAACAACTCCTCCACCATTTTTCCTTCTACGCTCGCGCCGCCCGGCATGAGTGGACTCCCCACCATTCTGAGCGCCTCGCTGCGGGAGCCAACACCGACGGTGCGCACCTCAGCGTTCTTGATGCCGTTCAGCATCAGATTCTCCAACAGACGCTTTTGATTTTGGGCATTGGGCTCGAAACAGACCACTGCCTTAGCCCGCGAAGCGATGAATAAAGTCACCAAACCGTGGAAAGCACCGACGTCGTAGACAGTCATGCCGCTGAGATTGAGACCGCACCAAAACTGCTCTTCGGCCGTCATAGCCCCGGGCGAGAACAACGCCGGAAGCCAACCGAGCCCACCCCTCCGCCTCATGCCTTTCAGCAGACCGTGACGAACTGTGTAGGTCGCACGATCGAACAGATGAATGCTGATCCAGGCTATCAGGCGGTGCTTCAGAGTGTAATGGCGAAAAGGAAGGTCTTCCCTCAGATTGGGGTCATCCATTTGTCGAGTATAAACCCGCGAAATCGTGTTCTGGAGAATAGCGGATATTTGTAGATGATTGAAGCTGCGGCGTGGCGTTGCGTCCGCTGCCAAAGGGTAGCCCAGCTTCAATAAACATTTCTCCCGAACTCAGACCAACGACTCTGGACGGTTCCTGGCTTACCAGGACTGCTAGAGGCCCACTGAATCAAGGAGCCGACGGTCCAACCGCCCGAGAATACCGGCGTGAATCGAATTGTTGCTTCTGACTCCAGGCAATTGCCGGCCCGATTGTTCGTCAACGCTTCTTGACGTGGTCTGGATACGGCCCTCCACCGCAAGGAGTCTGGCACGTGTAGGTAGTGGACGAAAGAGCTGCATCGATCGCCGGTAGGTTCGCTCCAAGGTCTGAATTGTCCGTGGCCTGGCGCGCTCCGCCCCCATGGTAGAGGCTGCTCGCATCCAGCCGGAACACGTGGTAATCGCTCGGGTTCCACGCGTAACCTTTCCCGCTCAGGTACCCGCTAAATCCTACGCAGCCACTATCCGCCTTTCCGCCAGCGCACGAAATGTTCGATGGAAAGTAGAGAGTGGCGGGCGGCGAGGCGCCGGTGTGCGCTCCCCCATATTCGGTGTAGTTTCCCGAAGTCCGCCCTTGAAACAGATTGTTGTTAAAGATAAGTGTGGAAGTCTCCAAACAGCAGGACGCTGCCAGAGTTCCTTCCTCGGTCGGAGCCACGCTGGTCAGGCCACCTGCCGTGGTGCCGCCCACCACCTGCGAGACAACAATCGAATTCTGAAGAGTAAAACCACGCAACAGCGACTGGCTCCCATAGACCACACTAAATCTGGGCGAGGAGTCGAATGCCGCCGTAACATGCTGGAAAGTCACTCCCAGACCCCATCCCCCTTCATTGGACAAGACACAGCCAGTCGTTGACGCTTTCCGCCCCGAAGTTTTGTAGTAGACGGTCAGGCCGCCGGGGGAAGTTCCGGAGCCCGCAACCACGTGAGCCGCAGACTGATTGTTGGTCGAAGTGAAAGGCGTATTGAAGGTCGAATCCCCACAGCCTGTCACTTGAACAATATCACCCGCTGACACTCCCGTTTCGTTATAGCCCTGGCCGCCGGAGGCACAGGTCAGCGTAACCAAACCAGAAGAATCACGGGAGGCCGAGCAAGTGAATGTGTTTACACTCGCTCCTAATTGAGCCAGGTACGAGTTGCCCCCGGTTCCAAATTGTGAGGAATCGGCCATGTTATAGACCAGAAGATTGGCGAACGTCCAACGTTGTCCGCCGAGAGAGACCCCTCCCCCGTTGGAGGGACTTCCGGATCGCCCATCGGTCTGGATCGCCTGCGCAGCATTACGGAGGATGAGATTGGAAACGGTCAGATCGCTCAGCGTCTGCACCGGCAACCCGTTTACCAGAATGTCGCAGACGGTGCCGCCAGAGCAGCTTCGAACGTCGGCCAACAGGGCAAATCCGCTTTGTCCATCCACCCAGGAATTCTCAATGATGTTGCCGTCCAACAGGATTCTTTGGCCGACTTTCATTTCGAGCGAGTTCTTGACGGCCCAGTGGTTAAGGCAACTGGGTTGACACAATTTCCCGGTCCGAGAGCTCCAGGTGAGGTCCCGGGTAAAACGATTCCGCCGCACCTCCAGATCACTCGGAATCACTCCGATAATGCCTGTCGGAGAGCACCCGGTTCCCGTACAAGATCCGCCGCCCATAAACCACGCGCTGGATCCCCCTTCCAGGAAGTTGCCTACCCATTTTTGGGGACCCGGAGTATTGATGAGAAAGCCGACATGCGATTCTCCGCCTTCATAGTGGATCTTCTCACCATAGTTGTAGAGAAACCAGCAATACGTGCACTCGGCCTCGATCGCCGAGCCCATGATGGTGCCTGTCGAAGGTGCTCCAGGGTCACTCGGATCCCAAGTATGAATGTAGTTGTACTGAAAGCCGACGTGGGTCGGAAGCAAACTCGGGTCGGTGATGGTGTTGTCACCACAGCCGATCAGAGGCACCCACACCTGAGAGGAGTTGGCAACATTGGTTCGGAACTCTCCATCTTCCACCACCACATGGTTCGCCCCCGGAGCGCAAGAAATCGCATTATTAGTGTAGTAAGTCTGTTCAATGACGTACAGATTTGCACTGTCGTTGGTACAGCCAGGGTTCCGCGGGTTTCCCCCGTCTGGCAAATCCGTCGTCTGATGACTGCACAGCGTCTGGTCCGTTGGCGGTGGATTGGAGGACTGGATCCGCAGGCACTTGGTGGCTCCCGCCTTGGCGCCAATTTGTACCTCGGTTTTGCCACTGAGCACCAGACCCGCATCAATCTGAATTAATTCCCATTCGTCTACGCCGCTCACCCAGTCAGCAATGGCCTGGTTCAGGCCGGCTTGCGTTCCAGCATAGTCTCCCCCGGAAGCCTTCACGCTCTTAATCACGCTGTACACGCCGCTCGGCGGATCGCACTCGTGATTGTTCACCCACAACTGGGGTAGGGTCGGAGTATAGGAGGTGGAGCCTTTCTGCAAAGTGATCGCTGCACTACTCGCCGCCGAAAGACTGGGATTTTGCGACCAACTGAGTTGTGCGGTGGCGCACATCAAGAAAAGGCAGATCTGGCCTATCGCCAGCGACCGGCTAAACAGCGTCTGCATTGAAGAAAAACGGACACGGAAACTTGCTTGCCGACTAGACTGGCCTGCAACCGGGCAGGCAAGGTCCTCTGTCAACACGTGGGGGAGGGACATGTTGTGACATCCTTAAATTTGAATTGTTTGTTTTTTCAGGGACTAGTGGCGAACGGTGCAAGTGAAAACTACATTGGCCGGAGAATACACAATTTAGAGGGGTCTGGCAAGGACTTTCGTCAATTTTCTCGCTCGCGTCCATTTTTCTTTGCGTCCAGCCCTGGAATCGGTTGATTGTGTACAAAAAGTTGCGCACCGCCTCGCCGAAATCAGCCACCAGCCCGCATCGCGACTAGATGAACCACGGCACGCGCTGAGGAACGCTTGTGGTTCGCGTCGGTGACAAGGGCAGTTCTGGGTCAGTTCAGTTTTGCTGGCAGTGAGGATCGGTTCGGACAACCGTTGGCTGGGAATAGCGGAAACATTGGCGATTGCGCACTCTTGCATAACAGTGCGCTTTGCTGCGTCTCGCGGAAAAACGCATTAAGAGTCCGCTGCTCTAACCATTGAGCTACCGGCTCTGCTCTGTAGTAAAGCAATTGCTCCGAGCTGGCGCGAAGCCACTCCCGCCCCAAGATCCGCCCATCTCCCGGTGACCCACATCACTTGCAGCGCCATCGCCACTGGCGCACAATGAAGTTGCGGGAGGAGGTCCATTCAATGCGCGCAATCTTCGTTGCGGTTCTTGCAGTCCCGCTGCTCTCCACCTTCGCGTTTTCGCAAGCGGTATCTCATTCCAAGACCATTTCCGGTCAACAACTCTATGAAGACCACTGTGCCCTTTGCCACGGCCCCGACGCCAAAGGCGGAGGACCCTTCTCGCCTCAGCTCAAGACCTGGCCACCCGATTTGACCACTCTGGCCATGAAAAATAACGGAAACTTTCCCGCCATGCGCGTTTCGGAGTCCATTGACGGCGAGTTCGACAAGTCGTCGCATGGCTCCAAAGACATGCCGATTTGGGGCCCGACCTTCCGAGCCGAGGCCAAGGGCCACGCCGACAACGCCGCGCTGCGCATCAGGAATCTGGTCAAGTACATCGAGTCGTTGCAGCAAAAGTAGGCGTCAAGCCGAGCAGACCGCTCGTCCCTACTCGTAGCGCAGCGCCTCTATGGGCTCCATCTGCACCGCCTTCACCGCCGGCCACAAACCGGCGGTCACCCCCACTGCGGTCAGGATCAGGAACCCCCAGATCATTACTGTCCCCGAAATCTGAAGAAAGATATCGCCCTCGTGATTGGCCGTCTTGTACATGTCGGAATAGAGGGGCATCGGCGGAATCACTTGCGCCAACAGCACGGAAATCAACATGCCGATCACTCCTCCGGCAAAGGTCACTACCAGGGCTTCGACCAGAAATTGCAGCGCGAGGTCGCGTTTGCGCGCCCCCAACGCCTTGCGCAATCCAATCTCTTTGGTGCGCTCGGTCACGCTCACCAGCATGATGTTCATCACCCCGACCCCGCCCACCCCCAGGGTCAGCGCACCGATTGCGCCCAGAATCACTTCCAGCGCCAGGCCGAACTGCTTGATCTCCGCAGCGTCTTCGATGGTGTCCCAATTCGAAGTCGCTTTTTCGTCGCGCGGATCAAAGTTGTGGCGGTGCGCCAGCACGCTGCGCACCTGCTGGATGGCGGGCTTGTCCATCTCGGCCGAAACCGGCTGGAAAGTGATCATCTCCGGATCGCGCCGGTCGGCGATGTCAACCATGCTTTCAAATGGAATGAACACATTCTCGTTGTCCGGCCCGTTGTTGGAGGAGTCCTGAATTTTGAGTTGCAGTTCGCCGATCACCTCCCAGGTCGCGCCGTTGATGGTGACCCGCTCGCCCACTGGATCGCGGTTGCCGAAGATTTTCTTCGCCGCATTCGGGCCCACGATCAGCACGTGCCGGTGTTCGCTAAAATTCGCGGGTTCGAAGAAGCGCCCGTGGTCAATGATCAGGTTGCGCATCTCGCCATAGGAATACTGGATTGCCTTGCTGTTGACTGAGACCATGCGGTCGCCATACTTGTAGGCCACGGTATCGTTCCACTCGGCGCTGACCCCGCGCACCAGTGGAGCCTCTTCGCGCACCGCTTCCACGTCTTCATACTTAAACTTCACCCGCTTGCCGGCGCGCTGTCCTCCCGCCTGCATGCTGGTCTGCCCTTCCCACATGATGACAATGTTGTTCCCGATGCCCAGAAAGGCGTGCAGCACGCTGCGGCTCACGCTCTGCCCGTAACTCAGCAGCAGCACCACCGTGGTCAGTCCCCAGGCAATGCCGGCCATAGTCAGCAGCGAGCGAACGCGGTCGCGAGTCAGCGCCAGGTAACTCTGCGAAATCAGTTCTTTCAGTTCCAAATCATTTACTCCTGCCGCAGACACTCAATCGGGCTTAGGCGGGCGGCGCGCTGCGCCGGATACATGCCCGCCCCCAATGTGATCAAGCCCAGAGTAATCACCGAGAGCGCGATGGCCCACAGAGAAATCACTGTATGCGGAATGAAGTCAGGCAAGGGCAGCACATTGAACGCAAGCGAGGTGCCCACTCCAATGGTCAAGCCAAGAATGCCGCTGAGCAAAGATAGCGTCACCGCCTCCGCGAAAAACTGGTTGCGAATATCTTTGGCGGTGGCCCCCAGCGATTTGCGAACCCCGATCTCTCGCGTCCGCTCGGTCACCGCCACCAGCATGATGTTCATCACCCCGATGCCGCCCAGCGCCAGTGTCATCAACGCCACCGCGCCAAAGAAAATCGTCATCACGTCGAAAATGCGCTCCACCAGCTTCGAGCCTTCCAGAGTGTCCCAGATGAACAGCGCGTCTTTGTCGGTAGGATCGAAGTGGTGCTCGCGGCCCAGAATGGCATACACCTGCTTCATCGCCGCCTCATGCTGTTCTGGATCCACCACCTCCACCACCAGGTTGTTGATCCAGCCTTTGAACAGGCCCGGGCGCTCCGCCGGAGGAAAGTCCCGCGCCATCGACGCATAGGGAACGAACAGCTGCGTATTGTCCGGCCCGCTGCCGTAACTGCCGTTTTGCTTCTTCTTTTCCAGAACTCCGATCACCGCATAGGGCGATCCGGCCATGGTCAGGGTCTCCCCGATGGCGGGCTTGCCGGGAAAAAGTTGATCGCGCGCCTCGACGCCCAGAATGACCACGCGCCTTCCCTCGTTTTCATCCTCGTCGCTCATCAGCCGCCCTTCCTGCACCTTGAGCGAACGAAACCGCTGATACGACGGCCATACCCCGCGCACCGGACGCGCCGACGCATTGTAGCGGCTGACTTCGCTCACGCTGCGTCGCAACTCCGGACTCACCGTCTTGATCAGGTAGGCGGTGTCGCGAATCAGTTCCGCGTCTTTGATCGAGAGGCGGATTTCCCGCCCCGCCGCATACCCTCCCGCTTGCGAACTGGTCTTGCCCGGGAAGATCACCGCCAGATCAATGCCGATGGAATTCAGTTGCTGTTTCTGCTGCACGCTGAATCCCCGGCCCAGCCCCACCAGCAGAATCACCGATGCGATGCCCCAGATTATTCCAAACATGGTCAGGAAGCTGCGCATCTTGTGCGCCGCAATCGAACTGACGGTTTGCCGCACCACTTCTCTCAAGTTCACGGAGCCGGATTCCTCATTGCAATAGACCCTCTCCGCGCGGAACGGTTAGCCTGGAATCTCCATCTGAGCGAGCCCGCCAGAGTATGTGCAGGGAGTGATCGCGGAAATATCGCTCAGTGAAATCAAGAGATGGTTTGAGCGCGTCGCGCCCCAGCCAAGGAACCTCTCCATCTCATGAAGTACGAGCCACGAGCCGAATTTGTTCCGGGCGCCGCGACATCCCCGCTCTCTCTACAGCGTGTGCATGTAAACCAGCAAGTCCTGCATTTGCTGGTCGCTCAGATTCTGCCCGTACCCCTTCATCTTGGCCCGTCCGTAGCGGATGATCTCGCCCACTCGCTCCTCATTGGCGGGCAGGCCGCTGATAGACAGATAAGGCTTCTTGAATACGCCTTTCATCGGGGGCCCTTGTCGCCCGCGCGTGGAGTATGGGGCGTGGCACTGATCGCAAAGATTGTCGTAAACGCGGCGGCCCGCGATCTGCTGCAGGTTCAGCCCGAGTTCGGCGTCTGTTTTGCGGCGTTCCACTTCGCAACCGAGCGAAGACAGCAACAGAATGGCAAGCAAGAAGCGGCTCATCATCTTCAGCATACAACGGAGTTCAGCCGCATTGCCGTCGTCCGCTGCAAGCCGCTTCCCTTCCTTAGCGCCGGAGCTTGTACACAGTAGCGGTGCAGCTAGAATTTAATTCGGCCTGGTAGTCATCTCTGGCGCTTCCAACCCTGCGCTAATCGGCTGCGAGAATGATGCGGCGAATTCCTTGCTTGCAATCTTGGGCGACGCATTTTTCGAATTCACGTTAGGCGGTGCAAGCCCGGCCGAGCCACGCCCTTCAGAAGCTTTCGAACGGTGACTCTCCCATCGCTGTCATTCGACAGCAAGAATTGTCCGATCCAGCCTTCACACTCCACTGGCGCGACTACTTGGCAATGCTTCGTGTTGTGACGAATTTCATCGCAAAGCACGATAATACAATCATAATAACTTTACAACATAATGATTATGTCATATCATCGTGATGAAAACAAAGGGGAAAATATGATTTTCCAAGCTCCAACCCTTCTACCGGAAGAAATGGAAGTCCTTCAAAAGATAAACGCCATGCGAGAAACCCTGAAGTACGCCATTAGCACGCCTGGGCGATGGTTCGGGGTCTTGCGCAGAACCACGCTTGCTAGAAATATCAGACATTCCAATAGCATCGAAGGAATCAACGTCTCTAAGGACGATGCATTAGCGGCGGTGCAGGATGATGAACCCATGACTGCCGAGAAATCGACTTGGCAGGCCACGATCGGATACCGCAACGTGATGACCTACGTGTTGCAGCTCGCGAACGATCCTCACTTCTGTTACAGCGAAGGGCTGATTCGCAGCCTGCACTTCATGATGATCCAGCATGATCTTCCCAAGCATCCAGGTCGCTATCGCCCAGGGCCGATTTTCGTCAGGGACGAGAAAAAGCAACAAAATGTTTTCGAAGGGCCGGATCCCGAACTTGTACCCGGACTGATGGCTGAACTCGTGGAGTCGCTGAACGCGAGAACGGACGTGCCTGCAATGATCCGCGCCGCAGTGGGGCATCTAAATTTAGTCATGATCCACCCCTTTTCGGATGGAAACGGAAGAATGGCGAGGTGCCTCCAAACTCTTATTTTGGCGAGAGAACAGATCATCGAGCCACCGTTTTGCAGCATCGAGGAGTATCTGGGCAGGTTCAGCCAGGATTATTATGATGTGCTTGCGAAAGTCGGCAGAGGCGCATTCCATCCTGAAGTTGACTTTAGATCATGGATTCAATTTAACCTCATTGCTCACTATAGGCAGGCGTCCTGGCTGCTCCAGCGAACCCGAATGACCCAACGGGTCTGGGCAGAAATCGAACGATTGCTGGCGAGATATGGCATCAATGACAGAGCGCTTCCTACAACTGTCGATGCGGCGTTTGGGTACAAAATCCGCAGGTCACACTATAGGAATTCTGCGCTCGTGTCGGAACAGGTCGCGAGTCGGGATTTGAAGTCGCTGGTAGATCATGGTCTTTTGATTGGTGAAGGAGAAACCCGGGGAAGAATATATGAAGGCTCTCCGATACTGAAAGAAATCTACTTCAGGAACTATGAATCGAGAACCAACGTTGACCCGTTCAGGCAAGGGGCGCTTCCCTTTCCGCCCACTGCTGAGGCAATCCGCTAATCCTGTTTAGGTCGCCCGGATCATCGGAGCGGGGTACGATTAGGCGCTTGCATCGACTCCAGCGCGGGCCCACAGGCCAGAGCCTATTTTCAGCCCTCTGGATTTCAAACTGCACCCCTGCTCGGAACCGCCCGAGCGGGCCAAAGTTCCCAAACTAGTTTAGAATCGCGGGCGATGCGTGCTGTCTTCCAATGGAACCTGGGATCGCGGGTGCTGGAGTTGGGGCGGCGAACTTTGATCATGGGAGTGGTCAACGTCACTCCCGATTCGTTCTCCGATGGCGGCCTCTACTTCGATCCCGAAAAAGCAGTGGCCCACGCTTTGGCCTTGCTCGATGCCGGCGCCGACCTGATTGACATCGGCGGCGAATCCACGCGGCCCGGAGCAATCCTGGGAAACGTTAACTCATCCGCCACGACCCCCTCCGCCGCGAACCCATCGCCTCAAACCAGCTCGCCCAGCTCGGCCTGCGTCAGCGAAGCTGATGAACTGGCCCGCGTGCTTCCGGTCATCACCGCCTTGAAGAAACAGCGTCCCCTAGCCGTCCTCTCCATTGACACCTACAAGGCCGGCGTGGCCCGCGCCGCGGTGCAGGCGGGCGCCGAGATCGTCAACGACGTGAGCGGCTTCCAGTGGGACCCCGCTATGCGCAAGACCTTGGCCGAGTTGAAATGCGGCGCCGTGTTGATGCACACCCGAGGCCGGCCAGAGCTATGGTGTTCATTGCCGCCGGTCGGCGACATCATGTTGCTGGTGAAGCGCGAACTACGCCAGTGGACCGAGCAAGCGCAGTTGGATGGCCTGAAGCGCAATCAACTGGTGCTCGATCCCGGCTTCGGCTTCGGCAAGAGTTATGCGGCGAATTATCCCCTGCTCCGCCAATTCTCCGAATTGCAGGAGGTGGGGTTGCCTCTGCTGGCGGGCACGTCGCGCAAGTCGTTCCTCGGCAGAACTCTGGCCCGCAACGGCGAAGATGCCCCGGTGAATCGCCGACTGTATGGAACCCTGGCCACCGAAACCGCGCTTATCCTGGCTGGCGCGCATATCATCCGCACTCATGACGTCGAAGCCTCAGTCGAAGCCGCCAAAGTAGCGGACTCCATTCTTGATAATCAGGTCCGCTGACCGCAGCCTCGCTTACACTGGAGGGACTGCATGAATTCTCTCGAAGCACTCTTCACCAACCCGCGAGTCCAGGTACGGCGCGCCGGGTCACCCAACCCAGCCGGTGCATGCGTGGTGTACTGGATGCAGCGCGCCCAACGCGGCTGGGACAACCCAGCCCTCGATTTGGCGGTCGAAGCCGGCAATGCGCTGGGCAAGCCCGTCGTGGTTTTCTTTGCTCCGGTTCCGTTTTATCCGCATGCCAACCTGCGCCACTACCGGTTTCTGGCCGAAGGCCTTCCGGATATCGCCGAAGCTGTGGCCGCACGCAAAGTTGGTTTCGTCTTGCGGCGGTATCCCGATCACAGCCTGTTGAGGTTCTGCGAACAGGTGAACCCCGCTCTGGTGGTGGGCGACGAAAACCCGCTGCGCGAAACCGAAGCTTGGCGCCGCAAGGTCTCCGAACAATTGCGCGTTCCCTTCTACACCGTGGACGCCGACGTCATTGTTCCTTCGCGCCTTCTCCAAAAAGCGCAGTATGCGGCCCACACCATCCGCCCGCGCCTGGAAAAACTGCTGGACACATATCTGGTACAGCCCGTCAATCCCACTGCGAACGTTGCGTGGAAGAAGCCCGCGGCAGTAGCAAGCCTGGCCGCGGACACGGACATCACTGCCGGTTGGAACCTCGACCGCACCGTCGGCCCCGTTTCCACTTTCACGGGCGGCGCAAGAGAGGCCCGGCGTCTGCTGCTCGAGTTTGTCGAGAGGAAGCTTCCCAACTACTCCAAGCAACGGAACCATCCTGAACTGGACGGCACCAGTCGCATGTCGCCCTACCTGCACTTCGGACACATCTCTCCCCTCACCATCGCATTGGCCGTGAAAGCTGCCGACGCGCCGCAAGCCGACAAAGACTCTTACATGAACGAGTTGCTGGTGTGGCGCGAGTTGGCGGTGAACCTGGTGACCTTCAATCCCGACTACGATTCCTTCGAGTGCGGCGAAAACTGGGCGCATCGCACCTTGGCCGAGCATGCCGGCGACCCACGCCCCGTCGCCTACAGCGAGCAACAATTGGAGCACGCTGAAACCCACGACCCGCTCTGGAACGCCGCCCAAATGCAGATGGTCCACGGAGGATGGATGCACAACTATCTCCGCATGTATTGGGGCAAGAAGATTCTGGAATGGACCCGGCAGCCGTCGGAAGCCCACCGCATCGCGGTCGCGCTCAATGACAAGTACGAACTCGATGGCCGCGATCCCAATGGCTATGCGGGCGTGGCCTGGGCGATTGTCGGAAAGTTCGACCGGCCCTGGTTTGATCGCTCCATTTTTGGCCAGATTCGTTACATGTCGTTGGCCAGCACGGGAAAGAAATTCGACAGCAAGAGCTACATCCAACAACAACTCGCGCCGCCCATGTTTTGAGCGACATGTTCTGAACGATACGTTCTGAACGACATGCTCTGAGCGACATGTTCTGAGTCGGCGGAATTTAAAACAGCTTCGCCGAATCTAACAAAAGCGTAACTGGGCCGTGGTTGACCAGTTCCACTTCCATGGTTTCCTGGAAGCGTCCGGTTTCGCAGTGCAAACCCAAGCCGCGCAGTTGACCCACGAAATATTCGTAGAGTTCACGGGCTGGGGCGGGCGCGGCCGCTTGGTCAAACGAAGGACGCTTGCCGCGCCGCACGTCGCCCAAAAGAGTGAACTGAGAAACCACAAGCACGCTGCCTCCGATGTCGGCGAGCGCAAGGTTCATTTTGCCTTCCGCATCCTCGAAGACGCGCAATCCGGCGATCTTGGCGGCAAGATAGTCTGCATCAGAGAGAGTATCGTTTTGGGCGACTCCCAGCAGAACCAGCAGGCCTTGCTGAATTTCGCCCGCCGTAATCCCGGAAACCGTAACCCGGGCCTGGCTCACGCGTTGCACCACGGCTCGCATTCGTTCAGTTTGGAGCCTGGCGATCCGCCTGGCAAGTGCGATGGGCAGGCGCTTTGGTTTGACCGGCGTGCGCGGCGACATTTACGATTCCGGAGGCGCCCTTGCGAGGCTTCTTTACAGAGTTTCCAAAAGGCAATTAGACTTACCCTTCCGTTCCAGAAGCACCCGCTCAAGCGGACAGCAGAGTCGCTGGTTCCGTGGCGCGTAGCGGAAAAAGTTTGTGACTGATTCCAACCAAGCAGCGAAGGAGACACATGGCGGACGTTGACGAGAAAGTAAAGCAGATCATCGTGGAGCAATTGGGCGTGGACGAAGGCGAAGTGACCCCGAGCGCTTCGTTCGTGGACGACTTGGGCGCGGATTCTCTCGACACCGTCGAGCTGGTCATGGCGTTCGAAGAGGCCTTCGACATTGAGATTCCCGACGAAGATGCCGAGAAGATCCGCACCGTGAAAGATGCCAACGAATACATCGGCAAGCATGCGAAGGGCGGAAAGTAATTGGCTCGACGGGTCGTGGTGACCGGGCTGGGCCTGATCTGCGGAGTGGGCAATACCGTTCCGGAGGTCTGGTCGGCCCTGCTGGCGGGCAAGAGCGGAGTCGGGCGCATTACGCACTTCGATGCCGCGGCCTTCGCTTGCCAGATCGCGGCCGAAGTCAAAAATTTCGACCCGTTGAATTTCATCGAAAAAAAAGAAATCAAGAAGATGGGTCGCTTCATCCATCTGGCGCTGGCCGCCGCCGAAGAAGCCATGAAGATGTCCGGGCTGCAAGTCACGCCTGAGGAAGCCGAGCGGGTGGGCGTGCACATCGGCTCCGGCATCGGCGGATTCGACGTAATCGAACGCGAGCACATCGCCCTGCTGCAAGGGGGCCCTCGAAAGATTTCTCCCTTCTTCATTCCCGCGTCCATCATCAACCTGGCTGCGGGACACGTTTCCATGCGCTTTGGGGCCAAGGGACCCAACGAGGCTACGGCCACCGCGTGCACCACCAGCGCCCATTCCATCGGCGATTCCTTTCGCATCATTCAGCACAACGACGCCGACGTGATGATTGCGGGCGGATCCGAGGCGGCCATCACTCCCATGGGGGTGGGCGGCTTCGCGGCGATGCGCGCGCTCTCCACTCGCAACGACGATCCCGAACATGCCAGCCGGCCCTGGGATGTGGAACGCGACGGATTCGTGGTCGGCGAAGGTTCGGGCATTCTGGTTCTGGAAGAGCTCGAGCACGCCCGCAAGCGCGACGCTAAGATTCTGGCCGAGATTGTCGGCTATGGCATGAGTGCCGACGCTTTTCATATCACGCAGCCCGCGCCGGAACACGAGGGCGGCCTGCGCGTGATGCGCAACGCCTTGCGCGATGCCGGCCTGACCGCGGACAAGGTTGGCTATGTAAACGCTCACGGCACTTCCACCCCAATCGGCGACACGCTCGAGGCCCATGCCATCCGCAACTGTTTTGGCTATTCCGTTCCGGTCAGTTCCACCAAGTCCATGACCGGCCATCTGTTGGGTGGGGCGGGCGGGCTGGAAGCAGGCATCACGGTGCTGGCTTTAGGAAATCAGACCTTGCCGCCAACCATCAACCTGGAAACCCAGGACCCCGATACCGCTGGCATGGACTTTGTTCCCAACCATCCCCGCAAAGTGGATTTTGAGTATGCCATGTCCAATTCCTTCGGATTTGGCGGCACCAATGGGGCACTGTTGTTTCGCCGCTGGACCGATTAGCCTCGCAACCATCGGGACGCTTCGCCCGTCTTCGCTCGCCTGCTGCAAATTGCACCTGCGAGTTATTGCACAAACCTGTGAAGTGGCAAAGTTTTGCACATTTCGTCGCCAGGGAGCGATTTAAGCCTCGGCTGGCCCTCGGATGACTTCTGGGTGGCCCCAAAGGGCTGCAGGCCCGCCACGGGCCCCTAGAACGCTTTAAAATGGCATCCTTGGCAAAGGAGGCATAGCGCCAGAGGCCAACCGGAACGGCTTTCGGATGCCGAGTGCCGCCCTGGGATCGCCCAGCCGCCCCCAGCACCTCATAGTTTTCAACGACATACAGACATTTTCAACGAGTTACGAGCTATCGTGGGCTAAGAGCCGAGCGCTTGCTCTCGGGCCCAGCCTCTTGGTCGCGGCTCCGATCCGGACACTCCGCTCTCGCGTCGGCATCTTTCCCTACTTCCGCGCATGCGGGGGAGGACTTTGCCGTTTCGCGCCAAAACTCGCTGCCGCTTCGCCCTCGCATACAATACTTCCGT
>JANYBT010000093.1 GCA_025360645.1 Acidobacteriaceae bacterium | reverse complement strand
AATAGCGCAGCATCTTGCGCACTGTTTCGCGGGCCACGCCAAACTCCTGCGCCACCGCACGCTGGCTCTTACCTTCTACGAATACCGCTCGCCGTACACGTCCATAGAGTTCCACTGAGTACATCCCTCCGGTGTTTCACGTCCCTGCTGTTTCCACAACAGCTCGCGAAACTTAGAATCCGGCGGTGGTCTAGTTTTCCTCCGCCGCATCACCCCGCTTCCGCGGCGTGATGCGGTCTAGTATTGCTCCGGCGTTTACAGGAATCTGTGGCGGCGGCTGGCGCTGCCGAAGCGCATCGAGAACTGGTCGCTGACCAGCTTGCAGCAACGGCTGGTGAAGACCGGTGGCCGGCTGGTGAAACATGCCCGCTACTATTGGCTGCTGTTGGCGGAGAGCCATCTGACAAAACGGTTGTTTGGGAGTATGCTCCGGCGGATCGCCGGACTGTCGCTTCCGGCGGGATAGCTGAGGCCGTGGCCGGGAATCGATGCAGAGTCAAGAGGGGACGGAGAAGTGTCTGACAAAACCGGATGGGAAGGCCGCGACCAGCAGTTAGGGGCTTGCATTGGCATAGTCTGGACTGTGTCCCGAGCCCCTCGGCCCGGCCAAAGAAACTATTTATGCCCTGGAGTCCTGGAAGGAGTATATAGTGTCGGGTGTTGGGAGCTAAAACGGAAATTCCGGATAATCGGTCTCTATGGAGGATCAAATGTTTGTTGTTGGCATGATTATCGCGGGTATTATTGCGGCGTTCGTGGCGAAAGACGCCGGTCGGCGTGGCATGAATGCAGCTGGCTGGTTCTTCGGAGTGTTCTTGTTATTGATCGCGTTCCTTCCCATATACTTCGTTGTGCGAAAGCCTCTACTTCCGCAATATCAGCCGCAACTGCCTCAGCCTCCGCAAGGAGCATTGAGCATAGCGTCTACACCTGTTCCTAGCTTGTGTATGCATTGCGATAAGTATTTCACAGGCCAAGCTGAGTACTGCCCTCATTGCGGCAAGGCGCAAGTGGGAAGCGTGAGCTGAATCTGCAAAATAGAAGCTAACGAAGAAACTGATCAAAAGGTTCCCGACTTTGATAGTGATGATGGGCACAATAGCGATGCTCTCAACCGGTGTTGTCCGCCCCAGTTCGTGCGTTCGGGGGCGGACCCGAGCCTCCCTTTACAGGGAGCTGACCCGTCCTCCCCATACTCGTCCTGAGATGTGGGTCGGAAATACTTTCCACTCGTATTTTGATTGAGGAGACGCACTCATGATTTTCATGGTTATTAGCGCAATCGCTGCGACGGTGTTCGGCCTTAGCGGTGCAGCGGCAGTCAGTTCTGCCAAAGAGAAGTTCGACCTCGCGGCTTCGGAGTATCGTCGTCTCGTTGCGCAGTCGGAATTAGTGGTCGGTTACGTGAATGAACGCTTAGCGTTGATCGGCAACCGGGTCAACGAAGCGGTAAACAATCTGCAGAAGGCCAATCATATCCTGGCGCCGCTGGAACACGCCGTCCCAGCCCCTAAGATCCATGATTCACTTGAGAAAGCCGCTTTCGGGTTGGCTGTTCTTGAGCAGTCATCGTTAGTCGTCAGCGATTTTTACGCGGCACAGTCGACGGCAATGGGGCTCGGCGTCGGTTCGGCGGTTGCGGCAGGATCTTGGGCGGCCGTGTCCCTACTTGGAACAGCGTCCACCGGCGCTGCAATCGGCGGGCTTCATGGGGTTGCTGCAACGCATGCAACACTAGCGTGGTTTGGTCATGGTGCGCTTACGGCAGGCGGAGCTGGAATGGTAGGGGGAGCGCTTACGTTGGCAAACATCGTACTTCTTCCCGCAGCGCTGATCATGGGCGTAGCCTCGCATATCAAAGCTTCGGAGCTTGGCGACAAAGCAGCCGAGATTGAGAAGGCAAACATACAGAATTCACATTCCCTCATGAAGCTGGAATCTCATCTGACGGATGTAAGTCGAGTTCTGTGGGAGTGGAATCGTGAGAGCGCGGCACTAACAAACGCGGTTGCAGACGCTCGTCAAGAGCTATTCCGCTATGGATGGTTCAGCGAAGTTAACAAATTTCTCCGGAACAAGTTTCGCGGCTACTATTACAACTCAGACGATATGGCTCATGTTGAGCGCTTGGCGACGGCAGTCAATCATTTTCTTGGTTTCGTCAGTGTTTCTACGCACGGTACCGCCAAACAACTGATGTTGAAAGCTTGATCGTGAAAAGTTGGTAGGAGAGGCGCGACTAATGACGGTGGAGCACTCAAGCCTGATTACGTATGGGATTGCACTGGCTAGGACGGTAATCCGCCTTTCACAACGACACAAATAAGTGAGGGGTTCTGCACGATGAAGCGCGACTCGATTTTTCACGCTCTGCCACAACCGATTTTGCTGGACATCGCAAACTACCTATCCTATGACCCCATAGTTGCGAACGAACCAATTGCATTCCTTCGAAGTCTCCCCAAGCCCCTACAGATCGACTGGCTGCACACTCACCGCAATGATCTCGAAGATAAGTTTGCGAGTACGGGCAGCTGGACATTCGGATCAAACAAATCTTACGGCGAGATTGTGCGCGGTTTGGCGCATAAGAGCGACGTAGTGTACTCAGATGCGTCTGACACCGCTACAATTGAAGTAGCGATCATCACCAAACTGTGGGACAGCGTCGTAAAGAAGATGACGCCAGAACAACTGGGTGAATTGAAAGCACGGGCTGAGGCATTCGCGGAACAACACGGAAGAAGCGTCGGCAGAGAGTTTGCCGGGTTTGCATCCCTCGCAGCTGCCCAGATGTCCGGGTTCGGGGTTTATCTGCTCGGTTCGACGCTTCTCGGCGCCATCAATAGTGCGTTGGGCCTTGGGTTAGGCTTTGGCGCATTTACTGGGCTCTCATCCCTCATTTCAACGGTCATCGGGCCCTTAGGGTGGGCCGCCCTAGGTGTGATGACAATAGTGAAGTTAGGGTCGCCGAATTACAAGAAGGTCCTACCAGTTGTGATTCTGATTGGGGCATCTCGTCCCCTGATAGAACTCGAGAACTTTCCCGCAGTAAGTTCAGGAACAAACTCCCAAGGTACTTCGCGGACTGCTCCGGTTGCGCCCGAGACCGCGACAGCTTCTGTCACGTCGGCCGAAATCCGGCGGTTTGAGCAAGATGTGGCTGACTTTTCGCGGACTTCAAAAGCCCGCCGAAGGGTGCCGCAGTTGGAAGCTCGGAGGATTACAAAGAAGGACCGGACACTGTTTGCATTGCAGAACTACGAGTTATGTCAGATAGCTACCGACTTAGGGGTCGACTACCTTGACTTGTCTCCCGATGATCAAGCAGCGGTTCACGATATGCTACGCGAAAGAAAGGAGTTCAAAGCGAAGCAGGCCGAGGAGGCAAAGCGCGACGCGCGACGGCAACGTAAGCAGAACGAGAAGGGGTCAGGAGGAAAACGCGAGCAGGAAAACGGAGGCCGGATCCAAGCGAAAAAACGGGAGTACAAGCACTTGCTTCGTACTCTTGACTTCACCGACAGTGCCCTCTAGCAGCGCGAAACTCTGTCTGAAGATGACAGAGTTTCAGTTTGCAGTGAGCTCGGCTTGATAAATATCGGTGTCCTCGATTACAAGCATCACGTACCCGGGACGGACCCCAAGATTTTCCAACGTGATGCGGGCAGGGGCGGCAGGATCTATTCCCGTCGCCGAGAGAGCTCTAGAGGAATTCGCATTGAATTGATAGGCACCAAAAACTCCCAAGATCGAGATTATCGCGCGATGCAAAGTCTCAAGAAGAACTGAGTTTGTCATCGAAAGTCGAACGCCTGGCCGCCCCTGTCTTTGAAGACTCCAACTGCCCCACCCTGCGCGATCTTCCTACAGCCGGCCCCATCCCGTCCATGAGACGAACCTGATGGTCAGTGGCAAGCTTCTTACCCGAACCCCGAGCCACCGAGCTTCAGTCAATCTCAAACCCACCAACGCCCTCTCCTCCAACAATCCCAAGCATGAAGTTAAGCCTTCCCCCATCCACCCACCGCCTACCCCACCACCCATATCCCCCGCTCATCCTCCCCCAGATTTTCCAGCACAATCTCCACATCCCGCTCCGCCACAAAACGCGGAAATTTCTCGCCCCACTCGATTAGCAGCACGCTGTCGGGCCCTATCAGGTCGTCAATCGCCAGCGTATCCAACTCCCGCTGGGTCTCGATGCGGTACAGGTCGATGTGATACAGAATCACGCCCGGCCCGCGGTACTCGTGGATTAGCGTAAATGTCGGACTCGTTACGTCTTCCGCCCGCGCTGCGCCAAATCCTTCCGCAATCCCTTTCACCAGTGTGGTCTTCCCCGCCCCCAGGTTTCCCCGCAGCAGCACCAGCTTCGGCGGATGCAGGCTGGCCGCCAGCGTCCGCCCCAGCGCAATGGTTTCGCTGGCCGAGTGTGTAGTGAATTCTCGTTTCATGGGAATCGGTTCATGGAATGTTCCCCAGTATAGCTGGGCCTCGCCGCGCCCCGGACACAGGCTCGCACCCCCGTGAGACCCAGCCTGCCTCCCCCACCTCCGTGCCCCCGGAAATGACATCGGTAACTTCTCATCGCCCGCTATTTGCAGTACCTTAGAGAGAGATAGCTTCATCATCGAGTCTCTGGAGAGTTTGGCATGAGGTCGGCATCCGTTCTGCGTTGGTGTCTCGTGATCCTTCTGGCGACGGCTTTTCTCGCCGGCTGCTCGCGCGACCCTAACGTGCGCAAGCAAAAATATCTGGAAAGCGGCCAACGCTTCTTCGAAAAGGGCAAATACCGCGAAGCCGCCATCCAATTTCAAAATGCCCTCCAGGTCGATGCCCGCTTCGCCGACGCCCATTACCAGCTGGCCCAGGCCTCTTTAAAGTTGCAAATGTGGAACCGCGCCTACCAGGAACTCGCCACCGTGGTCGAACTGCAGCCGGAAAACTACCAGGCGCGCGTCGACCTCACCAACCTGCTGGTCGCCGGCCGCGATTTGAAAGACGCCAAAGAGCAATTGGACGTCCTCACCGTCAAGCAGCCCAACAACGCCGGCACCCACGTCGCCCTCGCCAACTACAATGCCGCGCTCAACAACATGGGCGTCGCGTTGCTTGAAATGCAGAAGTCGCTCGACCTCGATCCCAAAAATTCCGAAACTCATCTCGCCATGGCCCTGTTGCAGACTCGCGCCGGCCAGCTTGATTCCGCCGAAGCCAGCTACAAGACGGCCGTCGAACTCGATCCCAAGTCCACCAGCGCTCTCATCGCTCTGGGCGGCTTCTATCAAATGCGCAACCGCTACCCCGAGGCCGAACAGGCAGTGCAGCGCGCCATCGATGCCGATCGTTCCAATCCCGAGCCTCGCTCCTCCATGGTGCGGCTCTACATGGCCCAGGGCAAGACCGCGCAAGCCGAAGAATCCCTCAAGGGCGTGAAGAAAGACTTCCTTGGCAATTCCGTCGGCTACCGCATGCTAGGCGACTTCTACTTTGCCACTGGCAAGGTGGACCAGGCCGCCGCCGAGTACGAGTCCTTGTTCAAAGACCATCCCAAGGATCCCCAGGTCAAGAAAAACTACATTCAGCTTCTCATCTTGAAAAACCGTTTGGACGACGCCCGCAAGCTCAACGATGAAATTCTCAAAGCCAATCCCAATGACACCGAGGGCCTGATCTTCAAGGGACAGATCCTGCTTCGCGACGGCAAGACCAACGACGCGGTGGATGCTCTGCAAAGCGCCCTCAAGAACGACCCCAACAACGGTATCGCCCACTTCCAACTGGGCATTGCCTTCGATCAGTTGGGCAACCTCGCCCGTTCCGAAAGCGAGTGGCGTGAGGCGGTGCGGGTTCGTCCCGACCTGGTGGAGGCCCAACGCGCCCTGGCCGCCGTGGCCATGCGCAAAGGCGATCCCGACTCTCTCGCCCAGGCTGCCGACTCCATCATCGCCACCCAGCCCATCGCCGCCGATGGCTACGCCCTGCGCTCCATTGCCGAGGTCGCCCGCAAGCAGTTTCCTCGCGCCGAAAAATTCGCCCGTCAGTCCATCGCCAAGAAGCCCGACGGCCCCATCGGATATCTCCAAATGGGCAACCTCTACATGGCCCAAAAACAGTATCCCAACGCCGAGAAGTTTTTCCTGCAGGCCCTGGAGAAGGACCCCAACAACTCCGACGTCATGAGCGGACTGATGAACACCTACCTGCAAGAGAAGCAGCCCGACAAAGCCATTCAGGCAGTGACCGATGCCATGGCCAAGGTCCCCAACAACAGCAACTTCCACGATCTGTTGGGTACCGCACTCTACACTCAAAAGAAAGATTACAAAGGCGCCGAGGCCGAACTCAAAAAAGCCGCCGATCTCGACAAGAACAATTCCGACGCTCTGCTCAAGCTCGGCCAGGTCCAATTCGCCATGGGCTCCGCCGATCAAGCCATCCAAACCTACCTGCTGTCGCTTAAGGACAATCCCCGCGAGATTCGGTTCCACATCCTGGCCGGGGAACTCTACGAGAGCAAGGGAGATTTGGAAAGCGCGCGTCAGATGTATCAAAAGGCGCTGGCAATCCAGCCTGACAATCCTCTCGCCTCCAACAATCTTGCCTACGTCGTCCTGCAGACCGGCGGCAATGTGGACATTGCGCTCGCCATGGCCCAGACCGCCCGCCGCGGCATGCCCGACTCTCCCAATGCCGCCGACACTCTGGGATGGGCCTATTACCACAAAGGCGCTTTCGGACTGGCTCTCGACTTGTTGAAGGAGGCGGTCAGGAAGACTCCCGACGACGCCACTTACAACTACCACATCGGCATGACCTACCAGAAGTCGGAAGAGCCGACCCTGGCCCGGCAGTACCTGGAAAAATCCGTCAAGCTGAAACCCAATACCACCGACGCTCAAAACGCCCGCAAGGTCTTGTCTCAACTCAAGGGCTAACACTCAAGGCTAGCGGGGAAATACGGCCCATGCATAATTCATCGGCGTCCCTCCCCGCTCGTCCTCACCACGTGGAACGAGCTAGGTTCATCTCTAGCCCGCCCACTTTGCTTCTTGCTTCGTGAATCAGCTCAAACGGTTTTGATGTTGCCGTTGAACCCGTTCGGGAAAAATCCACCGCTCATGGTGCCTGGGGTCGCTTTCGCATAAACGATCGCCAACACTTGGGAAGTGGTGCGCTTTAGCGCAAGCGCATTGCCGTCCAGGGGAAAGAAGGCAGTCTCCGACGGGATAATGTCCATTGAGTCGGTCATCGCCGCGGCAATTCCCTTTTGCACGATCTGCAGACGAACGTTGCCGGCATGGTAGGCTTCGGTCGCTAGAATTTGCGCCGCAGCCTGCAAATTGGCTGCCGTCAACAGGGTGGCCGCGCCCGCGTAGGCACTGACGCCCGTGTCTTCAAAAGCCCGTGCCAAGTTAAGAAAATCGTCCTCGTTGGCAAAACCGATTCCCAGTGCGTTCAGGTTGATGTTGGGCTGGGAAACCGCTGCGGCTCCCAGCGCGGTCCGCAGATAGCGAACATGCGACAGCTCATCTTGTGCAATCTGGGCGGCAATATCCGCCAAGCGAGAATCCGTAAATGTCACCTTGGATCCGCCTGTCACCGTGCCCGTCCCGCCTGTGTCTCCCGACCCCAAACCGGCGCCGTTCACCGCAAACTGGTAAAAGTTCGCTTCCAGGTACTCCAGGTTCAGGGCAAAATTGAGCACATCGGCTTCAGGCACGGTTGCGGCCTGCGCCGACGATGTCCCGCACCCATTCAATATGCTTACCGCCGCGACGCCCACACCGGCGAGTCCTGCGTTTCGCAGAAAGCTCCTCCGGCCTAACGCCCGTTTGTATTCCATGAGATTCGACTTTTGCTCCAGCTCGATTGAGCTAAGGGGCTCCCGTTCCTCTGACTTGCTTACGGACATGAACTTCTCCTTTTTAAATTGAATGGTTTAAAACTCTACTTCGAAATTTCTCGGTCACTTTTCGAATTCAACGTTCAAATTCAGCGTTCAAATTCAGCGTTCAAATTACTGCCGCAGTGTGTTTCGATGTGCTGTCAAAGTTTGCCCAGCCACCCAACTCCACCGTCCACAGCGACTAAAAACCCATACTCCCTGCGTACGTAGGCGCTCAGAATTCGGATTGGATGCCGCGAGCTGAGATAGAGGCTAGTCGAGCTGAAATGAAAGTCGAGGATCGGTTCGCCCGAGGCGGATCGTATTTTCTGGAGGCGAAAATCGTTCCGCACCGCGGTTCAGGTTTGGAAAATTCACACTTTGACGTATATCTTATTGGAAACAAATAGGTTGCGTGAATTTCCCACCATGTACCGCTATGGGGGCCCCTCAGCAGAACACATTTGCAGGCCGAAGCCATTGCCCAGAATGCCGCTTTCTAAGCCGCTAGGGGCCCTAGGTTCGACGATCGTACCTGGGGGCGAGGATTTGTCCACCCAGAAATCGGAGTGCGCCAGACCCCCCGCAAACGGCTCTGACGCGGGGTGTTGCAAAATGCAACACTTTTGGCAATATCCGACAGCGATTATTCAGCCGAATCCAACTCCAGCGGCAGCACCACCCCAAACTCTTCCCGCAGCGTGCGTTGCCACTCTTCTTGCGACCCCAGCTCTCGTTCCTTCCGCAATCCTCGCTGGGTGGTGATCAAGGTCATGCCTGAGAGCGTGACCCGTCCGTCCGGCAACGCCAGAGTGCACAAGTTTTTTTCAGTGAAGTGCGAGTTCGGCGAGGTCTGGTGATAGCGGCACCTCTCGGCGAAGTCCTCCAGGTTTCGGGCCGTCAGCGTGAACCCGTACCCGTGATTCCACGCACCGCCATCTTGCTGCCTCTCGACCGTCAGCGCTCCGTCCGGCAGTTCCATCACGCGGAAGCTGCCCACGTCCTGTGGCTGCACTTCTCCCGCGCGCAAATGCAGCGGCTCCACGAAGCCATCCCCAAAACCAACATCCGCCAGCCACGGCTCCTCCAGGTTCACTTGCAGCGTCAGGTGGTCAAACTCGGGTCCAAAACTTCCATCGGCACCCAGGAACTTGGCCGAGAGTAGCTCCACCGAAAAACCGATGCTCCGCAATAACGCCGCGAAGGCGCCATTCATCTCGTAGCAGAAACCTCCGCGCTTTTCCTCGACGATCTTGTAGAGGAAACGGCTTTGGTCACACGTGATCTTGCGGCCCAGCGCGATATCCAGATTCTCAAACGGGACGCGCAACATGTGGGCGCGATGCAATCCCTTTAGCGTGTCGAGGTCTGCCCGAATCGGTTGCGAGTAGCCAATGCGAGCAAGGTATGCCGAGACGTCCATCTGCAAGAGCTGCCCGGGAGGCAGTGATTTACATTGCCAACTCTTCCTGCATCCACTCGCTCTCTGGCCGCGGTGCCGCGGTCAGGTCGAGCACCAGTTTCTCCAGCACCAGCCGTTTGCCTGGAGGATTCGAGCGCAGCGCCAAATCGCTCTTGGCCACCAGCCGGATGGCGCGCGTCAGTTCCCGCTTCGACTTGTAGCGCCGCGCCTGCTTGATGATGTCGTCGGCTGCGAAGGGAGGCACGCGAAAACCCTGCCAGAGCGCGGCCCACAACATGCGCTGGTCTCTTACGTTGCGCTCCTGGATCACCAGCATCTGGCGGAAAGTTTTGGCCAGCATGTATATGTGTCCGATGGCAGCGTCTTCGCCATCGCCGCTGGAAAGCATGGCGTCCAGAACCTCCAGCGCGCGCACTCGGTCTTTGGCGGAAATCGCGTCGGTCAACTCGTACAACGAGCGCTGCTTGGCAGCCAGCACCATGGTCTCCACATCGCCCAGCGTGATCCGTTTTTTCTCGCCCACATACAGAATCAACTTCTCCAACTCGTTGGAGATCATCATCATGTCGCTGCCCAGCGCGTCCACCAGTTCGCGCGCGCCGTCGCTATCCATGGTCACGCCGCGGCTGGCGCAGTATTCGCCGATCCAGCGCACCGCCACCCCTTCTTCCACCCGCGAAAATTCCACGATGCCGCAGAAACTTCCCAGGTCTTCCCGCAATCTCTGGTAGCGGTCCTTGTCAGTCAGCTCCATGCGCCGCACATCGGTGGGAATGCTGATGTGGTCGGCAATCAGAATCAGCATGGCATCCGGATTCGGGTTCTTGCAGTACTCGGCCAGCGCCGCAATCTTGTCCTCGTTCGATCCCCGGCCAAACAGATTTTTCACTCCGCGCACAAAGAACACCTGGAACGGCGCCATCAGCGAAGGGGTCTGGGCGCGGTCCAGAATCTCGGTCAGGCTGGTCTCGGCCAGGTCGAAATCAAACACGCTGAAATCGCGAAGCTCAGGCGGGGCCAGGTGCTCCAGCACCGCCTCGCGGCAACGTTTGCGAAAAAATACCTCATCGCCCACGAACACGTAAACCGGACGCAGCTTGCGGGTCTCCACTTCGGAAACAAAGCGGTCGGCATGAGTGAAGGCGCGGGTCAAAAGCCCTCCAGAATATCGGCCACCAGGCTGCGGGCAAAATCGCGCGACAACCGCTCCATAGCGGGAGAGTCTTCTTCAAAAAAACTGGCCAGGTCGTTGGAGACTTCGTACTGCTCGTGAAAAACGTAGTTCGCGTTCTGGTATAGAGCTTTGCCGTGCGCGTCGGTTAGGGAGACTTTCATGCTGACCGTCACCAGGGCACTGGCTGCACGCCCGGTTCGCGAATCATACGCCAAGGGAGTGCTGGAGGTGGAGAGAATTGTTCCCAGCAGCGTGGCATCGGCGTCACGCCCATCCCCGTGCATCACCCGGTAATGGGTGCGGGTATTAAATTCGCGGACCACGGCCTCGGTCACTCTCTGCTCCACCCGGTAGGTCTGGGTCTGGTTCACAAAACCGGGGATGGCAATGGTCTTGATGCCGCCGGGAATCAATGCCGCACGCCCAGCCGTGTGGTAGCCGCATCCCGTAGCCAGCAAGCCCGCCAGCGCCAACCCCAGAACGCGCCACGTCATTGCGCAGGCCCTCGCGGACGCAGCGGCGCCATGGTTTCAGCGCACTGCACCGCATTGAGCGCGGCCACCCGCAGATTGTCCGCCGCCACCCACAGCCAGAAGGCATTTTCGTGACTGGCATCGCTGGTCACCGACACCTGGATCTCGTTTTGGCCCGCGACATTCACGTTGCTGGGAAAATCTTCGGGCGCGCTCGCCACCGCGATGTGGTCTCCAGTCAGAGCCTGGGTCAAGTCCCCGAGCGAAACCGCTTGCTCCATTTCCAAATTTACGGCGAGGGTGTAGCCGTGGAACACCGGGGCATGCACCAGCTTCAGCGAAGTCGGCGGCGCCCCATCGCCGGCGATCTTGCGGTAGTGCCGCACCATGCGCGCTTCAATTTCTTCAATCGATGCCGCCGCCCCAGCCCCATATCTTGAAATCATGCTGAAGGCGACCTGCGCGTCATAGACTTTTTTGGGCAGCTCCTGAAACGACAAAAGATTGATGGTCTGCTCATGCAGCTCGTCCATGCCCTTCTGGCCATGCTCGGAAGCGGGTTCTGTAATATTCGCCACCAGGCGCCGCACCTTGCCAGCGGTCTGCGCCCGCAGCGCCAGCAGGGCCAGCACCGTGGCCACGGGGTGGGCCACCACGACTGGTCCGAGCTGCAGTTCCATGGGGACGGTCTGCTCCCGCTGCCGTTCCACCCACGGAGAACGCACCACCGCGCCCTCCTGGTCCTCGAGTGCGGCGGAGAGATCGATGACATCGCTGCCTCGATCGCGCGCCGATTTCCAGTTGGTTCGCGCGGTCTGCATATCGGAGGCGAAGAAAGTGAAGTCCACCTCGAACTGGTCGGCGCGCACGGCTTGAATGAACGACATTTCGTCGCCGATGCTCTCCAGCTTCCCCAACGACTCGTCGTCGTCCAACAACTTCACGTCGAGCACGGGGAAATGGCGCTGGTCCAGCGCCTCGGCCACTTCTTTTCCCTTCAGCCCAGCGGCGCCCACAATGGCGACTTTGTAAAAAGTGGAGACCGCATTCGGGATGGGGACAGGTGGCAGGTTTTTCGGGGGCAGGCTCATGCAGTTGTAGATGCCTCCGGAAACGCCGGGGGCGCAGGCGGGCCTGGCCTTTTGCGGAACAGCCACTGCAAGCGCCAGAACATCCCCGAAACCATGTAGAGCAGCGCGACGCCGAACAACACCGCTTGGGAATAAAACCAGATCGCCGCAAACAGGAATGCAAAAATCAAGATCAGGCGGAATGGCTTGCGCGAACGGAAATCAATGTCCTTGAAACTGAAGAACCGCCACGTGCTCACCATCAGGTAGCCGACGAATACGACGAGCACCAGCCACACAATCGCCATTTCCCAGAAGGAGATTGGCTCTCCCCGGAAGAAATGCACGACCGCGGCGATCACTCCGGCACCCGCGGGAATCGGCATCCCCACGAAATATTTCTTTCCCGGCTTGCCGGGATTGGAAGGCTGCGGATTGACCGCGATGTTGAACCGCGCCAGTCGAGCGGCTCCCGCCGTCAGAAAGAGGAAGCAGGCGATGGCGCCAAACTGGGTGACTTTGGAATGCAATTCATGGGAGAAGAACATGGGCAGCAGATGGAAGCCCCACATCCACGCCAGCAGTGCGGGAGCCACGCCGAACGCGATGACATCGGCCAGAGAATCCAGCTCGCGCCCGAAATCGCTGGTGGTTCGGGTGAGGCGCGCAATTCGGCCGTCCACCCCATCGAACAACACCGCAAACCCAATTGCCTTGGCCGCAAAATCAAAGTGCCAGGGCTCCGCAGCGGAACCTACCGTGGTCTGCAGAATGGCGTAGAACCCGGCGGCGATGTTGGCCGTGGTAAACAGCGAGGGCAGAATGTACATGCCCTTGCGCTGACGCCGCGACTGCGACTTGCTCGCCCGGAGCGTCTCCGCCGCGTCCGCCATCATCGCCCTCCCTGGGGAGTCGCGGATACTTGCGCCAAGACGCTGGCCCCGCCGCGCACCCGGTCTCCGACTTGCACTTTGAGCGCAGCCGAGGCATCGAACAGAACGTCCACTCGCGAGCCAAACTTGATCAGGCCAATGCGCTGGCCGCGGGACACCGTATCGCCGGTCCGCGGAGTAAACACAATGCGCCGCGCCAGCAAACCTGCAATCTGCTTGAACACCACGGTCTGGCCTTCGCCTTCTACGGTCACGATATTCTGCTCGTTGTGCTCCGCCGACATGGGACTCATTGCGTTCAGATACTTGCCCTTCTGGTAGCGCACTTCGCGAATCACGCCGGCAATCGGCGAGCGGTTCACATGCACATCGAACACGCTGAGAAAGATGCTGATGCGTCGGCGAGTCGCGCCATCCGAGGGCACCAGTGAGATGTCTGTAACCTTGCCGTCCCCCGGCGAGACGATGGCGCCAGCATCAGCCGGGATTTGTCGTTCCGGGTCGCGAAAGAACCACAGAAAGAACAAAGCCAGAAGCACCGCCGGGATCGCCCACAAAGGCGCAGTGAGCCAACCGATCAGTACCGCCGCTGCTAGAAAAGCGCAGCCATAAATGTAGCCGTCCTTGACCATCTGTTGGGATTATATGGCAGCGGCCCGGCCGTTCCAGATTTGCCAAGGGCTTCCAAGACCTGAAGCGGAGGCCGACCGCCGAATGCCGCTGAAATCAACAATTGCGGACCGGAGGAGATTCAGCCGTCGTCAACAGTTTCTCGAGCTGGTTTCATGAATGGACCAGCGCCGGGGCCTATTCCTCCTTCAACGACTGCGGGTTGGCAGATGGCGTAGCAGTCGCAGAATCGCTGCCAAGAAAAATGTT
>JANYBT010000092.1 GCA_025360645.1 Acidobacteriaceae bacterium | reverse complement strand
AGCATAAACGTTAGTTGCAACCGGCTGAAGCCGTGCCCTTCCACGTGACCATTTACGAATTGCTTCTAGAGTTGTCGCCCGCGACTTATTGTAGAACTGGTTTTATAGATGGACTCGCGCGGGAGTAACTCGCGCCCACGGAGGCTAAAGCCCTGTCGATAGAACTGTTACGCGGCCCTGAAGGGCCGCTCTTCCACCGACGTAAAGGCGGGGGCTGTAAGTCCGCACTTTTCGCGGTCTCGGGTGGCACGGCTGAGCCGTGCCCTTCCAACCGACCAGCTTCGGGCGGTAGAGCTGAAGCCGCGCCCTTCCAACCGAGACCAGCCTTCGTTCCCACAGCGGTTATCAGGCCGTGGCCTTCCACTATCCCCGGCTTGGGAGACGACGACGGGAACATCGGGGTATCGCAACACGGCGGTTGGGCGCACCCATCCCAACCAAAGCAATGAAAAGTGTCACCCACCCACCAGGACACGCGCTTGCATTCCCGTCCCGCTCCCGCGTAAGGTCGAGTAGTCGTTTTTGGTCAGTTCGTTGAAAGTTCGCGGATCGAAAGTTCACGGATTGAAAGTTCACGATTGAAAGTTCACGGATTCGCGCGATTCCATCACCGCGATGGAATGGGAAGCGGGTGCAAACCCCGCGCTGCCGCGCAACTGTAAGCGAGGAAAATTGTCTCGGCCACTGGGAAACTGGGAAGGCCGAGACAGAAGGCCGGCGTGCCCGCTGCACGTCTTACTCGCGAGCCAGGAGACCGGTGCGAATCCTCCACTGCAACCCTTTCGCGTGTGAAGGAGGATTTCATGTACCGCCTGTTCCTGATTTGTTTTTCGCTTCTGCCCCTGGCCGGTTTCGCGGCCGAACTCAAAGTCAAAGTGGTTGATCCCCACGCCGCCGTGGTGGCTGGCGCGCAGGTTTCGATCTATCGCAATGGCAGCGCTACGCCTGTGGCGGTCCGACTGACGGCGGGCGATGGTATGGCGCGATTCGACGTGGACTCAGTCGGTTCCTACCAAATCGAAGTGCTGGCCGCGGGATTTGCCCCCGAGCGCGCCGATGCTACGGTGCAGACATCCACACTCACCGTGCCGCTGCGGGTGGAGAAAGTCTCCGAGACCGTGGTGGTGAGCGCCACCCGCACGCCGGTTTCCGATGAGACGGCGGGAGCCAGCGTCAGCACTTTGGAGCACGGCCAGATTGAAGCCATGCGGCCAGTCGCTGCGTCCGAGGCATTGCGATTTCTGCCTGGCGCCGTGGTCAACGTGGCGGGACAACGCGGCGGTTTAGGCTCGCTATTCGTGCGCGGCGGCGACTCCCGCTACAACAAAATTCTGGTGGATGGGGTCTCAGTGAATGAACCCGGCGGGACCTTTGATTTCGGAGTGGTTCCGCTGACGGGGACAGAGCGCGTGGAATTTCTTCGCGGAGCCCAGAGCACGCTCTATGGTTCGGACGCGATGACGAGCGTGGTGCAGGTATTTTCGCAAGAGGGATCCACGCTTCGGCCTGAACTTCGTTTTGGCGCGGACGGGGGAACCTTTGGCACGGCGCATGGCGACCTGGCGCTCTCCGGCGCACGGGGACGCTTGGACTATGACGTTTTCGGCGACCAGTTCAACAGCAGCGGCCAGGGACCGAACGACGACTATTCGAATTCGCTGCAAGGGGGCAACGTAGGAGTCAAGTTACGCGACAATGCTCTGTTTCGTTTTCACCTGCGCCACTCCAACAGCCGGACCGGAGTGCAGTCGTTTTGGAATTTCAACGGCCAGCCTCTGATTCCCCCCGACCGCGACCAACTGGCCCGGCAGAACAACCTGATCGCCAGCGCCGACCTGACGTTCAATGTGGGGCGCTGGCAACATCACTTCACCGGCTTCGATTACAACCACAAGCGGCTGAATGAAGACACCACGGTGGATGCGGGGCGGATTTCGCCACTTTTCGGGAACATTGATTTTCCTTTTCAAACGGCGTCGCACGTGAACCGCGCGGGCTTCGCCTATCAGGGCGATTATGTGGAGCGGAGTTGGGCGCGCACTACATTCGGCTATGAGTTTGAAGATGAAAACGGGCGCTTCGGGGATCCCACCGCGCCGCCGCTCAGCCACGGTCTACGCCTGAATCACGCGCTCTACGGGCAGCAGACGGTGAATTGGCGCAGGTTCTCGGTAGTCGCGGGCGGGCGATTTGTGCACAATCAAACGTTCGGCAACAAAGTGGTTCCGCGCGTGGCGGTGGGCTACCAGTTGTGGCGCGGCGGGCAAATTCTTTCCGGAACGCGTTTGCACTTCTCCTATGCGACAGGAATCAAGGAGCCGCGCTTCGAGGAGTCGTTCGCCAACGATGCTTTCACTTTGCCCAATCCAAACTTGAAGGCGGAAGAGAACCGAGCTTATGAGGCGGGCTTTCAGCAGAACTTGCTGAGCGGGAAGTATGCTTTGACCGCGACCTACTTCCACAACCGGTTCAGCAACCAGATTGACTACAGCTGCTGCAACGCGATTTTCCAGGGCCAGTACGTAAACGTAAACCGTTCGCTGGCCCATGGAGCCGAGGTCGAATTCAAAGGCAACCTGACCTCGCGGGTGCTGCTGGATGGAAGCTATTCCTATACCTCCACTCAAATTCTGGATCAACCGTTTGCCTTCGACCCGTTGCTGCAGCCGGGCAATCCGCTGCTGCGCCGTCCCAAACATTCCGCCAGCATGCTGCTGAACTACCTGGGCGCGAAGTGGGGCGGGAACGTGGGTGGAAGCTTTGTGGGACGGCGGACCGACTCAGACTTTCTGGGATTCGGGGTGAACCACGCGGCGGGGTATGTGCGGGCGGACGCAGGTGGATGGTATGCGATTACGTCGCGCGTGACCGCCTATGTGAACCTGGAGAATGCGTTGAACAAGCACTACGAAGAAGTCGCGGGATATCCGGCACTGCGGGCGAATTTCCGCGCTGGACTGCGGTTGCGGTTGGGCGGAGAGCGCTAGATCTGGCGGGAGGAGGCCACAACTACTTCGCCTGCATCGGATTCTGAGCCTCGGGAAGACATGGGGTGTTGCAAGGTCGGCATGGGCGCCAAGGTTTGGGCGGCGGCATAGCGAGAGCGGGCGCTCACCAACTTTTCCACTTCATGGTCTCCCAGCGGTTGCCCTTTGCCAAGCATGTGCGCCACCAGGGCGATGCGGGCGAAGTGTTCCACCGTTTCCATTCGCATGTAGGCTTGTTCGAGAGTGTCGCCATAGGTCACCACGCCATGGTTGGCCATCAGAATGGCGTTGTATTGCGGCACCAGGGGGGCGAGGGCATCCGCCAACTCGGTGGTGCCGGGGGTGCCATAGCGAGCGAGAGGAATGGAACCGAGTCCGATGACCACTTCGCAGACCAGCGGCTGGGTGAGATCCATGCCCGAGGCTGCGAATCCAGTGGCCGTTGCGGGATGGGCATGCACGATCGCCTTAACGTCGGGGCGCAAGCGGTAAATCAGCAAGTGCATGCCGAGTTCGCTGGTCACGTGTCTGCGTCCGGCAATACGCCGACCTTCGGTATCGACCGTCACCAGGTCCGAGGTGCGCATCATGCCTTTGCTCATGCCGGTGGGGGTAACCAGAAGGCGGCCGGAATCGAGGCGGACGGAAAGGTTGCCATCGCTGGCCGCGACAAAGCCGCGATCATGCAGCATCTTGCCGTAACGAAGAATATCGCGCCGATGTTGGTAGGGGCTGGACATGCGCTTTGAAGGCTTATATTACCGTACCACGGCGGGTGGAACAACTGGGGATGGGGGGGAGCGGTTCGCGCCTTTTTGCGCGGCCGAGGTAGTCTGGTAGGGTGCTGGTGTCTGACTTCGACTACGCGTTGCCTCCGGAGAGAATCGCCCAGAAGCCGCTGCCGGAGCGGTCTGGCTCTCGCTTGTTGCACTTGCAACGTGAGACGGGTGCCTGGCGGGATGGGCGTTTCGAGGAATTCCCCGACTTGCTGCGGCCTGACGACTTGCTGGTGGTGAACAACAGCCGGGTGTTTCCGGCGCGGCTGTATGGGCGGCGGGGAGGACAGCGAGCCCAACCGGTCAGCCCGCACAATCCTGCGGCCAAGGAATTCCTGCAGGGAGTGGTTGAGGTTTTGCTGACGCGGCAGTTGTCGGCCGAGCCCAACCAATGGGAGTGCCTGGTTCGTCCGGGAAAGAAGATTGGAGTAGGGGAGCATTTATATTTTGGCGATGCCGGCGAACTGGAGGCGGAAGTGTTGTGGCGCGGAGAATTTGGCGAGCGGCAGATCCGGTTCCGGCCAGTTCCCGATTTTTTTCAGCGCCTGGAGAGGATAGGACACATTCCTCTGCCGCCCTACATCGCGCGGGCGGACGAAAGCGACGATCGCGAGCGTTATCAGACTGTGTATGCCCAGGATCGGGGCTCGGTGGCGGCTCCGACGGCGGGATTGCATTTCACTCCGGAGATATTGAGCCGGATTCGGCAACGTGGGATTGAGGTCGCCGAGGTCACGTTGCACGTGGGACTCGGTACGTTTCAACCTGTGCGGGTGGAAAATATCGAGGAGCATAAGTTGCACGGCGAGTGGTATTCGATTGCGGAGCCGGCCGCCGCGGCACTGAACCGGGCTCGCAGCGAAGGCAGACGAGTGGTCGCAGTGGGCACGACGTCGGTCCGGACTTTGGAATTTGCGGCACGGGAATTTGCCGCACGGGAATTTGCCGCTCAGGAATTTGCCGCTCAGGCGGCGGGCGATGGTCCGATCCAGGCGGGAAGCGGCGAAGCCAACCTGTTCATTGCGCCCGGCTATGGGTTTCGCGTGGTCGGCGCCATGCTGACCAACTTTCACTTGCCGCAGTCTACTCTGTTGATGCTGGTGTGCGCGTTTGGCGGACGCGAGAGTGTGCTGCGGGCCTACCAGCATGCGGTCGAAGCGCAGTACCGTTTCTATTCCTATGGGGATTGCATGTTTGTGGAATGACCACAGGTCGTGAGATAGTTTTCCCGGTGATTTCGAGGTGTTTATGGGAACACAAGTTGCGGCAAAACGACTGGCAATAACCGAGTTGGTGGCGGGACTGCGGCAGTTACCAGCAGCGGCGTTTGAGGGCACCGAGCAAGTGCGAAGCTATCTGGCGAGCGTGGTGGTGGAACCGGATACCCTGGCGCCTTATCTCACCTGGAATGCGCAACACTACACGCGCAATCTGATCGACAAGACGCCGCTCTACGAATTAATTGCAATCTGCTGGGACATCGGCCAGGGGAGTTCGGTGCACAACCACCGCGACCAGAATTGCTGGATGGCGGCGCCCATCGGACGATTGCGGGTGGAGAACTATCGGGTTCGAGCGGAAGACGCAGTAGCGGGGAGTTGCCAGCTGGATCCCACCGACGCAGTGGAACTGGATGCTACGCATTCCTGTGCGGTCGATCCGAAGGAGCCGGTGCACCGTGTGCTCAATCCGCGTGAGTACAACCAGCGGGCGGTGAGCCTGCATGTGTACTCCCGGCCCTTCGATAGCTGTGTAGTGTATTCGCCGGAGCAGGGAACATGCGGGGAAATCAAGCTGCATAACGACACGGCGTTCGGCCAGCCGGTGAAAAAATAAACGGACACCGGACGGCGAACTCGGCTGCGGCTACTCGTAGGCCAGAGCGTCGATAGGGTCTTTCTGTGCAGCTTTGTACGCCGGGTAGAGCGCCCCGAGGATGGCTCCTGCGAGAGCGATGAAAATCGCCCTGACGATCCAGCCGGGGTCGACAATCACGCGCAACAAAGGCATGCGGCTGACAATCGCCGCGCGTCCCGCCAAGCTAACTAAGATGCCCAGGCTGATGCCAGCCAGCGCCAGCACTATGGTTTCCCGCAAAATGACGTTGACGATATAGAGCTTCGATGCTCCCAGGGACTTGAGAATTCCAATCTCCCGCGTCCGCTCCATCACCGCCGTGTACATGGCCTGGAAGATCACGATGAAACCAATGATGACGGCGATTCCGATGACCACGTTGATGGTGCTGGAAAACATGGGCAGATTGGCGGACGTCATCATGGACAAGTATTCGCGCATGGAGCGGACGGAGTAAGTCTGCATGCCCGGAATGTTTTTGATTTCCTGGACGACAGCATCGGCGTTAGAGGGCGAGTCCGCCTTCAAATAGAACACGGAAGTCTTGCCCTGCGCTCCGGTCAAGTCCTGCAGGGTAGCCATCGGGATGAACTTGCGCGCTCCCTTGCCGTGCTCCACGATGCCGACAATGTGGAAATTGTGGTTGAGGATTTCGATGGGGTCGCCGACCTTGACGTGTTTGGCCTGGGCGAAGTAGTCGTCGACCAGCGCGTCATCCGGCCCCTGAAACGGGCCGCCCGCGATGTAATTGAATCCGCCGGCGAGGCCTTCAAAGCTCTTGAGGTCGATGCCATAAATGACTTCGATGGCGCCAGCGGTCGAGAGTTGCCACAGCACGGGGGAAACCGCCGCGACATGCGGTTGCCGGGCCAGAACGTCACCGAGCTTTAAAGACATGGGCGCGCTGGTCACGCCGGCGATGAACGAAGAACCGGGCGGCTGCACCATGACGTCGGCGCCAATGCCAATCTGCCGCTGCTTGGAGTCATTCAGGATGCCGAGCAGCAGTCCGACCACCAGCAGGATCAGGGTGACTTCGAGCGCGATCGCGACAATGCTGATGAGGGACCGCAGCGGCCGGTGGATCAGGTTGGCGACAATCATTTTGTTCATGGGAGAGGCTCCAGCCTGCGCGGCTATTTTGCAGGCGCGACTGCGTCTGGGGGCTTCGGCTGATCCAGACGCTCGACCTCAGCGTTGGGTGGTTGGTCCAACTGGAACTGGTCGTCGGTCAACTTACGATTCAATTCCAGCTTCACCATGAAGAGGGTGACATCGTAGTCTTCGATGGGACGCTGGATTTCGATCTTGCTGGGAAACTGGGTTCCGCCGTAGTCCTGATAGTTGTCGTACTTGACATCGGTGGTCACCCTGCCCTGGGTCGAGTAAATCCACTGGCGATGAGGCAGCAGGTCGGTACGGCTGAACTGGATTTTCCGCGAGAGATACCAGCCGTGCTCGCCTTTGGCAATGATGTCCAGTTCATAGTCGGGCTGGTCCACGCGATGGCGTCTGGCGTCGAGAACGGTCTCGAAGCCGTTTTCCAGCACCGCGACCTCGGTGGGGCTGACTTCGCGAATGAGCAGGGCGTCATAGATATTTTGCGGACGCAGATCCTCAAAGCGGCGCTGGGGAGTTGTGGTTTCCATGCCGTTCTTGCCCATCACAAACTTGTTTCGGGGCGGAATCCAGACCTTGAAGGTATCGCCGTCGCTGACCATGTCAAAGGCCTTGTTGCGTACCACGGGCAGCAAGCCAATCATGCGCAGCATGGAGGGCTTGCGCGCCAGTACGTAGCCGCGAATCTCTTTGTAGTCGGTCACCCGGGCGTTCTGGGCATCGCCCACCGAAGTGTCAATGTCCACAGTGGCTTGCATGGACTGAATTTTGCCGGCCAGATCGCCCAAAACGGCAATTAACTCGGCTTGGGTGGCCGACTTGAGGGGTGCGGTGGAGAGCTGGCGTTCTACCTTGCGGGTGCGGAACAAGCAGCCCGTGAGGGGGACGATCATTGCCAGAAGCAAGATTATCCTGCGATAAAAGGAAAAGTTAGGCAGCATCAAGAAATTATGAAAAGGCGGCTCGGATCATCCCTCGCGAGTGCGTTTGTTCCTTCCAATTGGTCTCAATGAGTATAAAGCAAAGAAGGCTGCAACGAGGTTTGCTCGCGTAAACTAGCGTAGGGATGCGGAAGGCCTTTCTCAATCTGGTGATGCTGGTGGTGGTGGCTGCGTCCGTGATGGCGTGGCTTTTCTTCGCTCCGCTGACGCCGCCGCCGGCTAAGGCGGTGCTGTTGCATCCCGGATTTTCGCAGCGCCGCATCGCCAGCGAGTTGCAGGCCGCCGGCGTCATTCGCAGCAAGATCGCTTTTCTGCTCTGGGAATACCTGCAAACGGGACGCACCCTGAAAGCCGGGGAATACCTGTTTGATAAGCCCGCGAGCATGGTGGAGGTCTATGACCGGATTGTCCGTGGCGACATTTACTTTCACAGCGTGACCATCCCGGAGGGCTACACCATGTTCGACGTCGCGCAGGCGATCGAACTTTCAGGCTTGGGCTCCTCTGCTGACTTCTTGGAGGTGGCTCGAAAACGAACCGACCTGATTGCCGACCTCGCTCCGGAAGCCAAGTCGCTAGAGGGCTATTTGTTTCCGGAGACGTATCAGTTCACCCGCACCCAATCGCTGGCCGACATGGCGGGAATGATGGTGCGGCATTTTCGGCAAGTCGCGCACCAGGTGGGGCTGACCAGAGACGTACAGCGCACCGTGACCATGGCTTCGATCGTGGAAAAAGAAACAGCCGCGCCCGAAGAGCGTCCCGAAGTGGCGAGCGTGTATTTCAACCGGCTGAAACAAAACATTGGGCTGGATGCGGACCCCAGCGTAATTTACGCCGAACTGCTCAGCGGGAAATACCAAGGCGCGCTGCATCATGAAGACATGCGGTTCGACTCGCCCTACAATACTTATCGTTATGCGGGATTGCCGCCAGGGCCGATCGCGAATCCCGGCCGGAGCGCCCTGGAAGCGGCAATGCACCCAGCCCAGACCGATTCCTTGTACTTCGTCAGCGATGGCAACGGACATCACCGCTTCGCCCGCACCCTGGAAGAACACAACCAGAACGTGGAGGCTTACCGGAGGGCGGTGGGACGGAAGTAGCCGCTCGATGCCGACGCAGGCGGGCTCGCGAGATGGACTAGCGGTTTTCCTGCGCTTCCATCCAGTTTTCCAAGATCAGGATGGCAGCCATCTGGTCGACTAATTGCCCGCGCCGTTTGATGGATAGATCGGTTTGGCGCAGCAGGCGATTGGCTTGGGCTGAGGTCAGCCGCTCATCCCACAAGTGGACCGGGAGCTTAAAGCGCTTGCGCAGGTCTTCGGCAAAGAGCTGCATTTTCTCCGCTTGAATGCCTTCCACTCCCGACATCCGGAGGGGATACCCCACTACGATTTCTGCGATTTGGTAGCGCTCAAGAAGGGCGGAGAGGATTGCGAAGTCCTCCCTCTTGCGGCTGCGCTGAATGGTCTGCAAGCCCTGGGCAGTGATCCCCAACTCATCGGTAATGGCCACGCCGATGCGACGCGAGCCGACGTCGAGTCCCAGGACGCGGCCTTGCTTCTTGTCGTTGGGAGGATGATTTTCTTCGGACACTAGTGCGAGTTTCAAGTTTCGAGTTTCAAGTTGCGAGTTTCGAAGCCGGGCTGTGAGGATCGGCCGGCTGGCTGGGCTCGGGGCTCTACGCTTCCATTTCGCTGGCTTCGGGAAAACGCAGCTTGCTCTTGGCCAGGGCCTTGGTAAGCAATTGCTCGATGGGTGCGTCTTCGCAGTTTTTGGCCATCGCCAACTCGCTGACCAGCAGGTAACGGGCGCGCTCCAGCATCTTCTTCTCTCGGAAGGAAAGGGCTTTGCTCTTGTTGAGGGCCAACAGGCTTTTTAGCACGGCGGCCACTTCCAGGAGCGAACCGGTGCGCATGCGGTCGGAATTTTCCTTGTAGCGGTCTTTCCAGTCGGCATGGTTGTCGCAGGCGCCTTCGGTGAGGTAATCCACAATTTTCTGGATTTCGCCATTGCGCACCACCCGCCGGAGTCCTACGTTGTTGACATTGTGGAACGGGACCATAACCTTCAGGCTGCTGGCCTTGAAGCGGAGGAGGTAGAACCTCTCCACGCTCTCGCCAATCGTCCGGCTGCTGATCTGCTCAATGAGCCCGACCCCGTGATTGGGGTAAACGACTTTGTCGCCGACATGGAAAGACGCCTCAGAACCATTCATGCAGGAACACCCATAGACGTGCGAAGGATGGAGTACTACGTTCCTTCCAATTGTAGTCCTGCGCTTCGGCAAAGCACAAATGGTAGTGCAGCCGTCGGGTTGGCGAGATTCGCGCACCACCGGCCAAGCTCAGCCCGTGGTCGCCTCTAGAGGTTTATAATTCGCTAACGCATGAGTGAACAGATCAAGAAAAAGTTGCGGGACGACATCGCCGCTCTGGAACACGAGCTCTCCTACGAACTGCCCAAGGAATTGAAAAAGGCGGTGGCGATGGGCGACCTCAGCGAGAACGCCGAGTACCACATGGCCAAGCAGCGCCAGGAATTCGTCAAAGCGCGGCTCCGCCAATTGGGACGACGCATGGCCGACCTCTCCATGGTCAATTTTGACAATATTCCGAAAGACAGAGTCGGCTTGGGCTCAACCGTCAAGGTTTACGACAATACCAAAGGCGAGGAGAAGGAATACAAGCTGGTGATGAGCGAAGAATCGGATGTCGATTCCGGCAAGATCTCCACCACCTCGCCCATCGGCCGGGCGCTGCTCAACAAGAAAGTGGGCGACTCCGCCACCGTGGACACGCCCAACGGCAAGCGCGAAATGGACATTCTGAGCCTGAAAACCATCCACGACCAGGCGGCGGAATAAATGGCTTGGGCTTGGACCAATGCATTCGGCCGCGCCTGCGGGGTGCTGCTCGACGCCATCGTCGGTTGGTTGGCACTGGCCCGCATCAATCCTAACGTGCTCACGGTCATGGGATTGGTAGTGAATACCGTCGCCGCGCTTTGCTTCGGCTATGCCAATGTCGACAACCAGCGGAGGATGTTTATCTATGCCGGGCTGGTGATTATCGGCTCGGGATTTTTCGATCTGGTCGATGGGCGAGTGGCGCGGGCCACCAACAGCGTGACCAAGTTCGGCGGTTTTTTTGATTCCGTGGTGGACCGCTACAGCGATGCTTCGCTATTTTTTGGACTGCTGGTGTTCTACGCGCGCGGCAACCGGTTCTTTTATGTTGTGCTGACTGCGCTGGTGATGATCAGCGCCATCATGGTGAGCTATGCTCGCGCCCGCGCGGAGTCTCTGATCGGATCCTGCCGCGTCGGCTTTCTGGAACGTCCTGAGCGCCTGGTGCTGCTGATTCTGGGTGCGCTGTTTAATCGGATGGCGCCGGCACTGTGGGTAATTGCCGTGCTGTCCACCATCACCGTGATTCACCGCATCAACTACACCTATCAGCACACCAAGGGCATGGAAGCCCAGGCGTAATAAGCCGGCGTGAAGTGTGGTGCGCGCGAATAGACGCAAAAAGAGGGCCTCTCCCCCGAGGCCCTCTTCGACTCCACCAACATCTCGTTGTTTGACGCGATTAGAATCCCGGGCCGCGAGGGTTGCGGTCTTCACGCTGATCCCGCTTTTTCTCGTGCTGGCGGCGATCTTGCGCGCGTTCATCCTTCACGCGATCCTGACGGCGGTCTTGAATCTTTTCGTCCCTGACGCGATCCTGACGGCGGTCTTGGGCCTGCTCACCCTTGGCGCGGTCTTGACGGCGATCCTCGATGCGGTTGTATCGGCGTTCCTGCTGGGCGAACTGGCGCGGGTTTTCGCGCACTTCCTGGCGCACTCCAGGATGGGTCTGCAGGAACTGCTTCAATTCCGGGTGATTGCGCACGTAGTTTGGATTATCGAGCAGGCGCGGATTGCGGTTCACCTCTCGCGCCATCTCCGGATGTTGGTCCATGAACTGGTCATAGTTGCGCAGTTCGGTTCGATTGATGTCATTGTCCGGCTTGGGGATCGGCGGCAAGGTCTGGCCCAACGCCACTGCACTCAATCCCATCCCTAACAAACCAGCGGTCAATCCTCGTCGCACCAAATTCATTCGAAACATATTTGTTGCCTCCAATTTTCTGCGGTCTGCCTGCTTCCGCGTTCTAGTGGGGTAAACACGTTCCCTCCCACGTAGTTGCGAACTATCTTTCTCGCCGGAGGGCAACTTCCTGGCAACTCCTTGAACGAGATGTGCGTCCCGGTGGACCGAGGCTGTTTGAAGTGGCTGCCAACTGCTCATCCGGCCGCGATTGCTGCTAGACTACTTTTCGTTTGCAGGTATTCATTCCAAACGCGAATTATTCGAGGTAGAGTTTGACAGTCAATCCCGTGCTTCTTGTCCACGGCGGTGCATGGGCCATGCCTGACGACATGGTCGAGGCCCATCGGAACGGTATCCACAATGCCATGGCAGCCGGGTGGCACGTGCTCTCGCGTGGGGGCAGCGCGCTCGATGCGGTCGAGGAATCCATCGTGGTGCTGGAAGACGATGAGACCTTTGATGCGGGGCGCGGCAGCTTTCTGAACCGCGACGGCAAGGTGCAGCTCGACGCCTTCATCATGGATGGCGCCACGCTGCGGGGTGGAGGCGTGGGATGCGTGGAACGCCTGCGCAATCCCGTTCGCACTGCGCGCAAGATCCTGAGCGAGAGCCCGCACGTGTATTTTGTGGGCGAAGGGGCGGAGCGCTTTGCCGCCGAGCATAAGGTGCCGCTGATTGACAATCGCGAGCTGGTAATTCCGCGCGAGGTGGAGCGCCTGCGGGATTTTCAGGCGCGTCCGGCGGACGAGCAGGCAGACTTGTTCGCTCCAGCCATTTCGCACGACACAGTAGGCGCGGTCGCGCTGGATTGCAACGGCAACATCGCGGCGTCCACCTCGACTGGGGGAACGTTGAACAAAGCGCCGGGCCGATTGGGTGATTCGTCGCTGATCGGGTGCGGTTGTTATGCCGACAACCAAAGCGCCGCCGCGTCCACTACCGGTTGGGGTGAGCCGATTATGAAACTGGTGCTGGCAAAATGGGCAGTCGACCGGGTGGCCGCCGGGAACCTGCCGGAATGGGCTGCGAAAGAGGCGATCAACTATCTGAAACAGCGGTTGAATGGCCACGGGGGGATCATCATTCTTGACACCCAGGGCCGAGTGGGCATCGCGCACAACACGCCGCGCATGGCGTGGGGACTGCGAACCACCGATGGCGAAGAGGCGGGCACCGAGCGGCGATAGGCACTGGAAGCACCGAACTGGTGTAAACTGGTGCTATGACCAAATTAGTCCGGCGAAGCGTGTCGCTTCCGGTTGCTGTCGCGAACCAGGTGCAGCGCCTCGCTAAGAAGCAGCGTTCCAGCGACAACCGCGTGTTGGTGGAACTGATTGAGCTGGGTATCGAGGCGCGCAAGCAAAAAGAACAGGCTTTCTTCGAACTGGCGCAACGTTTTCGCGCCGCTTGCGATCCCGCTGAGGCCAAGCGTCTGGGCGATGAACTTGGGCGTTCAGTGTTCGGCGAGTAATGCCGCAAATCGAGTCGTGGCCGCGCATGCCGTCAGCGATCCGTGATCACTTGGCCGAGCGGATGCACGACCGTAATATCAGCCTGGATGATCTGAATCAACTACGGGTGTGGATCGAGAGCAAGCCGACCGTACCGGAAGGTCAGTGGTACAAGGACTTCGGCTCTTTTAAGCTGTGCGGCGAAGGCAAGTATCCCAAGACCTTCCTGCTTGCGGGCCAATCGGCAACCGGCCACCAGCTTTAGCGGCCCATCCGGCGGGGCTCAGGGCGATCCCGGGCAATCAATAAATTCCTTTATTTATTTGGAGACTGTGGTGTCCTCCCTATGCTAAGGGCGCTTTCACTCGGGATAGCTCCTTCTTCAGCGACATCCCCCGCCGAGGCTTCGGATTTTTGAGAGATTCCAAAGTGGCCCCATGTGGATTTCGTGCTTCCACTACCTTACTGGAGGATTTATGCGTATTTCGAGCGTTCGCACTCTGCGGATGATTTGCGCGGCCGTAGTTTTGCTGCTGGCTCTTGCCATCGCCTCGCCCGCCCAAACCCTCACCACGCTGTACAACTTCGCTGGCCCCGACGGGGCTAGTCCCGATGCCGTGCTGGTGCAAGGCTCGGACGGCAACTTTTATGGCACGACGCCAAACGGAGGGACAATCGGATTTGGCACCGTGTTCCAGATCACGCCCTTTGGGACTCTCACCACGCTGTACAGCTTTACCGACGGAACCGACGGGGCTAATCCCGAGGCCGGGCTGGTGCAAGGCTCGGACGGCAACTTCTATGGCACTTCGAGTGCGGGAGGGATCTCATTTGGCTCCGTGTTCCGGATCACGCCCTCCGGCACTCTCACCACGCTGTACAGGTTCCCCGGCGGATCCGACGGGGAAAATCCCTATGCCGGGCTGTTACAAGGCTCGGACGGCAACTTCTATGGCACGACGCGCTCCGGAGGGACCGGATCATATGGAACCGTGTTTAAGATCACGCGCTCCGGCACCCTTACGACCCTGTACAGCTTCACCGGCGGAACCGGCGGCTACTATACCGTTGCCGGACTCGTGCAAGGCTCGGACGGTAACTTCTATGGCACAACGCTCTACGGAGGGACGGGTGGAGGTGGCACGGTGTTCCAGATCACGCCCTCCGGCACCCTTACCACCCTGTACAGCTTCACTGGCGGAACCGGCGGCTACTATCCCTCTGCCGGACTAGTGCAAGGCTCTGACGGCAACTTCTATGGCACGACGTTAAGGGGAGGGACCGGCAATTCTGGCACCGTGTTCCAGATCACACCCTCCGGCGTTCTCACCACGCTGTACAGCTTCGCGGGCGGAACCGACGGGGCTCATCCCAATGCCGGATTAGTGCACGGCACTGACGACAACTTTTATGGCACGACATCTGAGGGAGGGACCACTGGATATGGCACCGTGTTCCAGATCACGCCCTCCGGCTCTCTCACCACGCTCTACACGTTCAGCGGAACCGACGGGGCTAATCCCTATGCCGGGTTAGTGCAAGGCTCTGACGGCAACTTCTATGGCACGACCACCAACAGAGGGACCGGATCATTTGGCACTGTGTTCAAGTTGCAGTTGCGAGGGGTCGCAACCACAACCGCCGCTCTCTCCCTGAACCCGTACATCGGTTACGGACAAGCGGAGAAACTAAGCGCGACAGTTCTGGCGCGGACGGGTTCCCCGCGCGGCATCGTGGACTTTTATGACGGCTCCGCGCTGCTGGGCTCGGCCAATCTCGACCGCCTCGGGGTTGCCCACCTGACTGTTTCTAGCCTGTCGGTTGGCACCCACTCCATCACCGCCACTTACCGCGGACAAAACAACTTCCGCGGAAGCACGTCGCCAGCCATTACGGTTCGCGTTCACTGAGAACCCGGGCTCCGCAAACCTGGACCAGATAGCGAGCCCCGCCCGGATCACCGGGCGGGGTTTGTGTTTTCCTTCGCTAACTCAACTGCATCTCCCATCGCAATCGTCCACCAGATAATCCCCTTACAACCACCCCTTGGCGCGCGCGATCCTGGCAGCGTCCACCCGGTTGTTGGCGCCGAGTTTGCTGATGGCTTCGGACAAATAGTTGCGCACCGTGCCTTCTGACAACCTTAGCTGCTCGGCGATTTCTCCGCTGGCGGTGCCTTCGCCGGCCAGACGCAGCACCTGGCGCTCGCGGTCGGTCAGCGGGTCAGGCTCGCTCCAGGCTTCGGTGGCGAGTTCGGGATCAATCACACGCAGTCCTTGATGCACGCGGCGCACTGCGTCCGCCAGCTTCTCCGCCGGACTATCTTTCAGCAGATAGCCCGAAGCTCCGGCATCGAGCGCGCGGCGTAGATACCCGGCGCGCGCAAAGGTGGTGACGATGATCACGCGGGTGCCGGTGCGCTGCCGCTTGAGTTCGGCAGCTACGTCGAGGCCGCTGAGGTGGGGCATTTCGATGTCAGTGATGAATACGTCGGGCTTGTGGGCGAGCACGGCGGCCAGAGCTTCCTGGCCATCGCGGGCGCGGGCCACGACGGCGATGTCGCCTTCGATTTCCAGCAGTGCGGCGAGCGCCCCCAGGATAAGCACTTGATCCTCGGCGATCACCACGCGGATCATCTTCCGACCGCTTTTCGGCGCGGTGGTCACGCGGAGATGACTTCCGTTTCGGCGGTCACGGGAAGCAGAATCGTGACGCGAGTTCCCGCGCTGGTGTCGCGGGCCAAGCTTCCTCCGAGAGCTTCCACTCGCTCTCTCATGCCGCGCAAGCCGTTGCCCTCCACCTGGGACCCACCGCGCCCGTCATCGTGCACTTCCAGGCGGCAGTGACCATTGGACTGGTCCAATCGCAACTGGCAATGCTGGGCGTGGGCATGGCGCAAGACATTGGTCACCGACTCGCGCAGGGCCAGGGCCAACACACTCTCCTGAGTTGGAGGGAGCGTCAGTGGCGCACGCTGACACTCGACTTTGACGCCGGCTGTTTCCAGCGTCGCCTTGGCATGGCGGAATTCCTCTTCGATGCCGGTGGCGCGATAGCCGCCGATGGCCTGGCGCACCTCGGCCAAAGCTTGCCGGGCGGTGTGCTCGACGTCCGCGATCTCCGCTTTCGCCTGTGCCGGATTGCTATCCATCAGCTTGCCCGCAAGCTCTGATTTTAACGTGATCAACGACAGCGTGTGTCCTAGGACGTCATGCAGGTCGCGGGCGATGCGCTCGCGCTCGGCCACCTTGGCCAGGAATTCAATTTCCGTGTGAGCCATCTTCAACTTTTCGAGGGAGCGAGCGCGCTGGGCGAAGAAGATGTTGCCAACGCTGATCAAGGCCGAAAAGAAGACGGCTGGGAGGGTGAATCCCAGCGGCAGGTGCAGCACTCGCGCTTCGATGCCCACCAGCGCCATCAGCCCGGCCAGCAAGGCGACAGCCGCCAGTTCGCTGTCCACAATGAAGGGCAGGAAAGCGGCCGCGTAGATGATGAAACACGCGGCCCCGGCATTGAATGGAGCAAACCCCATTCCCATCAGGGCGATTCCGGCAACCGTTAAGTAGCACCAGGGTCGCGCGGCGCGGTAGGTGAAAAAGTAGAGCGGCAAGAACACGGCGACCGCCAGCAGCGTTGCCACCCACTCGCGCGCGCCCACTCGATCGGCGACGGGGTGGATGAAAAAAAACACCAGGTATGCCAGCCATACCAGCGGCATCCAACCGTGATCTTCGTCAACCTTGAAAATCTTCATGGCCGTCTCCCGATAAGCCTACCCTGTTTCACTCCCTAGCCATAAATCTTTCCTTCGTCGCGGAGGAATCCCCAATAGGCGAACCCCAGGCAGATCAGGGTGAACGCGATCAAGACCTGCCAATGTCCCCAATTGGCTTCATGCCGGCCCGCGCCGACGACGCTCAGCGCCAACTGCGACAGGTGATACGGAGGCAGCACCAATGCGAACTTCTGCATCAGCTTGGGTAGAAACATGTAGGGAATCCACAAGCCCGACAAGAACGACATGGGAAGATAAATCAGGTTGATGGTGGCCGGGGCGGAGTTGGGCCCGGCGAAGTAGCCGATGACCAGTCCCAGAGCGCAGAACGGAATCGAACCGGCGATCAACGTAGCCAATAACTTCGCTGCCTCAAGCACAGAGAAAGTCACGCCGCCGAACGAGACCGCCAGCAACATCAGCAGCAGCACAACGATCGCGCTAAACGCCATACTGATGGCGAACTTGGCGGCAAAATAGGCAAAGGGCGGCATGGGGCTGGCCCGCTTCACTTGCATCCATCCCAGGCCGCGTTCGGCCGCCAAGCCTGCGGCGGTACCGAATAGCGAAGCGCCCATCACTCCAAAGGTGCCGTAGCTGGCAATCAAATAGGTGCTCTGGCTCATTCCGCCAATTTGCTGTCTGCCAAAAACCAGTCCGAACAGCACATAGAACATCAGCGGAAACAAGATGGTCGAAACCGAATACATGGGAAAGCGCAACAGTTTCAGGAATTCATACTTCGCTTCCTTCCCGTACACATTGACGGTCTGGCGGAGCGATCGGTCGCGGCTGAGAGCGGGCATCGGGGCTAGAGTATTGGTCATCGAATCACCTCCGAGGTGGATTTCTGTGCATTGTCTTCGCGGGTCAAGGCCAGGAAAGCATCTTCCAGACCGGCGCTGGTTACTTCGAGGCCTGACAATTGCAGGTCGCGGGCCAGCAGTTCACGGATCACGGCCTCGGGCCGCAGGGTGTGAACATCCAGCGCTTCACGATCCTGCTTGGCGCTGGTGACGCCGGGCAATGCGAGAACCTGCTCGGCGGTCAAGCGGCTAACACAGCGGATGCGCTTGCCCGAGGTCCGCGCTTTGATCTCTGCGGAAGTGCCCTCGGCGATCACGCTGCCACGGTTGATGACGACGATCCGGTCAGCCAGAGCGTCGGCTTCTTCCAGATAGTGGGTGGTGAGCAGTATCGTCTTGCCCTGCTGCACCAGCTTGCGAATTTCGCTCCACACACTGCGGCGCGCTTCCACATCGAGACCGGCGGTGGGTTCGTCGAGGAACAACAAGTCAGGATTGCCGCATATGGCCAGGGCAAACAGGACGCGCTGCTTCTGTCCGCCCGAGAGGTCGCCGAACTTGCGGTTCTTGAGGGCGGTGAGGCCAGCAGCCGCCAGAGTCTCCGCCAAGGGAAGGGGATGCAAGTAGTAACTCGAGAACAAGTCAATGTGTTCCCACACTTTCAAGGTCTCAGGCACACGCGCCACTTGCAACATCGCGCCAATCCTCATGCGGATCGCGGCTTGGTTGGGATCGCCGCCAAACACGCTGATGTTGCCCGAAGCGGGTCTGCACAGACCGAGCAGGCTGCGCACTACGGTGGTCTTGCCGGCGCCGTTGGGGCCCAGCAGGGCGACGACTTCTCCCGCATGGACCGCGAAATCAACTTCGCGCAGCGCGGTTACGGGGCCATAGTTCTTGGTGACCTTTGCGAGCCGGGCCACAACGGCGCCGGCTGGCGGTTTGGCGGTGGTTCGAACTTCTGTTTGGGTTGCCATCATCGGTGAACTCCTTGTTCAACTGATGAATTGATCATGGCGGTCAGCGCGAAGCCACACCAGTGCGAAACATCACCGGATGCGCCTGACAAATGTCATGCGTCGCGCTGCGAGCTAGCAAGGAGGGCGGTGCGGCGGATGGCTCAAGCCACGGAGCGGGCTATCGAGCGGGAATTTCGGCGGGACTTACCGCGGCAGGACGTCCTTCAGGGCGCCCTCAATGCGCTCGACTTCTTCGCGGATGACTCTGATGGATTGCTGGTTCTTGGAGGCGTGGGCCTGAGGACAGATGGCCTCCACCGCGTGGCGGATCTGGTGGTTCCGGTCCCAAATCAAATTGAGCCGCGCGTCGGTCTCTTTGCGCTGTTTATAGGCGCTGCGGGCGAGCTTGGTGGCCAGCCAGGCAAAGACCAAGCCGAAGAAGGCTTCGATCGGAAGACGGTCCTTGGCGCCATCGAAATCCGAGAATAGGAGCCGGTACACTGCCTCGCCGAGTCCGAGTGACGCAAAGAGCACGGCGGCTCCCACGAAGTACACCTGCAACCTCTGCGCGGTTGGGTAGCGCAGAACCTCATCGGCCTTGCCCCGGATGCGTTCTAATACAATCGCCATATCGTCCCCAAAAACTTCTGCTGGTGTTCAGTGTATTGCAGAGTTCGCACTGCGGCGTCGGCCAAGCACAATTCTAACCGGAAATTAACGAAGACCTCCAGCGGATTGCACGGCCGGGCCAGCTTCGGTCGCCTCCACCGGGCGGGCCGCCAGAATCTGGTAATTCTGATACTCGATGGTCAACGTGGCTCGGCCCCCAATGCGGATGGTCGAAACGCTTTTGTTTTCCTTGGGCAGCCAAAAATCACCGATCTTCGAGTAAGAATGATGAATGTCGGTTCGCTTGATCCACACTGACGGGTTTTTGGCGGGCTCGACTTCGATACGGCAAACTGCGAAGTCCGTCGGGTCTACCCAGACCCGGCCCCGATAGAGAAACTTGGTGGCGACCTTGGGTTCCACCGCCAGAGCGTAAGAGCAACTGCGGCTGACGCCGTCATCCGCTGCGGAGGCGAAGTCGTAATTGAGGGTGGTCAAGGCGTTACGCTTCCAGTTGTCTCCCTCGGAAGCTTCCCGCTCGCTGTCCGCCAGCCGCTTCAGGATGTGATCCACCAGCCACTCGTTGCCGCTTTTGGAAATGATGGTAAATTCCTTTTTGTCGGGGGCGGTATAGGTCATGTCCAACAGCATGGCAGCGTGAAGATGGGTGGGGAACCCCACATAATCGAGCGTGTACAAACGCCGGCTACGATAACTTCCCAAGGCGTTGGCGCGCTCGGCATTGTGCCGAACCATCTGAGTGACCACCTGATCGGGAGTGAGGTGGGCCGCGATATTCTGCAAGGCGCGCGATTGGCCCTGGCTTGGTTGAGGATGCAACAGGCCCATGCCCAGCCAGAGGAGGAGGAGCCAACCACGATGATGTAAATAAGTCTTCATAAGACAGCGCGTTCCGATCCACGAGAACCGGAGAAATAAAACTCCTCTTCCGGGGTCAAACTACAAATCTCCCGGTCAGACCTTGGCGACATCGAGAACTGAGTGGTCGGCGACGCAGGGGGTGCGGACACAGCCCTGGTAAGCCGAATACATGCCTTCAAAAATCCGCTCCCACGACGTAGACAGGGCATGCTGACGGGCGGCGAGACGCATGGGGGCCAGCAACTCGGGTCGGGTCAGCAACAAGTCAGTACACTCCACGAATTCGTTGAAGTCGCGCGCCACAAATCCGGTCTGCCCGTGATTCACGGTGAACTTGGGCCCGCCCGCTGCGCTAACCACTGCGGGGACACCGGAGGCCATGGCCTCCAGCACCACCAATCCGAAGGTATCCGTCTCCGAAGGGAACACAAACAGATCCATATCGGCGAAGGCCTCGGCGAGAACGCGACCGGTCAGCACGCCAGTAAACTCGGCGGTCTTCATGTGTTGGCGGAGCCACGTTTCTTCGGCTCCCTGGCCTACAACCACCATTTGGAAATTGTCGCGTCCGCGCGCCAGCAAAGCTTGCTCAAGGCGAGCGAGAAGACGAACATTCTTCTCGGTGGTGAGCCGACCGACGTAGCCGATGCGGAAAGGGCCACCCTGCCTGCGACGGAACGCCGGGTTGAATGCGGTAGTGTCCACACTATGCGACATCAGGAAGCAGGGTTTGCCGGTTGCCTGGCCGAGCTCGCGAACCATCTCCTGGTTGGGAGCGAAGAGCAAACACGGGATTTTGTAAAATCGCGTGGCGCCCCGCCAACTCCAATGCTCTGCGGCATCCAGGAGTTTCGCGGTCCATGACAGTGGCAGGAAATCGAGTTTCGCCGCGAGGCGGGTGCGGGCGTATTGATGCAAATTCGTTTGCCAGCTTGCGGCCAGGGGAATCTGCAACCGGTAGGAAATCCATGCGCCCAGCATTCCCAAGTCACTGGGGCCAGTGATGTGCACGATGTCAGGATCGAAGTCGTGAACCTGCTGCGCCATTTCTCCGGCATAACGCATGAACGCCAGGTCGAAGTGGTGGGTCTGGTCGAGCGGGAAAGTGAACGGGCCACGGGGAAGTTGCACTCGGGTCACGCTTCCCGAAACCTCGGTCTGGCGCTGCGGACCAGCGTGGATGGTGAGAAACGGAAGGCCGCGGTCTTGGGCAAAGGCCTCAAAGTGGCGGGCGGTGTTAGCCACGCCGTCCACTTCGTTATAGGCGTCGGGAAAGAAAACTACTCGCAAGGCTCCGCGGCTGGCGTCCCTCATAAACTGGCCTCATACACGGTCTCGGATGGAAGACGCAGATCCACCTTATTCTTGAACATCTGCCGCAAGGCCCGGCGCACGGAAGCGTTGTCCAACAGGCGAATGCCAAAGAAAATGCGATTCAGGAAAGCAGGAGGCGCGTTCCAGTAAGAAGAGACTGGACGGTCCAGCATGGTGACCGGGTCGGGATAGAACACGCGTTCGTCCCAACGGCGGCAGCCCTCGGAATATTCGGGATAGTCGCTGATAACGTCGAGCAAGGTTTGGATGGTCCGAACGCACAGCGGTTCCGCATACTGGGGCATAAATAAAACGTGGCTGCGCTGCTCGACCCGGATCTCGTGAACAAACTCGCAGAAGCTTTCGGCGCGGGTCAAATTGAGGGCGGCGCTGGGCTCGCAGCCGTGCCGGTCTCCGCCGGAGATGATTAGGCGTTGCCGCTGCCCCGCCAACTCCATGACGCTGTTGTTCTCGGCGCGGCTGCGAGTACCGTTGAGCTCAAAAGCGTGAAGGAACTCGATGTGGTTGTGCAGGAAATGTTCCAGGCTTTTGCGGTGCGGCTCCATCCCGGTACGGCAGAGATCCCATAGCGGATGATTCAAGACGATAAGCACGCCGGGATTCTCGTCCAACATCGCCAGCAGGCCGGACAGATCTTGCGGGGCAGGCGACGCGGTGTAAGCGGCAAGTTGGACCACGATCTCTTGCGCTCGGGCGGCCGGCAGGTTGTGCACCCCCAAGTGAAACATCGCGCCTTCAAACGGGACACTCCACTCCAGGGAAAACGGGATATGACTGGTCTCAGGCACGACGCGCAATACCGTGGGGGCTTCAATGGTGTCATGGTCGGTCAGGGACACCAGACCTGCTAGTCCCAATTTATCTTCGATCTGTCGCTTCTCCACGCCATAAGCAGCTCTCGCGGTGAGCGGCGGAGTCCAGTAGGCGCGGTCGAGATCCACCGGAACGGTCGAGCGCCGGCACTGACGTTGCAACGCCCAATGCAGCAGGGGGTGCCTCCGGGCGAACGCCGGGATGAAGTAGAGGCTCTCTTTGGAATAATTGGTGTGGCTGTGAAGGGAAACCGCAGCCCGGTATTGCGGATCCAAACTGGGTGCATTCCACAGGCATGAAAGTTGGTTTTCAGACAATCGCGATGCCTCGATTAAGCGGTATGAATCTCAGAAAAGCACCCGCACGGCGGTTGACGCGCTCAAGCCAAGCGAAACTTTAGACATTCCGGTGCGCTGGAAGTCACAGGCCGGGCTTGCGAACCACATCCCACGGAAGAAAGTTCGACCTCGAACCCCTTCTCCGCTGCGTAGCGGGCTGATGATGATCTTGACGTTACCCAGAAGTGAAGGTAATCGCACTCCTACTAGGATGCCAGATTATCGGCATTTTGGGGCAAGAAATAAACAAAATCCTGAAAATAAAAAGAGATCTCGAAAAGAGAACTGCGGCTCAGGATCCTGTCAAAGAAAATATGTGGGCTGTCGTTAGCACATAATGTGGGCGGGCGGAATAGCCCGGGGTGCCCCACTTCTCGCGCTCTTTGCGAGAAGTGGGGTCAGACAACACCAGGCGGGTGGCCCACGAGCGGTGTGGAGATTGCGCGGTCTCGTTGCGGTCGGGACGACGAGACAGTTTCGAGTTTCAAGTTTCGAGTTTCAAACGCTAGAGGGTTTGGCTTCCCCATCTTCGAGTTTCAAGTTTCGAGTTTTCAAAACCGGAAGGGATCCATGAAAAAAAGGATATCGCTTGATTCAGACGTCGCACCGTCCAACGCGTATCCTTGCAGCAGCAGTCGGCGATTTGGAGGTGGGTTGTGATTTTTAGCGGATTGGTTTCGATGAAACGGTTGAGGGCGATGGCATGCTTCGGCGTGCTGTCGTGCATGGTGTGGTCCGTGGTGTTAACGGGAGGAGCTCGACATCGTTGCGTACAATGGCCGTGACAATCTGCTGCGCGTCGTCGAGTGCAAGAGCTACTTCGACTCCGTCGGCGTGAGGGCGTCAGCCTTTGACGGGAGCAATGCAAAGCACGCGAAGCGCTACAAGCTGTTCAACGAGACCGAGCTCCGGCGGGTCGTGTTCAACAGGCTGTGCCTTCAACTGGCGCAAACTGGTGTCTGCCGCGACGCGCGGACGGTCCGGCTGTCGCTCGCTTGCGGCAAAGTTAGAAACGAGACGGACCGTGCGGCGATCCGTTCACATTTCGCCGCGCAAGGATGGGAATTTTGGGACGAGGCTTGGCTGCGCGAGCCTGCAACAAATGTCCCTGCAGGGATACGAGAACCAAGTATCCGCCGTTGTGGCGAAATTGCTGCTACGAGGGAAGGTGGAATGAGCAGACGACCCTGCCCTAACCGAGCGATTGCGTCGACCTAAAACGAGACAAGGTCTTGACGTACCGACAAGACACATTGGGAACTACGGAGGCGGGCGGGAGGATCAAAACAGTGGGAAACGGCGAGAAAGTCTTTGACCTAGAATCATCGGTTCACTTAGGCTTTGGATCATGGCAGCCGTATACATGGAACGATCTGACTATACGCTGAATCTCGCCCGCTTTTATCAGGTCGAGATTCAGCCCACGTTGTTCGGAGACTGGGCGGTAATTTGCCGATGGGGACGCATTGGAACCTACGGCAGCATGGAGCAAGACTGGGTTGACTCCCTGCCCGAAGCGCAGGCCGCACAGGCTCGCACCGTTGCGCGCAAACGCCGTCGAGGCTATGAGAATTAACGGCGAGGCAACCGCATGAGAGCCGCTGAGCCCTTTAGCTCTTCAACCACGGCAAATTAGCGATTTGATAATCGCCGAACTCGGCGACGAATTGTTCGGCCCATGCTGCGGCTTCTTCGACCGCGCGGTCCAGTTCGGCATCTTCATAGGTCAGCTTGTGCCAGTGGCGGTGTTTCGCATAGGCGTCCTCGAACATCCAGGTTGCCCCTTTGCCGGATTCCTGCAGGACGACCGTGACACATTCGGCCGCTTTGGCGACATGGGGAATCTCGTTTAAGAGCGGCGTATTCATCTCGGTCTTGCATAAACTCTTTCATGTGGAGCCAGCTAATCCCGTGCCGGAATAATTGATGACCCCATCCCGTACCGAACAAATCCCAGTACGTTTCGCCGCCTGCTAGATAACCAG
>JANYBT010000067.1 GCA_025360645.1 Acidobacteriaceae bacterium | reverse complement strand
CTTCAGGCATTCAGGTCCTTCCGGCGGGGTGAAGCTGAAGCGCCCGTTCCGGGCTACCGGTCTCTCTATTCACTCTAGTCACTCTATTCAGTGTACTGAAAAGCAGACAACTGGTGGAACTGCGAGTAGAGGCCTGCAAGGGAGGGCAATGTTGCCAACCTCGGCAGCCCCTCAACGGAAACGAGCGGCGGGTGGACCACATCTGTTATGGACTGTTGCACCGGTGGGGGGGGCGGCGCTGGACCGGATCGGCACCCCACTTCTCGCAAAGAACGCGAGAAATGGGGTGCCCTCGGCGTTAGAATTTGAAACGTGCCCGGCAAGATGCGGGGCACCCGGCCGCCTATACCTATGACCAAGTGAATCGGATCCAGAATGCCTATACCAGTCAAAGCGCCACGTGGGGTGAAGCCTACACCATCGACGCCTAGGGAAACCTCTGGGCCTCGTCACAATCCTGTACGGCCGTGAAATCAACAACTTCCGAAAGCAGACAAGAGACCGATCTGGCGGGTGGCGCACATCTGTTAGGGACGATTCCTCCGTTGGGGGCCGCGCCGGTGGGTGGCGCACATCTGTTACGGACGATTCCTCCACTGGGGGTAGCCCATTTCTCGCGTTCTTTGCGAGAAGTGGGGCCAGCGCTGGACCGAAGCGCGTCACATTGGGGGACCTCGCTGGTCACGGACGCGCCTGCACTCCCCGCACTATCCTCGCTATTTGCCCGGCCATCTCAAGCGGTACTACGGCGCAGGAGTTTCGATTTTCGGGTTTCAAACGATAGAGGGCTCGGTCGTCCCTCCGGGACTTTTCTCATTATTGGAAGCATACTCAGCGCTGAAGCGCTGGGCTACTTTCGGGTTGCCCCTCCGGGGCGCGAGGTGCGAGTTGGGACGATGGTCTCCCCGCCGCTCTCCTCGATGGTCTCCCCGCCGCTCTCCCCGATGGTCTCCCCGCCACTCTCCTCGATGGTCTCCTTGTCCCGCTCTTCGGACACAGTTGCGGTCTCGTTCGTTTCTGCAGCTGGGGTCGGCTCGCCCAGGGGGAGCATGTCGGGCTCGAAGGATTCGGCCACCAGTTTTTCGAACTCTTCCATGCTGGGCAACTCGCCTACGTCCTTGAGTCCGAAGCGGATCAGAAATTCCTTGGTCGTCTTATAAAGAATGGGGCGGCCGATGACAGCCTTACGTCCGGCGGTGGTGATAAGTTTGCGGTCGAGGAGGGTGGCGATGACGCCGCCGGAGTCCACACCGCGGATCTCGCTGATTTCCGGCACGGTGACGGGCTGCTTATAGGCGACCACAGCGAGGGTTTCGAGCGCGGGCAGCGAGAGGCGGATGGGTGGCTTCAAGCTTTTGGCGAAGGCGCGCACCACGTCATGCTGCTCGGGCTTGGTGGACATGCGGTAGCCGCCGGCCACCTGGCGAATTTCGATGCCGTGATCGGCGGAACCGTACTCGGCGAGCAGTTCTTCGACGGCGGCGCGGACCTGGGATTTGATGGCGGCATCATCGGCGAGAGGATTTTCTGCGACGATGCTGTTTTTGGCGAGTTGGGACAACGGCTCCAACCCGATGGGATTTTCGGCGGCGTAAATGATGGCTTCGAGTTTGGCTTTGAGGCTCATGTTTTCAGGGTGGAGCGAATCTTTCAGGGTGGAGCGAATCGGGGCTGCTGCGAGTCACCCCGCCAGTTATGCGCAAGTCATGCGCGCGTGATTCGCAACTCTATCAAATCATCTCCAATCGTTCATCGACAATCGTCATCTCCAATCGTTTAATCTGCAATCGTCATCTCAGAGTCGTCATCTCCCATCGTTCATCGCCAATCGTCACGAACGGCTGCCTGCTCCGCCATCACCTGGTCAAAGTGGGCGTGCTTGCGCACCAGGATTTCTCCGAAGACCGCTTCCTGCCGGACCTGGATGGCCTGGAGACGAACCAGTTCCAGCAGGGCCAGGAACATGCACACCAGGGCCTGGCGTGATTCTACGTTGCGGAGCATGTGTTTCAGGCGGATGGGGCGGTCTTCCATCGACAGGCGGCGTTGCAGGTAGCCGATCATCTGACCGACGGTGACGGTCTCTTCATCCACCTGCAGCATGGGGCGATTGCGGGCGCGGTCGAGGATTTGCTGAAAAGTCTTGACCAGGTCGATGACATCGGCGGCCATTTCCGGTTC
>JANYBT010000039.1 GCA_025360645.1 Acidobacteriaceae bacterium | reverse complement strand
CCTGTTGAGCCATGGCAGCCGCGTGCTCGGTCAGAGCCCGAATCGGCGCCAAGCTTCGGCCGACGTAGAGGGCGGAGATCCCTGCCGTCAACAATAAGCTCAGCGGGAAAAAAAGAAGGGCAATGCGGTTAAGACTGTCATTCACCGCATCACCGCCGTTCCAAAAGTCGGCTGGAATGAGTTGACTGCAATCCCTTTCAAATCAATTCGGGCGGTGAGATTCTTCGACTGCTGAAGAACCTGTCCGTTTGCGTCCAGCACTTCGAAAAACTCGCCCGGTATATCCAGCCGTTTCACATCCTGAGCATTGGGCTCGGTCATGATGTCGGCCACCAGCGGACGGGCTGTCTCCAAGAGTTGGCGGTTGAGTTGAGACGGGATCTCGTGGTTCAGAAGACCCAGAAATACCAGATACGAGCCGACGAGCAGCACGCCAACCATGCTGGTGAACAGCAACATCATTCGGACCCGAAGTGATTTCAGTCGTGTCATTCCGGCATCCCCAGGCGATAACCGACGCCACGGATCGTATGAATCAACTTCGGCGATCGATTCTGGTCGAGTTTCTGGCGCAAGCGGTTGATGTACACCTCCACCAGATTGGTTTCGCTGTCAAAGTGGCAGTCCCAGACGTGCTCCACAATTTCACTACGGGTAACCAATTCCGGAGCCCGCAGCAAGAATAACTCGAGGAGGGCAAATTCCTTGGAAGTGAGGGGAATCACTTCCTGGCCGCGAGTGGCACGGCGCCGGTGGCGGTCCAGCGCCAGGTCTGCATAGTGCAGTTTGGCATTACCGGTGTGAAAGCCGCGCCGCACCAGGGCTCGTACCCGCGCCAAAAGCTCCGCCAGGACGAAAGGCTTGGTGAGATAGTCGTCGGCGCCTGCGTCCAGGCCTTCTACTCTTTGCTCGACCAGACCGCGAGCGGTCAGCATCAGAACCGGGGATTCGATTCCGCGCTGCCGCAGCTCGCGGCAGACTTCGATTCCGCTCAGCCCGGGCAGGCGAACGTCCAGCAAAATGGCATCATAGGCGACCTCTGCACCGGCTTCCAGCGCCTTTTCGCCAGTTTCCACTACATCAACCGCGTACGTGTTTTCCTTGAGGGCTCGGGCAATGAAGCTTGCCACTTTTCTTTCATCTTCAACCAGGAGAATGCGCATAGGCCACCAAACATCATCGCATGACGTTGTGTGCTCCTCAAATTTGGCGCTTGCGGCGGAGTGGTAAGTCGGGGAATTGCAGACCCATCCTGCCTTCTACTGATCTCTTACTCTCGAGCGGCCCCTGCAAGCCAATGCGCCGGCGATCTTGAGGTCACCGCACGTCGAAAATAAGAATCGAAGCATTGCTCGTGCCATGTTGCGGCACGGCGACCAGATAACGGCTGATTTCAGGCACTAGCCGCGCGGTTTTTCCGAGAGGGCCAGTGAGAACTTTCGCAAGCAGCCGGTAGTGGTCGGGATCGGTTTGCTCATAAACGTCCACGCTCCCATCGGCCGCACTGTAAAGGCGCTTGCTGGCGGCGTCATAAACCATGTCGTCGACGCCCTGGGTAATTGGCAGAGTGGTGATTTCCTTTCCCGTTCGCGCATCCATCACTACCGCTACGCCGCTGCGGCACCCAATAAACAATCGCTGGTTGGCTTCGTCAAAGCCCATGGCTACAGCGGGCTTGCCCTTGGTCACCGGCCAATGCGCAATCACTTCGTGCTTTTCGCGGTCAACCACATCCACTTCATTCTTGTCGCGGTTGTTGACGTAAATCTTGGGCGAGGATTTTGCCAACGCCATCGCCTCCAGGGTGTCGCCCTCAATCTTGATGTCAGCCAGCTTCTTGCTGTTCGTTGTGTCCACCACGCTCAGCATCGAAAACTTTTCATGGACATCCCCGCCACCGTTATCGATGTAAAGGTACTTTGTGGCCGGGTCGAAGCCGATAGAATCCGCATCCTCCAGCAGTTTGACCTTTGCCAGCGGAGCATAACTGGTGCCGTCAAAAATCTTCACGTCCCCATCTTTGCCATCGGTTACATAGATACGGTTGACATCCTCTCGATAGAGCACAGCATGGGGTTTGGCGATGCCGCCGATCTCGTGAACGAGTTTGCCGGTCTTGAGATCAAACACCAGAACCGCTTTGTAATCTTCGGGAGTGGCAAAAAAGCGATTGCCCTTCAGGTCCACCTCGAAATGATCGAAATGCCCCTTCACCTCGGGGCCCAGCGTAGTCGTCTGGATTAGTCTGAGCGGCTCGGCTTGCTGCCCCAGAGCCTGTATCCCGCTCATCATAAAAGCGGCGAGGACCGTCCCATGCCAGTGCTTCATGCTTGTCTCCTGGATGCCTTCAACTCGTTTTGAATTTACGCTGACCGGCTGCGTATGTCGTTATTCAGCGCGACTCAGCATAAATCCATTCCTCTTGAGAGCAACTGAAAACAAGATTAATTTCTGTTTAGCTCTTCACTCAGAAACCGCCTTGAATGCTTGAAAACAAATGGTTTAAGCCGCTCCTTCTTCGGCTCAGACCGGCTTCAGCCAGAAGTCGCATTGACGGGCGCACATCCGTGTCGTAGCATCCGCCCGTTCTTGTATCCGTCATTTCGCGGCACCGGTTATCTCGTCAGGCGCTTGTTGTCGCCATGCTCCAGTCAACACCGTTCGAATCGAGGGCGAAAACTTTATGATGCGGATCTATTGTCTCGGTTTGGCACTCCTTGCGGGCCTGGGGGGCAACTCGCTGGCCCAGGCTCCGTCCCCCTTGAAACTCGTGGAAACCATTCGTTTGCCGGGACTTCACGATGGAGATTTCGACCATTTCGCTCCCGACGTCGCGGGACACCGGCTGTTTCTGACGGGGGAAGAAAACAATAAAGTCCTGGTCCTCGACACCGCTACGAACCAACTGGTTCACACCATTGATGATGTGAAGGCGCCGCACGCGATTCTGTACCGCCCCGATCTCAAGAAAATGTTCATAATCGCCGGGGACGCTTCCGCCGTGCAGGTCTACGACGTTGATCACTACAAAATGAGCACCGAAATTAAGGTGTCCATTGACGCAGATTCCATCGCCTATGACCCCGTCACGCAATACCTGTACGTGGTGAATGGCGGTCGGGAAGCGCACACCCCCTATTCCCTGATCAGCGTCATCGACACCAACCTCGCGAAAAGAGTCCGGGACATCAAGATCGAAACTAACCATGTAGAAGCGATTGTGTTGGAGAAATCTGGCCCACGAATATTCTGCAATCTCACGGGATTGAATTCGGTTGGAGTCATGGATCGAAACGGGTCAGCTCTCACCGCGACCTGGCCCCTGCCTGTCGGCGACAAGCTCAACGTCGCGATGGGACTGGACGAAGCCAACCACCGGCTGTTTGTGGTCACGCGCAGTCCCGGCAAGCTCATTGTGTTGAACTCCGATACCGGCAAAGTCGTTGCAGATTTGCCAGCCGTTGGCATGGTTGACGACATGAGTTACGATGCGCTGCACAAGCGACTTTATCTGGCGGGCGATGGATCGCTTGACGTGTTCGAACAGAAAGATGCCGACCACTACAGTCTGTTGGCCAAGATTCCAGGCAGTTTTCGCGCCAAGACAGGAATCTTTGTCCCTGAACTCAATCGTTATTACCTGGCTGTACCGCACCATGAAAAGCAAGATGCTGAGGTTCGGGTGTACGAGATTCAGCAGTAGTGCACCCTCGCCTACGGATTGAACCCGCGGGCGAGATGCCGCCTGGGATAGAGATTTAGTGAACCATCTTGACAATCCGACTCCCGTGAGCGCGCCCCGGATTTCGGTCCGCTGGGTTCGGATCATTCCGGTTGCGCTCATCATGTACACGATCGCGTTTATCGATCGCACAAATATCTCGCTTGCCTTGCCGCATATCAGCCGCGACCTGCACCTCACCCCGTCGCAAGCGGGCACCGTAGCCGGGATCTTCTTTTGGGGTTATTTAGCGTTGCAGATTCCCGGCGGTCATCTGGCAAAGCATTGGAGTGCCAAGAAATTCATTAGTATTCTGCTGGTGGTGTGGGCGATTTTTGCGATCGGCTGCGGCTTGGCCCGAACCTACCACCAACTCCTGTGGCTCCGGTTACTGCTAGGAGTGGCTGAAAGTGGCGTGTATCCCGCGACCTTGATTCTGCTGTCGCACTGGTTCTCCCGCTCCGAACGTGCTCGCGCCAATGCATTTTGGCTGCTCTGCTTACCCGGTGCGGTGATCCTGGCCTCGCCTTTTTCAGGCTGGATGCTGGACCATTGGAATTGGCGGGTGATGTTGATCGCGGAAGGCTCCCTACCCTTTCTATGGCTCGCGATTTGGCTGGTCTTCATTCAGGACCACCCTTCCGACGCGTCCTGGCTGCCCGAGGCCGAACGCATCTCCCTGGTCTCGACACTGCGCCTGGAATCCTCCGAAATGCAGCATCCCGCGCAGGTCTCGTATCTTTCCGCACTGCTGCAACCGCAAGTGTTGCTGTTAGCGGCCGTCTACTTCTGTTTTGTGAGCGGCCAAATGGGATTGCTGTTTTGGCTGCCCAGCGCCATGGCGAAGTTTCGAAAACTCAGCAGTCTCTCGATTGGCCTTCTCTATACCATTCCCTTTATCGTCGGGGCTTTGTCGGTACTATTCATTTCACGTCATTCAGACAAAGCTCAGGAGCGCCGCTTCCACGCCGCTGGAGCTATGTTCTTCGGGGGAATATGCATCCTGGCTGCTGTCGCTACCATCGGCCATTCCCTCTTGCTCGGATTCACCTTCGTCGCCCTCAGCGGAGTAGGTTCCTACGGGCCAATGGGCGCATTCTGTGGCGATACCGACGGAAACCTTGTCACCTAGAATCGTTGGCTCGGTGATGGGATTTGTAAATGCCATCGGCAACCTGGGAGCTTACTTTGCTCCCCTGATCGTGGGCTACCTCAACCAGCGAACCGGAAGTTTTCTTCCGGGCTTTGCCTATCTAGGTATTATTACGTTGGTGGCTGCGGCCCTGGCTACACAGCTCAGGACAACCCCTGAACATCTCGAAACGAAATTGGCGGAGGCGAAGTGAAGGAACCAGCAGAACTCGGACGCAGAGTATCGATGCACCTCAGGATCGCGGTTGGTCTCGCGTTGAGTAGTTGTTTTGTGGTTGCGCAAGAACCTGCGACACCGCCCCCCCCTCCCCTTCCACCGCCGCAGCTCCGATCCCGCGAGCCCTTGGTCATCCGTGCGGGACGCCTGTTCGACCCTAAGTCAGGCGAACTCAAGAAGCAACAGATCATCCGAATCGAAGGGATGCGCATCATCCAGGTGGGGTCCGCAGACCAGGTTCCCATTCCCCCAGGTATCGAGGTGTTGGACCTAAGCAACGCTACAGTATTGCCCGGGCTGATCGACGGACATACTCACGTATTCGCAAGCGGGCCAGAGCTGGATGACCAAATGTTGAAGGAGTCCCTGCAATACCGCGAGCTCGAGGCCCTGGTAAACAGCCAACGCGACCTGTACGTTGGCTTCACCACTCTGCGCGATCTGAAGACCCTAGGAGGGATGTACGGGGACGTCGACTTGCGGACTGCCATCAACAATGGACTGGTGCAAGGTCCGCGGTTACAGGTCTCGGGACGTGGCTTTCAAGCCACTGGAGGATTTCACCCCAAGGGTTATTCGCGCGACATTCCCTTGCCCTCGATGTTGGAAACCATCGATTCCCCGTGGGAGGCGCGGAAAGCGGTCCGCGAACAACTCTATAATGGCGCCGACTGGATCAAGTTCTACGCCACCAACGATTTCAGTTTCGCGCCCGACGGAACCATGGTCATCCCGCCGCAGTTTACCCTGCAAGAAATTCAAGCGCTTGTCGAGGAGGCCCACGACCGCGGTCACAAGGTCTCCTGCCACGCTTTCGGCGGAAAGGGCCTGCACAATTGTCTAGTCGCCGGCGTGGATACGGTAGAACATGCGGTGCAATTGACCGACGACGACATCCAGCTCTTCAAGGCCAAAGGCATCTACTTGATCCCCACGCTCTTTCACTATCAAATCGAACGCGAACACGAGGCCAAGAAGTATGGCGGCCCTACCGTGGCTTCCGTTTCCGAACCTAATTTTCGGCGTGCCGTCGCCGCCGGCCTTAAGATTGCCTTCGGGACCGGCGTTGGCCCCTTCCCTCACGGTACTCAAACCAAAGAATTTGCCTATATGGTCAAGTTCGGCATGAGCCCCCTGCAAGTGTTGCGCGCTGCAACTATGGGCAACGCGCAGATGATGGGATGGGATTCTAATATCGGTTCATTGGAAGCGGGAAAATTTGCGGACGTCGTCGCCGTGTGCGGCGACCCTTTAGCCGATATCACAGAACTGGAGCGCGTGAAGTTCGTTATGAAGGGCGGTCAGGTGGTTCGCAATGATTTGAATTCCCCAGGCGCTAAGGGATGCAGCGCGCACTAGAAAGGGTAGGGCCAGACACCAATGAAGACATTTCGTATTGCCGTCATCGCCGGAGACGGCATTGGCAAAGAGGTCGTGCCGGAGGGCATCCGTGTATTGGAAGCTACCGGAAGGCGTTTTGGATTCCAATTTGCCTGGCACTTCTTCGATTGGAGCTGCGAGACCTACGTGCAAACCGGAAAGATGATGCCTGAGGATGGTCTTCATCAACTTCGGCCCTTTGACGCCATCTTTCTGGGTGCCGTCGGCCATCCCAGCGTCCCAGATCATGTCTCTCTGTGGGGACTTTTAATCCCCATTCGCCGCACTTTCCGGCAGTATGTCAATCTGCGCCCAGTCCGGCTGTTTGAGGGAATTGAAACTCCGTTGAAGAATTGGAAGGCGGGCGACATCGATTTCTGCGTGGTGCGGGAAAATAACGAGGGCGAATATTCCAACATCGGCGGCCGTCTCTACGAAGGCTCGGAGGATGAGATTGCCGTCCAACAGACAGTTTTTACCCGGAGGGGAGTCAATCGCGTCCTACACTTCGCGTTCGAACTGGCACGCTCCAGAAAGAAGCACCTGACTTCCGCTACGAAATCAAACGGAATCATCCATACCATGCCCTTCTGGGACGAATGTTTCAAGGCTATGGGAACCGCGTATGCAGACATCCGCACCGACCAATATCATATCGACATCCTGACGGCTCATTTTGTACGCCATCCCGATTGGTTCGATGTCGTGGTGGGCTCGAATCTCTTTGGCGACATTCTCTCCGACCTAGGTCCCGCGGTGGTGGGTTCCATCGGCATCGCTCCTTCTGCGAATTTGAATCCGGAACGAGAGTTTCCGTCCATGTTCGAACCGGTGCACGGTTCCGCTCCTGATATTGCGGGCAAAGGAATCGCCAATCCGATTGGCCAGATCTGGTCTGGCGCGATGATGTTGAAGCATCTGGGTGCTCCTGAAGCCGCAGATGCCATCGAGAGTGCCATCGCCGAAACCCTGACCCGCGCTCAAGTCCGCACTCCGGATATTGGTGGCAATTCCAATACCCAGGAGCTGGGTGTTGCGATCGCCGACCAAGTCAGCGCCCGATAGGCGACGTCCCCTTGCATACTTCCATGCATTCGGTCCGTGATCCGCCTCTCCAGCGGAAGCGTCTGGGAGGCCGAACCCGTCACTTCATCGTGAGGGCTAGCACATCCAGTCCCGCGGACTCTCCGGTCACTTGAATCGTCATTTTCCCTTGGGCAGGGACAGTCCAAAAATCTCCCGGAACTCGCTTCTCTTCCTTGCCGTCAATCACCGTGCTCACGTTACCTCCTCGCAGCTCGACCAGCAAAAATCCCGGCTCTGAAATCTCGACCTTGCGCTTGCCGGCGATCATCCAGTGGCCGCAATGCACCGCTCAGCGGCAGCGGCTTACCCCCCTTGTTCATCACCGTAGTAGCGGCCTCGATCCGGTCACGTCGGGTGAGATCGTGACCGGCAGCGGGAGTTCCAGCAAACAAACTTAGGCCGGCAATAACGGCGAAAACTCCAGTCAGCAGGAGGGTGAGCCGCAACCGCCCGCAAGCAGACCCTGTCATCTTTGCCGTTTTCATAAAACCCTTACCCAGTCTGACATCCTGGCACCAGAGGGTACGGGACGGGACGCAGCAAGAACCGAAGCGGCTGCTTGGTTGCACAATCTGAAGCGCAAGAATGCCATTTGCTGACCCTGTAGGGCACCTACGATCGCGAGCAGGGGGACGATGGGCCGTCCTCTCCTCCTCCCCCGGACCACCACCGAAAAGATAGGGTAGGCGTTTCTCCGAAGTTGGACCGGCCCTTCGCGCCAAAGTCGCAAGGGTTGAGCGAATGTCGATGTTCCACATTGGCGGTACACTTAAGTGGGTATCCTCAGATCGAATGATTCCGATACCATTTGCAATTTTCGCCAACAGAAACGAACTCTATCCCATCAACCTGGGCCACGATAAGTGTCTTTTAATAATACACTTACAGGAACTAGGCTTTGCGAGGCTCGGTGAGTGCCGGCTGCCGACCGCAACTTTTGGGATCGAACTTCGTTGGAATTGAGATAGGGGGTGAAGTGGGCGGCGTGGAAGTGTTGGATGGGTTCGGCATGGGCGGCCCGGATGTAGCCGTAGCCCATGTGTTTGCGGATGACGGTGCCGTTTTTGGTTCCCACCAGTCAGTTGTCGTTGCTGTGGCGGGGACGGCTTTTGGTTTGCTCGATGAGCACTATCCGCAGGCAGCAGCCAACCCCAATCGCATCCTCCAGTCCCTAATCGCGTTGCTTGCTAGGTGGAAGGTTCCGTCTCTGTGTACGGCGACGCACGAATTAGGGGTCAGATCACTTTTTTCCCAGCACAGACGTTGGTTCCCGAGTAGCGGTGCCGAAGGGGAAAGGCTGAAGGCAACCGGGCCGCGTCGTTCGCGGTTGACATCGATGACGCCAGCTACTTGCTGACGGAACTCGCTTGCGCAACCGGCTTTGATGAAGGACGAAGCTGCGACTTGATCCAATCGAAAAAACGGCCGCCGCCGACCGCGTTCGCAAACTCCGAGGCGGTTTCATAACGGTCAATTTGCGCGTCCCGCGGGGTTGCGGCTTCGAGGGCCTTCTTGGCTGCGAGCGGCGTGTCGCCATCGTCGGCCACATGCTGAATCCGGACTTTTTGCGACTTGAGCTCGGGCAGAGCCTTGATGGGCTCAAAAGGAGCGACGCGCTGCAGAAACTCCGGCTTCAGATAGTTGGGACGTTCCTGGTCGGGCACAACTGCGGATTTTGCCAGCCAATTGGGCCAGTCCGCCCAGGGATCCAGCAGGTCCACCGCCTTGATGCGGGAGTCGACCGAAGCCGCCAGGATGGCGATAGTCGCTCCGGATCCTTGTGCCAACATGCCGATATGGTCCATATCGATATCGCCGCGAGTCGCCAAATAGTTCAAGATCATTTGCACGTCGTGGACGCTGGTCACCAGCGACTCGTCCAGTTCACTCACAAACCACTCTTTCATGGGGCGGGTGTGGTAGCGGTGGCCGGTGAGGGCCGAAACAAAGCCAATCGCGGCAAAACCACCGTGAGTGACCCGCTCGCAGTAATCGTCGTTGCGAAAGCGATCGGTTTCCGAGGGATAGCCGTAAAGATAGAGGACCGCGGGGGGCCGAGCAACGTTGTTGGGACGAATGACATAGAGGTCAATGGGATCGCCGCCACGCCATTTCACTTGGTACAACTCGCGAGTGAAGGTCGCCTTCAAGTCTCTTTCGCCCAAAAGAGGCTCGGCTTCGCGCAGATGACTGGTGGAGAGAGAAAGATTACGCCAATCTTCGCCGTCGTATTCCATAGCCTTCTTAATGGTTTCTTCATGCGTCAGAGGGACGATCTTGGGCGCTGGGGCAACGGAAGGCACCTGCTGGGCTGCCGCGGAGAGCGAGAGTGCGAGAACCATCACGAAGGAAGCAAGCAGCGATGTGAGCCGGGACGTGGCCGAGATCAAAACTAGTTCTCCAAATTGCAGGCGTGCTAAAAGGTTCGTCTAGACAAGGAAACAGAGGCGGAGTGGATCGCTCCATCCCGCCTCTTGAGATGGTAAAACGCTGAAGCCGGAACTACTGCTTCAGGCCAGTGATTTCCTTGCCGGTATCGGTGACGTTGTCGTTGTCGGCTTCGACGGTAAGGACTGCGCCGCCTTCATCGCCACCCGCTTCGGTGGTGCCAGCCTTGTGGCCGTTCACGCCGCTCTTGCTGGACTGGGTGTAGTGCGAGCGGAACACGTTCATCGAAGCGATCGGCACGAAGTCAGGCGAATGGCTGACAGCGAACGCCTGCGCCGCGGTGATCAGGTTGGTGACGCTGGCCGGAGCCGGCTTGGCGGTGGATACGCGCAGGATGTTCCAGATCGGATAGGAACCATCGAGCACGTGGGTGAGGGAGACCACGCTCGGGCAAGGAATGGTGCAGGACGGAATTGCACCGGCGGTGTAGTTGGCGAACAGCGGATCGACGCCGTCCACCGTGAGGTACTTGGTGTTGGTCAGAACCTTCGAGAAGTTGCCAGTGCTCCAGAATGCGTAGCCGATGGCGTTGGTGGTGGCCGACACTTCGGAGGTCATTTCGCCGGTGCCAATCACGCGCTGGCGAGTGCCGCCGGAAGTGTAGGTTTGATTGAGCGGATTGTCGACCGTCGGGTTGACCCCGATCTCCTGGGAAGAGGCGATTTCGGCGTTGCGGAACACCGAGAACTCCATCACGTTCATAGTGCCCGACATGGGTTCACGCTGCATCACGTGGATTCCGGCCGAGCCGAGAGAGACGCCGCCGGGAATAAGGTCGCGGGTGCGAGTGGAGGAGCCGTTGAAGATGCGGGCCAGCACGAACCGGTCGACGTTGTTGAAAGCAGAGTTGCCGAGGCCGGTGGAGGTGGTGTCGTTAGTATTCACGAATACCAATTCCACTTGGGCACCCACGTTGGTGACGGCGTAGGACGGAACCGTCTGGCCAGAAATGGGGTCCACGCCGGTGAGCGCGAAGTTGACGACGTCAGAAGTCTTGGTGCTGAACGGGGACTTGATGGAAGTGCCGATGGGGCCGGGGCCATAGCCAAGGCCGCTACGATTTGTGGTCAAGGTAGCCAGCGCGCGAGTGGTGGCGAACAGAGCGTCTTCGGGACGGATGTCGCCCACGCCCGAGTTGAACGTCGAATTGGCCTGCAAGGCTGCCAGAGCGCCGGAGTCCAGAGCTTCATCAGTCAGGCTTGGGACGAGATTGTCCCCGGTGGTGCCAGACGCAAACAGGACGCTGAGAGTGGCGCGCGGAACGGCAAAGAACAAGCGAGTGCCTTCGACCGAGTCAACGCTCAGATAAGCGCAGACCACAGCCGGGGTGGTGGGAGCATCCCAAATGACCCACAAGTTACCGGTCTGGGCGGGAATGGAAACGCTGCGGCTGTCAATGCCAGAACCGCCGCTCTTTTTGGTCCAGATGTGTGTTCCGCAAGCGCCCGAGACCGAGGTGGCCTGGTAGGCAGCCAAGGCAAATGTGTTGAACGCAGCCGATGATCCGGTGCCGTTGAAATTCACGGTGGCGGCGAAGCTATTCGCCGAAAGACAGAGCACCGTGGTCAGCGCGAGCGCCGCCACAACTGTTTTCATGTGCTTCATAGATTTTTTCCTCTCGTCAGTTAGTTTCAGATGGGTTAAAGCGGTGCAGCAGTTGAAGAGACCGCATGGCCCCTACTTCAGCCGCAGGCCGATTGCTTCCCACGGAGGCTCGAGCTGCCAGCCGCCCCGGGTCATTGTGGCTAACCCAGCGGACAAACCAGCGACTTAAGACTCATGGGAAACAAGCTAATTCTCTTTGACTCTTGTTACGCTGTGATAACACCGAGATTAAACTTGTGTGAAAGTTAGCCCGAGCGTGTGGAATAGCTGGAGGGAGTGTGGAAATCGCGACTAAGCGCCGGACTATGTGAACGCTGCGTGAAAACCGGCCGCGGCCCCAAGATTCCAGGGAAATCCGGTACATCGCGGCTCAGCCCCCGGCGAATCAGCTCCAGCGCAGGCCTCCTGCCCCAGTCTGGCCTCATCGCACTACTATCGAGTTCCCTATTTCACAGTCAACGTCAGCATCGCCGAATGGGTTGCAAAGCCCGACGTTCCCGTCACCATAACGGTGTAGGTGCCGGGCGCAACCGTTCCGCCGGAGCTGGTGCTGGTGCTGCTTCCACTGCAAGCCACTTGGAACACAAGTCCCGCGAAAAGCGCAATTGCGAGCGCAATTTTTAGCCGGCGTTTCTTCCGGGACGAACCGGCGACGCCCCCGATTAGCGCCAGACCTGATACCGGCAGCCAAAGCGCGTTGAGCGGACTGGTGCCGCGCCCCGGGTTGGGCAGATTCAGTGAAGCCACTGGGCCGGTCAGGATGGTCAGAGTTGAGGCTGCCGTTCCGCCCGCAATGGGCTGAACCGATGCGGGTCCGACGGAACAGGTCGGCGGGGAGCCGGTACCGCTGGACTGCACCGTGCATGTCAATGCCACTTGCCCGACAAACCCGTTGAGCGAATTCACCAATGCTGTAGCCGAGACTACTTGTCCGTGCGTCACCGGATCGGGGGAAGGTAAAGTCAGAGTCAGGCTGAAGTCAGGAGGGTTTTGGACTGCCTCGATCAGCACCAGTGATGTGTTGGGTGCGAAACTCGCGTCCCCGCTATACACGGCTGTGATGGCGTGTCCGCCGAGCGTCAAGGCGCTGGTGGTGAAGGTCACTACGCCGCCGATGACAGGCCCGCTGCCGATCGCAACACTGTTTTCCACGAAGGAAATCGTACCGGCAGGAGTTCCTGTGGTGGTCAGGCTGGGAGCGATGGTCGCGGTAAAGGTCACCGGCGACCCGACGGTCGCTGGATTGACCGAAGGCAACAACGTCATTCTCGTACCACCCTGGTTCAACAGCACGCTGACGGTGCCGTCCACGCTGTTGGCGACTACCACATCGAGCGCATTGTCTCCGTTCAGGTCCGTGAGCGCCAGGGATGCGGGACCGTTGCCCGTCGCAAATATAGCCACCGGGCGGAAAGTACCGTCTGGATTCGACAGTAGAACTCCGCCCGTATTGTCGAGAAAGTTCGTCTCCACCAAGTCAAGACCGAGATCGCCGTTGACATCTCCCACCCCAAGACTACTGGGCCCCTTCCCAACTGCATAAGAGACCGGCGGGTTAAATGTGCCGAACAGAGTGCTGAGCGTCACGGTCACCGTATCTCCGCCAAAATCAGCGGTGGCGATGTCCCTATTGCCATCGAGATTGAAGTCGCCGACTGCCACCGCAGAGGGCTGGGATCCAGTGGGATAGTCGGTTTTGGGATTGAAGATTCCGTTGTTCTGGCCCAGCAACACGCTGACCATGCTGCCTCCAAACGCGCTGATGACTAGGTCGGGAGCGCTGTCGCCGTTGATGTCTGCCAGCACCAGTCTGGACGGCTGGAGCGCAGTCGGATAGTCCACCTTCGGCAGGAAGGTTCCATCTCCGACCCCCAACAACACGCTCACCGTATTATCGAGGGAATTAGTGACAACCACATCCATAAACCCGTCCCGGTTCAGGTCTGCAACCGCAACCGCATTGGGACCCATGCCGGTGGGGTAACTGACCGCGGGCCTGAAAACACCACGTCCTTTTCCCAGCAGGACGCTGATGGTGTTGTCGTTGTAGTTGGTGACCACCAGGTCTTGCTTCTTGTCACCGTTGAGATCCGCGATTGCGATGGCCGTCGGCGCAATGCCTGTGGGATACGCCACCGCTGGCTGGAACGTGCCATCGCCAACCAGTAGAATCGGATCGATGTTCCCGAGAAGCACGCTGACCGTATTGTCACCCTTGTTCGCAACTATCAGATCGTTGACGCCATCTTTGTTCACGTCCTTCACGGCGACGAAAACCGGATCGATGCCCACCGGATAGTCAACCCGAGGACCAAATATCCCTGCCTCATCCGTCACCGTGCTCTTCGACGCTCCCGCCTGGTGATGAGCTGGGTGACTCTTCGCGGGGAACTTCTGAACTTGAGCTGGAGCATGGGCGAATACCAGCAGAACAAATGCGGCACACCCTAGCACCGCAGCCGCTCGGCAAACGGACGTACCACGGCGTGGGCGCTCCACTACGGCGCACTTCTCGCGAATGTCGTAACCAAACATATCTACGTGACTCTCCTCAGCGTATTTTCCGGCCTGACCGCATTGGGTGGCCCCAGCCGCCTTCTGTGGCACACAAACTGGGCTGGAAACACTTCCACACGGAACGATGCACAACCTGTCCCTTACTTGCTTATCACAACTTTCACAAGAGCCGCACTGTGAAAACCCCTGTATCTGCGTTGTGTTACGGGAAATTAACATTCACGTCATCTTGCAGTAACAAAACTCTGTAACTCTCAGGTCTCCCGAATTTCTTTGGAGACTGAGGACACCCGCGTGAAACCCTGGAATCGATTTCTGCGCATGTCGTGGGCATTTTCGCTTTTATTCGGCGCCATGACTTCAGCAGGCCAGCAAGCGCCCCCCGCCGACGCCCCGGCCCCACCCATTGCACCCTCGGCAAGTAGTGGCGCTACGCTCACCGGAACCGTCAGCGACCAGACTGGCGCGGTCATTCTCGGCGCCACGGTTGTGCTAAGCGGGGGTTCCGTCAAACAGACGACGACCAGCAGCGACCAGGGCGGCTATACCATCACCGGGCTCCCCGCCGGCACCTACGACATCACCGTCAGTTCGCAAGGTTTCAAGAATTTCTCGGCCCCCGGAGTGGTGCTTTCGGAAGGCCAGAATCTGAGCATTGATGCTCTCCTCGAACCTGCTGGCGAGGCCCGGCAAGTAGTTAACGTCGAAGGCCAGAGAATCGCCCAGGTCGAAACCGAGACCGCCCAGGTCAGCGGTACCATCACCCAGAAGGAAATCGTGTCCATCGGACTGAACGGCCGCAATTTCTCCCAATTGATCGCGCTGGCGCCCGGCGTCAGTAACCAGACCGGTCAGGACGAAGCCAAGGTTGGCGTGGTGGGAAGCGTCAAGTACAGCGTCAACGGCGGACGCGTGGAATACAACACTTTTGATATCGACGGCGCAGACGTCCTCAACACTGGCATCAACGGCAGCAACACGACTCTGGCCGTATATCCCAGCCTCGATGCGATTGGCGAAGTGAAGGTGTTGACTTCTAATTACGGCGCTCAGTACGGGCGGACGGCTTCCGGCAGCGTGCTGGTCACCACGAAGTCGGGAACCGAGAATTTCCACGGCAACGCCTACGAATTCATCCGCAACGAATTTTTTAACTCGCGCAACTACTTTGACCAGGGCAGCAAGGCTCCGCTCTATCGCAGAAACGATTTCGGATTCACTCTAGGCGGGCCGTTGTTTGTCCCGCATCTGTACAACACCAGGAAGAACAAGACCTTCTTCTTTTTCTCCGAAGAGTTCCGCCTGGAAAGAACGCCCACCGAATTCAATCAAGGCGTTGCCTCAGCGGCGGAGCGGAGTTCAACGCTGGGCGCCGGCTTTGGAGACTTCAGCGATGTCTGTCCGGTGGCGCTTCCTGGCTTGTTCGCCAGCTTTACCCGCAAAGCTTATCCCGACTGTCCCGCAGCCAGCGGCGCCTCTGATGGGTTGAATTACCAAACCTTCGCCGGCAACCAAGTTCCCATTGATCCCAACGCCCAGCTTCTGTTGAATTCAGGGATCATTCCGCTCCCCACATCCACCACGGGGTGCAACTCGTCGATTGCTTCCTGCTACGTCGCCACCGTTTCCCCCAAGACGTATTGGAGAGAAGAACTGGCGCGCCTTGACCAACAACTAGGCTCGAAGAACCGCGTCTCGTTGCGCTACATCCATGATTCATGGGACACCACCGTACTCTCGCCGCAATGGGGCTATGTGCAGAATAGCTTCCCCACCATTCAAAGCCGATTTTTCGGACCCGGGACCAGCATGGTGGCGCGCTTGACCTCGGCCCTGTCGCCTTCCCTGCTCAATGAAGTGGTGGTCAGCTATACCATTCAGAAGATTTCGCTCAATAACATCAACACCACCGTGGCCGGGCAGAGTGCGACTTATCAGCGCCCTACCGGATTGACATCGGGGTTCTTGTTTAACAATGGATTCGGCGACAAAGTGCCGGGCGTGCAGATCTCCGGCACCAACGCGGCCTATGGCGGCGCTGGATTTGCGGTCGATCCCGCCTACTTACCGTGGAGCTACAAGAATCCGACTTTCGGGGTGCGCGACGATGCCAGCAAAGTCGTTGGCCGACATACCTTGCAGTTCGGCGTGTACGCTGTACGGTCGGAAAAGAACAATTTGAACTCTGCCGTGGGCGCCAACACCGGCGACGTGCAAGGTCTGCTGACCTTCAGCAATGTGTCGAGTTTCTTCTCGACCAACAACTCCTTCGCCGACTTCCTGCTGGGTGGTCCCAATCGTCCCGGCGCGGGCGGCGCAGTCAAGTACTACCAGCAAGACAGCGCCCAGCTCAAGTATTACAACCGCTACTGGATTGCAGAACCTTTCTTGCAGGATGACTGGCGGATCACCCACCGCCTCACCCTGAACCTGGGATTACGCGTCAGCCTGTTTGGCACGTACCACGAGAAGAACCTGAACGCTTACAACTGGGACCCAGCAGCTTTCGATCCGGCGGTGGCGGCCACGCTGAAGATCGATCCATTTTTTGGAATCGTATTGAACAAGAAAGGCGGCAAGCCCCTTCCGTTGGATCCCAACAACCTGGATCCCCGCCTCCTCAATGGCATTGTGCGCTGCGGTATCAACGGTCGTCCCGATGGCTGCTTGCACAACCACACCTTCAATCCCGCGCCTCGGATCGGCTTCGCTTGGGATCCCAAGGGCGACGGAAAAATGTCCATCCGCGGTGGATACGGCGTCTTCTTCCATCACGGTACCGGCAATGAATCCAATACCGGGTCGCTCGAGGGCAGTGCCCCCAACGTCATCAGCCTCACCCAGGACCGTGCCTTTAGCTATGAGTGCATCGGCGGTGTGGGCGTCGGTTGCGGCGGCGCCGGCGCCTATCCTCTCAATGTCACCTCGATTCCAAACAAAGCCATCTGGCCCTACGTGCAGCAGTGGAGCTTCGGCATTCAGCGGGAACTTCCGATGGACATGGTGGCGTCCGTTTCGTACGTTGGCAGCAAAGGGACCCACCTGACCGTGCAAACCCAGCGCAACCAGCTTCGTTTGCTCGACCCCAAGCTCAATCCCTTTGCCCAAAACCAGCCCTTGACCTTCGACGTTTGCAATACCTACGACGGCGGGCACATTACCGTGAATGGGACCGTCCTGACGCCGAAAGATCCAGCCTTCCTCAACCTCGAAGCCGCGTGTTACGGAACCCCGGGAAAACTGTTTCCCGATACCAACAGTCTCCGAACCTTCGCTCCGGGATTGGGCCTGATTTATCGCTTGGACAACATCGCCGACTCCAAATATCACGCTCTGCAGGTTACCCTGCGCCGCTCGCGCGGACCGCTCACCACTGGGGTGGCCTACTCCTACAGCCACTCGGTGGACGACTCCTCCGACCGTTCGGATTCGGCGTTTATTGATGCCTACAACATCCACTCGAACACGGCGAGTTCCAGCTTTGACCAGCGTCATCTGGTAAACGCGAGCTATATTTATCAGCTCCCTCTAGCGCGGATCGGGCGCACCTTCACTCAGTGGCTCAGCAGCGTGGACGCATCGGCCGACGGCGTCCTGCCCAGCCCCGAATCTGAGAGCAAGTGGTTGAAGGGATGGGATTTGTCGGGAGTGGTGACCCTTCAGTCCGGGACCCCTTTCAGCATCATCAACGGAGGCAGCCGCAATGGTGTCTCGGTGCTCGACAATCCGGGTCTGGCCAACGGAACCATCTCGGGATCGTATCCCGACATCGTGGGCAGCCCGCACAGCCGGGTCATCGGCGGCGGGACCATCAAAGGCAGCTTTGGGCCGATCCTGGGAAATCCCGGCGCTTTTGCCGCACCGCGCGCGTTGACTTTCGGCAACGCGGGACGAAACTCTTTCAACAACCCCAGACGCACCAACTTCGACATGGCATTGCTGAAGCACTTCAAAATCACCGAAGGCACAGAACTGGAGTTTCGTGCTGAGGCCTTCAATGTGTTCAATCACACCCAGTTCCGCATCTTCAATCCTGACAAGGGCAACACCGGGAGCAACACCATCAGTTGCTATGGGGGACAGTTGGCAGGCTATACCGCGGACGGCGGAGACGGAGCCGATTGCCTGACCGCGAACTCGTTCCTTCACCCCGTGGACGCGCATCGCCCGCGCACCCTGCAGTTCGGACTCAAATACGCTTTCTAGACTTGCACCACGTGCTGCTAGGGTGTCCGGTTCGCGGAGACACAGATGGTCTGTGGGTAGTGTCCGAATTTGAATTAGGACACTACCCGTCCCTGCCCGCCGCCGAGCGATGCTGTCATAATGACATCTTGGCGCGTATTTTCCTCGATGATCGCTGGCTTCCGAAGTCGGTGATCTGCCTACGCGACTACAGCCTGAACAAGTTCTCGCTCGACCTGGTCGCGGGGAATTACCGTCGGACTGGTGGCGCTCCCGCTGGCCATGGCTTTCTCGATTGCCTCCGGGCTGACCCCGCAGGCCGGGATCTACTGCGCCATCGTTACCGGGTTGCTGATCTCGCTGCTGGGCGGTTCGAAAACGCAGATCGGCGGGCCTACCGGCGCATTCGTTGTGGTGATCGCGGGCATCGTCGCGGCGCATGGCGTAGATGGCTTGTTCATGTGCACTGTTATGGCTGGATTGCTGCTTATCCTGATGGGAGCGACCGGCATGGGTGCGGCGGTGAAGTTTATTCCGCGGCCGATTGTGGTGGGCTTCACC
>JANYBT010000156.1 GCA_025360645.1 Acidobacteriaceae bacterium | reverse complement strand
GTGGTTACTGCCCTTCCGGGCTGGTGGTGTGTAATGCGCTCTCAGGCGAGCATGGGTACACTTATGACGTAACCACCGGGACTATCACAACCATTGATTTTCCCGGAACAGTCAACACCACGACTGCCTACGGCATCAATGACTTGGGTGAAGTCGTGGGAGGGTATTGTCCGGGAACTTTAAGCTGTCCCTCGGGATTAGGGCCCACGGGCAAGGGGTTCTTGTTATCGAACGGTGTGTTTACGACCCTTCATGTCCCCGGGTCGCTGGAAACTGAAGCTTCCGCCATAAACAACGCCGGTGTGATTGTCGGCGACTATATTACCCTTGTCAATCTCACCGGTCCGCACGGGTTTCTTTACCGGAATGGCGTGTACACGATCATTGATTTTCCCGGGTCGGACATCACAGAACCTAAGGCCATCAACAACCTCGGTATTGTGGCTGGATTTTTTCGGGACAATGTGGGAGTTCACAGTTTCACCTATCAAGCCGGGAAGTTTAGCCAAATTGATCGGCCTGGTGCCTTCGGGACCGGCATAGCGGGAATCAACGATGCCAACCAACTTGTCGGTATTTAATTCCCAACGTTCGGCGTCGCGAATTACCGCGCGATTCCTCGATTTCAGCCCTATGGCAAAGTCGTAGCGTGGCACTGAGCGCCTGGAATTAACGAGAATCAGGAGTTATCGAATGAAATCGCGATGGGTAGTCGTCTTCTCACTTGTGCTACTCTGCCTTATCGGCATCGCCGCCGCCGGTCAATCGAGCTATTTGTTCCATGCCGCCGGGACTTATCCCCGGGCGTTTGAGACGAGTCCAATCGGAGTCAGCCTCGAACATACGGTAGGGTACTACTTTTATGTCAACGGTGTTGAGGGCGCATACATTCAGACTGGCGGCAACTTTATTGCGGCGCAGCCAGCTGGGAGCCGTAGCGCCTACCTCTCAGGCATTAATGTGAGCGGGGTCGCAGTTGGGGGGTATTGTCCTTCGGGGTGTAATGCCTTGTCCGGCGAGCATGGATACACTTACGACTTCACAACCGGAGCGATCACAACCATAGACTATCCTGGCATTACGAATGCAACTACAGCCTACGGGATTAATGACTTGGGTGCAGTCGTTGGGGGCTACTGTCCCGGCAGTTTTACTTGTTCGGCGGGCGCGATTGAACCCACAGGCAAAGCCTTTCTCTACCAAAACGGAATATTCAAGACGCTACGTTTTCCTGGTTCGGGTGCAACAGAAGCGAATGCGATCAACAACGCGGGCACGATCGTGGGTGTTTATATCTACAACCTCACCGGCCCTCATGCGTTCCTATATCAAAATGGGGTCTATAAAAATATAGACTTCCCAAATGCAAACCTGACGGTGGCGACAGCCATCAACAATGCAGGCGTGGTGGCTAGGCATTTTCAGGACAAGAATTTTATAATTCATGGATTCACCTACCAGGCGGGCGTCTTCTCGCAAGTAGATATGCCTGGGGCGCTCTCAACGGCAGTGGAGGGAATCAACGACCGCAATCAACTAGTTGGGGCATGGTTTCCCAGCTCGGGCATAAAGAATTTCCGCGCGGTTCCTCGCTCTCAAGCCGCCCCGACGACCTCCACCGTTGCGCCTGACTGAGGCTGCGGTTGACGATTCATTTTTGACGGGTGCGGCGGCCACCAAACCCGCCTTGACCCTCCCCTGATGCATATCACCACTAAAAGTGACCGACGTCACAGAATCTATCGACCCAAAAGCGGAAACTTGTCTTAGCCATAGCAAGACTGCGGCGTTTCACAACAGAGTTCTTTTAAACGAGACGGGCGTTGATAGGTTTTGCCACAGGCAATCGCTGTAGAGAAACTCATCACCCCTCCCGCAGCATTCATTCCAGAATCAAAGAAAGGCACTCATGAAAACCACCAAGCTCGCGATTGCTGTCCTCACCATGGCGGTAGCACTTTTCATCCTGATCCCGAGTCTGTCCTGGGCCGATGACGGCGGCAATCTCTTCAAAGCCAAATGCGCCATGTGTCACGGGGTTGACGGCGCTGGCAAGCCCGCTGCGAAGATTCCCAGCCTCATCGGCGACGATGCCAAAAAGATGTCTGATGCCGACCTGACCGCTGCCATCTCCGAAGGTGGCAAGGCCAAGAAGGCCAGCCATGCTTTTGGCGCCAAGGGAGTTACCCCGGACCAGGTCAAGATGATCGTGTCCTACATTCGCAGCATTCAGAAGTAGTTCGCCGACAGTAGCTCGTCGAAAAGTAGTTCGTCGAACCCTTGTCGATTGGCTGTTCCCGATGGCGTGCCGCGAGCCTGGTGACCTCGATACAGGTGCGGCCAGAAAGCAGAGGGGTGCAAGGTGCCGGTTGCCGGTGTGCGTGCATTCATAGATAAAAATCGCGGTCGCTCTCGGTTCGAGTGCCCCGACTCCTATGCTTTCTCCTTCGGGATGGCCCACCCCGGTCTTGCGCTGAGCGCGACGCCTGGGTGTTTCTTTGTAGGGCCCGCGCGACGCATGCGTCAGCCCGCAGCCGCCACTCCGTCCCCCGCCGCCCACCTCAGCCTCTGTACTCTGCCTGAGGCCCGGTCCCGCCGCGAAGTGGCAGGGAGATACTTCCATGAGCCAGGCGCTCCTTTACGACGCCACGCTGTGCATTAACTGCAAGCAGTGCGAGCAAGCCTGTGCCGCAAAAAATAAGTTGCGGTACGACGACGCAGTCGCCGCCGAAGACCGGCAATCCGAACACAAGTTCACCGTAGTCCTGGCCAAGGGCGACAAGTTCATGCGCCGCCTGTGCATGAACTGCGCCGATCCCGCCTGCGCTTCCGTCTGTCCCGTGGGTGCCCTGCACAAGACCGCCGCCGGCCCCGTGGTGTACGACGAAGACAAGTGCATGGGATGCCGCTACTGTATGGTCGCCTGCCCATTTGGCGTCCCCAAATACGAGTGGAGCAAGCTGCTGCCGCGAGTGCAGAAGTGCACCATGTGCGCCGACCGGGTCGCCCTGGGACAACCCACCGCGTGTGCTGAGGCGTGCCCTACCGGCGCTACCAAGTTCGGCGAGCGCGACGCCCTGGTTGCCGAAGCCCAGCAGCGTCTCCACGACAATCCCGGCAAGTACGTCAACCACATCTACGGCCTGAACGAAGTCGGTGGAACCTCTGTGCTGCTGCTCTCCAGCGTGCCTTTCGAGGAATTTGGTTACCGCACTGACATCACTCGCGACCCGCTTCCCATCTTCACCTACCGCGTGCTGTCCCGCATCCCGGATTTTGTGCCGCTCGGCGGCATCCTGCTGGGCGGAGTCTGGTGGATCACCCATCGCCGTGAAGAAGTTGCCGAAGCTGAACGCAAACTCTCGGCCATTCGGCCGCCGCGCCCGAAAGGAAGCGCCCAATGAAAATCAGACCCACGTTCTGGAAACTGGTCTTCCTCTTCATCATGGCTGCGGGTTTCTACGGGACCGTACTGCGTTTCACTCAAGGCCTGGGCCGTTCCACCAATCTGAACGACCAGTTTCCATGGGGCCTTTGGATCGGCTTCGACGTGCTGTGCGGCGTCATGCTGGCGGCTGGCGGCTTCACCCTCACCGCGGCGGTCCACATCCTGAACATCAAGCGTCTCCAGGCCATCGTCCGCCCCACCATCCTCACCGCATTTTTGGGATACCTGCTGGTATGCGTCGCGCTGATGTTCGACCTGGGACGCCCCTACCGCATCTGGCATCCGCTGGTCATGCGCAATCCGCATTCGGTCATGTTTGAGGTGGCGTACTGCGTCATGCTCTATACCGCCGTGCTCTCGCTGGAATTTTCGCCGATCGTGCTGGAGCGTTTCGGCCTGCACAAGCCGCTGAAGATTATTCGCGGCTTACTGGTTCCCCTCGTCATCATGGGAGTGATTCTCTCCACTCTCCATCAGTCTTCGCTCGGCACGCTGTACTTGATCATGCCCGAAAAGCTGCACCCGCTTTGGTACAGCCCCTTGCTGCCGGTATTTTTCTTCATCTCCGCCATCGCCGTCGGCCTGGCCATGACCATCTTCGAGTCCTCCATGAGCGCGAAACATTTCGGACGCCAGCTCGAACTGCCCATTCTGCAGGAACTGGGACGAGTAATGGTGGTGGTGCTCTCGGTTTACGCGGTCTTGCGCTTCGAGGACCTGCTGCATCGCGGCGCGCTCGGCCTCGCTTTAAAACCCAGCTACGAGATGTACTTTTTCTGGCTTGAGATCGCGCTGGCCATCCTGGTGCCCTTGCTTCTCTTATCGCAACGTAAAATCCGCAACACCGCCGGCGGACTCTACATCGCTTCCGTGCTGGTGCTGCTCGGCTTCATCACCAACCGGCTGAACGTCAGCATCACTGGTCTGGAATCGGCGGCGGGGATGCACTACGTTCCGCGTTGGACGGAAGTCGCGGTGACCGGCGCAATCATCGCCGCGGGGTTCGCGCTGTTCGGACTCGCCACCAAGTATCTGCCCATCTTCCCCGCCGAAACAGCGGCGGAAACAGCGACCCAAGTAGCGAACGAAGTGGAAGCGCCTTCGCTTCCCGCCGAGGAGCCAGCCTTGAGCCATGCCGGAGACTGACACCATCTCGCGCGGACGCGGCTTCTGGCAGCGTCTCAGTTATGGCCTCAGCACCAAACTCATGGTGTTTTTGCTGGCCGCCCTGGTGGTGATCCTGGGCCTGCTCAGCCTGGTCAATATCCGCCTGCATCGCAACCATCTGGAAGCCGCCGCACTCACCAGCGCCGACCGCATGAGCGACGTCATCCGCCGCAGCACCAGCTACTACATGCTGCGCAACGATCGCGAGGGCCTCTACCACTCCATGGCCACCATGGCCGACGAGCCTGGCATCGTCCGCCTGCGCATCTTCGACCGCGATGGACGCATTCAGTATTCCAGCGACAAAACCGAAATCAACCACGCCGTGGATAAAGACGCCGAGGCCTGCTATGGCTGCCACACCCAGTCGCAGCCTCTCGCTCGCCTTAATCGCCCCGACCGTTTTCGTGTATATCGCGCGGCCAATCACGAGCGCGTACTGGCCATCGTCACGCCCATTGAGAACCAGCCGTCCTGTTGGAATGCGGACTGCCACGCGCATCCCCAGAGCCAGCAGATTCTTGGCGTGCTCGACACTCATCTGTCACTGGCCAAAGCCGATCTCCAGTTGGCCCAGGGCAGCCGCCAGATGCTGCTCTATGACTTGCTCGCCATCGTCGCGATTGCCCTGCTGATCTGGCTCTTCGTGTGGAAGGTAGTGGAGAACCCGCTGAAGCACCTTCAGGCCGGAACCGAACGTCTGGCCGCGGGCCAACTCGGACACCAGATTGCCGTAGAGTCTCGCGATGAACTGGGCGACCTGGCGCAGTCGTTCAACTCCATGAGCCTGCAACTGCACGCTGCCAACCAGCAGTTGCTGGAATGGAACAAAACGCTCGAGGTCCGCGTAGAAGAAAAATCCCAGGAACTCAAGCGTGCCCACAACGAAGTGCTGCACGTGGAAACCATGGCTTCGCTGGGAAAGATGGCGGCCGTGGTGGCGCATGAGATCAACAACCCGCTGTCGGGCATCCTCACCTACGCCAAGTTGCTGAGGAAGTGGCTGGACCGCGGCGACATGAGCGGCGAGAAGAAGTCGGAGTCCCTACAATGTCTCGACCTGATTGCCAGCGAGAGCCGTCGCTGCGGCGGCCTGGTCAAGAACCTGCTCTCTTTTTCGCGCTCCGCCCCCATGAACGTGCAACCCACCGACATCAACGCGGTTTTGCAGCAATGCGCCTTGCTGGTCCGGCACAATCTTGAGTTAAACAACATTCAGCTGCAGATGGATTTGGCGGAGGCGATGCCTCCGGTGCAATGCGATCCGTCCCAGATCGAACAGGTTGTTCTGGCCCTGATGGTGAATGCGATTGATGCCATGCCGCGCGGCGGTAACTTGTGGGTGCAGACAACTGTGAGCGGTGCCTACGTCCAGATTGAGGTCCGCGACGACGGCTCCGGTATCCCACCCGAGATTCTGCCCAGAATCTTCGAGCCCTTCGTCACCACCAAAGACCAGGCCCACGGCACCGGCCTTGGACTCGCGGTGAGCCGTAGCATCATCCAGCGGCACAGTGGCACCATCGCGGTGCAATCGGAAATCGGCAAAAGAACCAGCTTCACCATAGCGCTGCCACTCTCCGGCAGCCTTTCCTCCCCGGACGAGCCTGCGCTGGCCCAGGCCGGGGAAGCAATCGAGGTGCGACGTTGACTTCACAAGGCAAGCTGCTCGTCGTGGACGACGAGTTGAGCGTACGCGATTCCCTGGCCAAGTGGTTTCGGGAAGAAGGGTACGAAGTCGGCACCGCCGAGAACGCCAGCCAGGCCCTCAGCCGTCTCGCCGAACAATCCTGGGACGCCGCGTTGGTGGACATCAAGATGCGCGGCACCGACGGCATCGAGCTGCAACGCCGCATGCACGAGATTGACAGTCAGCTCGTGGTCATCATCATGACCGGCTACGCCTCAGTGGAGACCGCCGTCACCGCGCTCAAGAATGGCGCGTATGACTACGTGACCAAGCCGCTCGACCCGGACGAAATCGCCCACCTGGTCAAGCAGGCCTTGTCGCATCGCCGCACCGAAGAAGAAAACGTGCGTTTGCGCGAGACCGTCGCAGAAGTGGCGCGCCCCGAAGAAATCGTGGGCGAAAGCGCGCCCATGCGGAAGTTGTTCGATGCCATTGAAACCGTAGGGCCCACCGACGCCACCGTGCTCATCACCGGCGAAAGCGGCACCGGCAAGGAACTAGTGGCGCGGGCGGTTCATCACGCCAGCCCACGCCGCTTTCATCCCCTGGTCGTCATCCACTGCGGCGCACTCACCGAAACTCTGCTCGAGAGCGAGTTATTTGGTCACGAGAAGGGCGCCTTCACCGGCGCGCAGTATCGCAAGAAGGGTAAATTTGAGATCGCCGAGGGCGGCACCGTTTTTCTGGACGAGATTGGCGACATCAGCCTCAAGACCCAGACCGATCTCCTCCGCGTCTTGCAGGAGCATGAGATTGTCCGGGTCGGCAGTACGCAGCCCATCAAGGTGGACTTCCGCTGCGTGGCCGCCACCAACAAGGTTCTCGAGTTACTGATTGAGGAAGGCAAATTCCGGCCTGACCTCTTCTACCGTCTCAACGTGTTCCGCATTGAGATCCCAGCCCTGCGCGACCGCGTGGATGACATTCCGGCTCTGGTGAATCACTTTGTGCGCAAGTTTTCCTTGCAAATGAACAAGCGGGTTACGCGCGTGGCCCCGGAAGCCATGGACCTGCTTCAGCAGCAACCCTGGGCGGGCAATGTACGTGAGCTCGAAAATGCGGTTGAACGCGCCATGGTCGTGGCTCAGGAGCCGGAAATCCGGGAAACCGATTTCGTTTTCAAGCGGCCGGGCGCCATTGGCTCTGGAAACGGCGGTGGCGGATCCAAGTCTCTCGAGGAGATGGAGAAGACTCACATTCTGCGCGTGCTCGAACAGTGCAACTGGAACCAGACCAAAGCTGCGGAACTTCTGGGCATTGACCGCGTCACTCTGCACCACCGCTGCAAGAAATACGGATGGAGCAAACCGCTTGTCGAGACGCGATGAAAGCGCTGGAGCTGCTGGTGATTGGAAAACTCGACCCCGGGCTGCTGCGCTATCTGGCGGCAACGCTGGCTGAGGGGTTGCAGGTGCCCTGCACCATTCTTCCGGCGCTCATGGATCCGCAGTTTGCTTTTCACTCCGAGCGCCAGCAATTTCACTCGTCGCAAATCCTGACCGCCATGCAACGCCACGTTAACCGCAGTTCGTGGCGAGTGTTAGGCGTGACCAGTGTGGACCTCTACATTCCGATCCTGACCTTTGTCTTCGGCGAAGCGCAGATGGGCGGCCCGTGTGCCGTAGTCTCTACTCACCGCCTGGCCCAGGAGATTTACGGGCTACCCGCCGATCCCAACGCGCTCGCGGAACGCTTGCTGAAGGAAGCCGTGCATGAGATCGGCCATACCTTCAACCTCACGCACTGCGAGGATTACACCTGCGCCATGGCCCCGTCGCACGCGGTGGAATGGATCGACTTGAAGCAAGCTACATTGTGCGAACACTGCCAGGCGCAAATCCTGCAGAACTCCTAGCGTCGCTCTTGATACTTTAGTCGCTGCTACGATTTCTCCTTGCGGTCGTCATCGCTGTCTTCGTCTAGCGTGGCCAAGGTGATTATGGGACACGGCGGATGCGGACAGACCCCGCCCGCCACTTTTAGAAAGTGTTCATGAACTTCTCCGGCGTCATCCCCCGTCACTGTCTTCAGAACAAAATTCAGCTCCGACTGAGTCAAAAACAGACCCAGAGTGCGAATCGCCGCCGCGGGGTCGCTGAAAAGAAGGTTGCCGAAATTGCGATCCAGCGCTGCCGCTCCAAAAAGTGTAAACAGGTTCATGTTGTAGCCTCCGTCAATTTGCAGTCGTCCGGGCGACTGGTTGGTTTGGCCCTGGGCCCTTGACTGCAGCATCGCCGAGGGATTGCAGCTCCGCCATCACCACGCGGCGAAAACGCGTGTCGTCAGAATCCCGCCACATCTGCAGGGCCTGCTGATAGTGCAAGCGCGCGTCCGCGGGTTGATTCAACTGCCGCAGCGATCGCGCCATCTGCAACTGGGCCTGGGTCAGCATCGCGGGAAACCATTCTTGCAGCACTTCGCCCCGCGCGTCCAGAACCGACTGCCACTGTTGGACGGCGGAAACCCAATTTCGTTTCGCTTCGTAGGCACGGGCCATTCCAAAGTGGGGCAAGACTCCGGCATAAGTGGCGTCCGCCGCTTGAAACGCAGCCAGAGCGCGGTCCGGCTGGTTTTCCGCCAGGGCGATTTCGCCTGCCAGATTCAGGTAGCTGCTGCGGTTCCAGGCAGACGGAACCTGCTCCTGAACCAACTCGAGACGCTGCAACACTAGCTTGGCCTGCGCCAGCCCGCCGCTACGCACATAGAGAACGCCAGCCGTCATCGAGTCCACGGTTTGAAGGTTCGACCCGGGCGTATCCAGGATCCGGTCCGCTTGCTGCCGTGCGCCAGCACGATTGCCCCGCCAAAGATCCTCGCTGCCCATCAAGTCGTAGAACGACAGCTTCAATCCCTTGTTGCCCGATTGCCGCTCCCGCAGCAGCCCCGCCTCAAGTTCCGACTCGGCTGCGGCCAAATGGCCTTGATAGAGGGAGTTCCTCGCCAGATAGAGCTGTCCCAGGCTCCAGTAGGCGTCACCCTTGGATTGCAGCAAACGGAACTGCGCGTCCGCTGCGACAGTGTCGCCCATTCCCTGGTAGGTGAGGCCGAGTCCCCAATGCAGTTGCGGCGACTCGATGCCACGGGCTTTCGCCGCTCGGTATGCCGCGAGCGCTTCCGGATAGGCGTTCTTGTGGGCCAGCCGGATCACCAGCCGGCTGTTGGCAGGAGGAGAAGAAGGGTCGAGCCGGACCGCTTCGCGAAGCTCCGCCACCGCAGGGTCCCACTGCCCGATGGCCACATACGCATCCGAAAGATCGGAGTGGGCATCCACGTCATCCGGATACAAACCGACCAGCACGCTCAAGGCTTGTGCTGTATCTTCGTAGCGTTCCTGCGCTTCAAAAAAACTGGCCTCAATGCGGCGCTGTTCGCGATCGGTCACGCGCAACCGCAAGTCATAGGCTTTCTGCAGTTCCTCAATGGTGCGGCTGTTCTTTCCTACAATCGAGGCGTAGTACGCGCTGAGCTGCATGTGGGCCATGGCGAAATCCGGGTCCAATTGCAATGCTCCTTGCAACAGCGGCAAGGCCTGCTCCAGCTTGCCCTGGTCCATGAATTCCTTGGCTTGCGAATAAAGCTGGAGCGCCTCAAGGGAGCCGGTGGTTACTTTGTCGAGGGGGCGGCTGGTCTTTTCGATTTTGCTCCACGATTCGCCGAGGTCCATGCGGACGCGACGCGCCAGTTCGTCCACTTTGCCAAAGACTTGATCTTTGCGGTCAAACTGCTCTTTTTCGGCGAACAACAGAGTGCCGTGCACGGGCTCGACCGCTCGCACCGTGATTTGCACTTGCGAACCAATCTCTTCGATGCTGCCCGCCAGCAGCACCTGCAGATTCTCCCGCTGGCAGACTTCCCTTCCCAGGCTCTCGTCAATCCTGGTCACGTCCGATTTCTTCATGCGCTGCAGCACATCATACACGCGCGAACGCGTGAATACGTTGACGTAGCGCGATTGCTGCAGTGCAATGCTCAGGCCTTCGCGAATGCCGGAGTCGGGCAGCGGAGCGTTGGCTTGCGTATCAAAATCGCTGATCAGCACCCAGCCGCGTTCGATGAGCACGGGCTTGCTGAATAACTTCTGTCGGACGAGCACTCCAGCGGCGATGACCGCGATCACGGCCACCGCCGTCAACCAGGGATTGCGCTTCTCTGTGTCATGCGCGGGGACCCAACGCGCGTTCCTGGGTTTGCGGCCCTTCTCCACTGCGCGCAGATCATCCAGAAGCTCCTGGGCGCTGGCGTAGCGCTCTCGCGGGTCTTTCGCCAATCCGGTGCGAACCACTCGTTCCAGGTTCTTCGAAACCTCCGGGTTGAGTTCGCGGGGAGATTCCGGCAGGTGGTTCGAAATACGGTTGGTGGTTTCAACAAAACTCTCCGCCAGGAACGGATGTTGCCGGGTGAGCATTTCGTACAAAACCACCGCCATCGAGAAAATATCGGCGCGGGCATCCGGCTTCTGTTGACGCAACACTTCCGGCGCCATGTAGGCGGGGGTTCCGCTCAAGGTGCCTTTGCGATCCACCGTGGTATCGAGCGCCTCGGTCTGCAACCGCTTGGCCACGCCAAAGTCGAGGACCTTCACGTCCCCTTGCGGCGTCAGCATGATGTTTTCCGGCTTGATGTCGCAATGCACCAGATTTCCGGCGTGTGCCGCCACCAGGGCTTCGGCGCATTGGGTGGCGATGCGGAAAAATTCCGTGCGTGCAAGGGGGCGCTTGAGTCTCTGGCGGAGCGTCTCTCCCTCCACGTATTCCATCACCAGATACAAGTCGCGGTTGTCTTCGACCGCTTCGAAGTAGTCGGCGATGCGGGGATGGCGAAGCTCGGAGGCGCGGCTGGCTTCTTCGAGGAAACGGCGGCGCGACAGCGGGTCGGCGCTGAGTTCCGAATTCAGGCGCTTGAGTGCGACGGTGCGATGGCATTCCAGGTCTTCGGCGCGATACACCTCGCCCGTGGCCCCTTTGCCAAGGAACTCAAGCATCACGAATCGATCGGAGATAGAGCGAGGCACGCTCTCCAGGAGCGCCCCCGAAACCACAGAGCCTACGAAAACAGCCAAACGCAGCCTCATCCGGCATTGTGCAATGCAAGAGCCAGGGTCCCGCGGGGGCGGTGAGCAAGATAGTATCCCGGAAAATGCCGGAAATCAATGGCAAAGCGCAGAATGTATTTGTGGGAAGGGCAATCGGCGGCCGCCAGAGGAAGCCGTGAGCGCCGCTACAAAATATAACTAACAGTCAAGTATTTTCAACAAACACTCAATCTGTTGCAAATAATGGACTTACGATGGTTTTCGGAGTGCAAGAATAAAATTCCGAAATCCTCTGGCGGAAAACCGTGACCGAAAGCTTCGTAGAATGCCCCATGCGAGCCCTGGCGAGCCCCAGGCTCGACGATCTCCTTGCGGATGACGCCTCCCCAGGCCCTCCCGAAGGTACTATTGCCTCCTGGAGCTTCCTGTGAGCATTGTGGCGACCTGACTGCTAATCCTGAACTAACGCCTCAATCGAAAAACCGGTACCATCCCGCCCACGATCCTACTCGATCATCGCTTTCATGCAAAAACAGCTTCCCCCGGACTTTTCAAATTCCGAGGTATCGATCAGCAGGGGCTTCAATCCCTCCTGGGCCAGTATTTGTTCCAGATGCGGAGTGCAGTGCGGGGTCAAGTAGTTGCCGCCGGCGACGATTCCGTTGCCCATGAATTGCGCGACCTCGTCTTGGGTCAGATCATGCACCCGGGGCCAGAATTTTCGCAGCTCCGTCAGCGATTCTGCGGAAAATGCGCCCGGATAGATCAGCACGGATTCGGTATTGAGCGGGCAGAAGCAGGTGTCGAGGTGGTAGCAATGCTCGCTCACCAGTTGCAAGGGGATGACGGGCACCCCCATTGCCTGCATGGCTACGGCAAACTTCTCCACTGCGCCACGAGTGGTGCGGAAACCATAGCCAGCGTACACCCGCGAGAAATCGGGATGCCAGATCAAGTCGCCGTGGCCCTCCAGATAATCGTCACCGAAGTCGAGGTCAATCACGCGATACCCGTGCTGCCGGAACCAGGCGACATAGTGCGGCACTTCGCGCTGGCGCGAGGGAAATCGCATCCGGCTGGGCACAATGAACTTGCCCAATGTGGAGCGGGTGCCGACAAACACCTGGTTGGCGGCGAAGACCATATCTTCCAATCCGGCCACAGGATCGATGGTTTCCACCTTCACGCCCGACTGCTCCAGCGACCGGCGCAGGAACTCCCACTGCAAATGCGCTTTGGCGTGGTCGATGGAGGTCTCCCGTGACATGTAAGGGTTCTTGCTATCAATCACATCGAAAAAAGTGGGCGGGCAGAGCAGTGCGGTTCGGGGCATGGGAGAAATCATAGCCGGAACCAGCGCGGGTTGCCATATTCGGGACCAAATCCGCTCGTGGACCGTTTTTCTAGTGGAATGACATCGCAAATTGCATCTAAACTAGTCAGTAGAGCAATCTTTGTACAGATCGAACATTAGGAGTTCATCATGAACCAGAGGGTGTTGAAAGTCCTCTCGACCATTTTCTTGACCGCCATGCTGGCGGCGGGAGTCGCTTGCGCGAAGAGTCCCAACGACAGCGAAATCAGCGGCCAGTTGCAGAGCCGCTTCAGCCAGGATTCCGGACTGCAAGGCAAGACTTTGTCCGTACAAACCGCCAGTGGCGTGGTCACGATTAGCGGCAGTGTGGACAACGAGATTCAGCGGGACGCGGCCGCGCGCATCGCTTCCACCATGCCGGGAGTGAAGCAAGTGGTGAACAATCTTCAGGTGGGTTCGCCTAGCACAACTCCTCCGGTGGTCGCTGTGCAAGCGCCGGCGCCGATCGTCGATGTTCCGAAAGCGACCGGGAGGATACGTTCGAACCGGCCAAGGGTGAATTCCGCGCCGATCGCTGCCGCTACACCGGTGGCGGACACGACACCGCCCCCGCCGATTCATGTCACTCCGGTTTCCACCCCGCCCCCGCCAGCGCCCAAGCGCGTGACGGTGCCGTCGGGAACTACTTTGTCAGTGCGCCTTTCCGAAGGACTGAATTCGGAAACCGCGACGCAAGGTCAGAGCTTCCGTGCGACGCTGGATACGCCGATTGCGGTGGACGGAGACGTGGCGATTCCTGCGGGATATGACGTGCAGGGACACGTGGTGAGCGTGAAGAGCGCCGGCAAATTCGCCGGCAAATCAGAACTGGTGTTGCAGCTCGACCGCATTTCGGCGGGTGGAAAACACTATGACATTCAAACCAACCCCTACACCAAGAACGGGAGTTCCCGCGGGGTGAACACGGCTGAGAAAGTGGGAGCCGGAGCCGGCATCGGCGCCATCATTGGAGCCATCGCGGGCGGCGGGAAGGGTGCGGCCATCGGAGCCGCGGCAGGCGGTGGATTGGGAGGCGGGGTGCAGGCAGTCACCAAGGGCCAGCAAATCAAATTGCCCGCTGAGACTGTGCTGAGCTTCCAGTTATCCAACTCAGTCACCGTGACACCAACCGGAGAGCGCAATGCGGGGCGACCCAAGCTGGACGGCCCGGATTCGCAATCGCAACCGGACAACCAACCGGACCCGCAACCGTAATTCACTCCGATGCACTGGAAAGCCAGGGCGGGCGGCGCGCCCGTCCCTGGCTCGGATCGCCCTGGTTCCCACCGCATTCTCCCACCTGCTAGCGGCTCGGCTCCGCTTTCCCTGATCACAGCCCTCTGTGACATACGTTACAGCGAGTCGTGCCCCTCTCCTCCTACACTAGAAAGTGGTCTGATACTTACGAGAGTGGCAGTCATAAAGGAGAAGATTATGTCGATTGGAAAGCTTACGACAGCGGTTTTGACGGTGCTATTAGCCGCGGTGTTCACGTTCGCGCAAAGCGGGGCGCCCACCAAGGAAATCAAACATGTCCCCATCAAGGCGACCTCAGCGGCGTCGGGATCGGAGATGTACAAGACGTACTGTGCGGTGTGCCACGGGACGGACGGCAAGGGGAATGGACCAGCCGCAGACGCGCTGAAGGTTCCGGCCACTGATTTGACCATGCTGGCGATGAAGGCCGGGGGCAAGTATCCCTCGCTCAAGGTCGCCGGAGTGATTCGCGGGGAGGAAGGCATGCCGGCCCATGGCAGCAAGGACATGCCGATGTGGGGCAACTTGTTTCATAGCATGAGCGGCGGGCATGAGGCGGAAGTGCAGCAGCGGATTGCGAATCTGGTGAAGCACATCGAGACCCTGCAGCAGAAGTAAGAGCTTGCACCATGCGACTGGACCGAGGAGAGACTCGGCCAGCCGCGGGCTTGCATCGGGTGGCGGTTGCACCTTGGTCACTCCCCTGCTAAAGTCAGCGCGGAGAAGGAGCCCAGGCCAGGGTTGCCCGAGCCATGCAAAAGGAAACCAGTCGCGTTGGTCCGCCGAAGAGTTGGTGGACTCGGATCCCACCCTATGGCTTAGCTTTCGTGGTCCCGTGGCTGGCGCTTTCGGTGTGGGCACTGCCCGGGCCGCTCCACACCAAACCCCTGATCCTGTTTCTGGCCGCCGTGGTGGGAGTGGCGCGCTTTCTGGGAACCGGGCCGGCGATCTTCTGCACGGTGGTTTCTTCCCTGCTGCTGGACTTCGTGGTGTTCGACCCCCACTTCACGTTCTCAGTAGCCCGCGACGATGTGGAGCGCTTGTTTACGTTCATTGCGATTGCAGCGTTGGTGGGCGGAATGGCGCGGCAGAAGTCGCGCGCGGAAATCGTGGCGGAGCAAGCCTTGCGCCGCATGGCCTCGCTGGTAGAGGACTCGACCGACGCCATCATCAGCATTAACTCGGAAGGCGTGATCGAGAGTTGGAACCGGGGCGCCACAACGCTATACGGGTACGAATCCGAAGAGGCGATCGGCCAGGATATCTCGTTGATCACGCCCTTGAGCCATCGCAAAGAGTACCTGCGGGATCGCGATGGGCTGAGCCGGGGCGAACACCCAGACAGTTACCAGACGGAGCGTCTCACCAAGAGCGGGCAAGTAGTCCCGGTACTCTTGTCGGTGTCGCCGCTTCGAAACCAAGGCGGAGATGTGATCGGCTTGTCGACGACGACGCGGGATATTTCGGCGCAGAAGCGCTCCGAAGAGGCGTTGCGGCGGAACGAGAAACTGGCGACGGCGGGACGTCTGGCAGCCAGCGTGGCCCACGAAATCAACAATCCGCTGGAAGCGCTCACCAATCTGCTGTATCTGGCGCAACACGATCCGACAAAAGCGGACAAATACCTGGCGATGGCGGAAACCGAAGTCGGACGTATCGCTCACATCGCCCAGCAGACCTTGGGCTTGGTGCGGGACCCGGCCGCGGCGGCGCCGTTGAATGTGGCGGCCTTGATGGATGAGGTGTTGCACCTGTTCAGCCGGAAACTGGAGAGCAAGCAAATCCGAGTGGCGCGTTCTTATGGCCCGGCGATTCGGGTGACCGGTTACGAGGGAGAGCTACGGCAATTATTTTCGAACCTGATTGCCAATGCGATTGACGCAGTGAGCACGGGTGGAACGGTGAAGGTAAGGATGGTGCAAACGCAGGAGTGGAGCAATGGATTTCGATGCGGGGTGCGGGTAACCATTGCGGACAACGGTTCTGGGATTGCGGCGGAAAATCGCGAGCAGGTATTTGAACCGTTCTTCACCACCAAGAAAGATCAGGGGACCGGTCTGGGCCTCTGGGTGTCGCATGAGATTGTACAAAAGCACGGGGGCGCGATGCGTTTGCGCAGCTGGACGACACCGGGGAAAAGCGGAACTGTGTTCATGATCTTCCTGCCGGAAAAGGCGACGGTAAGAGAGAGTTCCGTGGCGTGACCCTGAAGGGCGAGCCCGGTTCGGCCCCAGCCCTTCCGTAATCTGAGAGAGCAAAGCTGGCGCGAACTATAATCGTCGTGGTTCTTAGCGCGCGTGAATCTTCTTCTGACAGCGGCGGGGTTCTTGGTGGGGCTGGCCTTCGGCAGCTTTCTGAACGTCTGCATTTCTCGCTTGCCGCGTGGCCGGTCGGTAGTGACGCCTGGTTCCGCGTGCCCGTCCTGCGGTCAGCCGATTGCGCCCTATGACAATATCCCGGTGGTGAGTTGGCTGCTGCTGGGTGGGCGTTGCCGCCGCTGCCGGGAACCAATCACGGTCCGGTATGCGGTGGTCGAGTTGTTGACTGCAATTTTGTTTGCAGCGTGTGTGTGGCGGTTTGGAATAACGGCAGAAGGGTTTAAGTACGGGATCTTCGGGTTCCTGCTTTTGGGGCTAATCTTCACCGATGCAGAAACCAAGTTGTTGCCCAATGCGCTGACCTTTCCGGGGATTGCCCTGGGCTTGGGATTCAGCCTGATGGTGCCGGTGAATGACGTGGTGACGCAATGGTTCTCGGGAAGTGCGAGCCACTCGTGGCGTCTGTATTCGTTCCTGGACTCAGTGGTAGGAGCGGCGGTGGGAGCGGCCTTTTTGTATGGAGTGGCGGCGGTTTACTTGCGCGTGCGCGGCGTGGAAGGGATGGGACTGGGCGACGTGAAACTGGTGGCGATGATTGGAGCCTGGCTGGGACTGAAGTTGATGGTGCTCACGGTGTTTGCGGCATCGGTGACGGGAGCATTGTTTGGAATCGCGACCATATTTGTAATTTGGTGGAAGCGGACACGACGGCTGCAACTGCGGATGGGCGGCGGTGAAAAGGCGCGGCGGAGAGCCTGGCAGTCGGCGCGGCTGGCGTACCGCTATTTTGAAATGCCGTTTGGCGTATTCCTGGGTGGCATGGGGTTCGCCGCCCTGGCGTTTGGCAATCAGATTCTGCAGTGGTACTGGAGGCGGCTGTGAGAATTCCTGGGCAAGGCACGGTGCTGGCGCTGCTGGTCCTTCTCGGCGGCGATGCCGGGGCTCAACAAGTTTCTTTGGCAGACTCTGCACGGTGGGTGCGGGCGGAGAAGGCGACGCAAACGAAAGCGACGCGGCACTTTGACAACGACAACCTGCCGAAGACAGCGCCGATCAGCGAGGTGGGACCGGCGGCGGATCAGGCTGCCCCCTCAACCGAGCCGTCGAGTGGTGCGCCCAGCGGCGACGCGAAACCTGCCAGCGGCACCGAAGCGGGGCCAGTTCCGGCTTCGGAGGACTGGGCCAGGAAGATAAAGGAGCAGAAAGCGCAAGTGGAGTTGCTGAACCGGGAGATGGATGTGTCGCAGCGGGAGTACCGGTTGCGGCAAGCGGCGTTCTATGCAGATGTTGGCAATCGCCTGCGCAACGCGGGAGGCTGGGACCGGGAAGACGAAAAGTATCGGCAGCAGCTGGCGGAGAAACAACTGGCGATCGAGTCCGCCGGGAAGCGATTGGAGGACTTGGAGGAGCAAGCCCGGAAGGCGAAGGTTGAGCCAGGCTTGCGGGAATAGCCAATATTATTTCAGGCTGCGCGCTTATTTCAGGGCGGCGCGCCGGGCGAGAATCTGCTTGACGTGATGACGCCCGTGCACCCAATGGAACTTCGACCACTGATCCACGGTAAGAGCGCCCAGGATGGGATGGTCTATGACTCTGGTTCGCGGGCCGAGAACGGTCCGACAAGCGTTGGCGGCGGTGTCCATGGCTGCGATCTCGGACAGAATCAGAGGTACCAGATTCTGTGTCGGCATCCCCTGCGGGCGAGTACGCTCGGGGGCCGTTCTGCCCTCGGGCAGATGACCCAGCCCGACTACTACGAAGGTCTGGAGGACGTCCTTGAGGGTTCGAGGGGAGGCCAAGGAGTGGTTCTGGTCGACGCAGCGCTGGAAGGCTTTGGTGGTGGGGGTGTAGGTGAGGTAGAGGTGCTCCAGAATTTCGGCGATGCTCCATTTGTCGTTGGTCTTGACTGCGAGCTGCGCGGGAGTGAGGCCGGCGGTGGCGGCGGCGATGGCCTGGTGCAAGCGCTGGAAGTTGGGGTCCATGAGGCTCCTGAGGCTGAGTTCATTTACAATGTACCGCGTACAATGTATCGCGCATGCTTGCGAAATCATAGCGACGAGGTCACCATGAACAAATTGGTATTTGCAATATTGATGCTGGGGATGCTGGCGGGATGCTCCTCGGGACCGAGCAAACCGGAAACGAAAGCCGAACCAGCAGCGCCCAAGGGGCCAGAATTGGTGACGGGACTGACGGGATTCCATCGCGGATACCTTTCGGCTCGGCGATGGGCGGCGGATGCGCAGCCTTACAAACTGGAATCTCAATTGAGCAGCGACAGCAAAGGCTTAGACGGCAAGGCGGCGGTGTGGCGCACGGGATTTGCATCGCCGGCGCAAAAGGGCGTGAAGCCGATTATCTGGTCGGGCAGCGCAGACAAAGAGGCTGCTCCCGCAGGAATCACCCCGGGACCAGAAGACAATTACAGTCCGACCAATGCGTCGACCCGAGTGTTCGATGCAAGCTTTCTGAAAGTCGACTCCGATAAAGCTTTCGACACGGCGCAGAAGCATGGGGGCGACAAGTTTCTGGCGAAGAACCCGGACACGCCGATTCTTTACCTGGTGGATTGGAACCGCGACGCCAATATGCCGGTATGGCACGTGATTTACGGGAACAGCCGCGACGACGCAAAATTCCGCGTGATGGTAAACGCGTCGACCGGGGATTTTATAAGGGTGGAGAAGTAAACGCGACGCGGTAAGTTTGGGGCAGAGGCCGGACTTTGATCCGGCCTTTTCTATTGTCTACGGTCGGGTGGGGGGCCCGAACGGGGTCACAGAGGAAGCGTATTGCCGAACACATGAAGAACTTGAGACGCACTCGCATCCAAGCCCCGGATTACTTGCCGGATTTATTCAATCGTTCCAAAGCTCTTTCCGCTTCACCGGCAAACTCGCCTTGCGGAAGTATTTTTAAATAGGCTGCATAGTAGGAGCGCGCGGAGGTGAAATCGTGCAGCCTCTCCTGGCACTGGGCCAATCGGAAGGTTGCGATGGCATCCCCGTCTTTGTAGTAAAGCGCTTCTTTGTAACGATCAAGAGCCGCACGGTAATTCTTCTGCTTGAAGTAGTAATCCGCAATTTCAACATCCTTCAGGGCCTTCATGGGATTCCAGGGATGGAACTCCTGTACTCCGGAGGCGGAATTAGTCGGCGGCGCCTCCAGGTCCTCGACGGCTTCATGGCTGTTGGGATGGCTTTTGGCGTCATCTTTCGGCGGACTGATATCGGTGCGGCTCTGGCGGCTGGAACTGCCGAAAGAGGCGCCGTCGGAATCGTCGCTGTTGAGAGGGTCGGGCGCGGTGGTGGCAGGGGGAGGCTGGGGTTGTGGAGTCTGGGATGGCGGAGCGGCGGGCGCGGGCTTTTTGTCGGGTGGCTGCGCGAGAGCTGTCACGGCCAACAGTGCAGCAGCGAGAATTATCCAGCAGGAGCGGGCCATGGCTTATTTTATCTCGATTTCAGGGGTGAGGGATGGCTGGCTTCGGCCGTCGCTGGCGCTTCATAAAGCTGGCGGTACATGCTGGCATTGCGCACGATGGCCTGAACATATTCGCGGGTTTCGGTGAAAGGAATGGACTCAACGAACTCGGGCACATCGCGATAGTGGCCCTTGGCCAGCCAATCATCGACGCGGTCGGAACCGGCGTTGTAGGCGGCCAGCGCATACTCTGGCGAGTTGTGGTACTGGTCGAGCATGCTGCGGAAATAGCGAGTGCCCAACTGCAGATTGGTGGTGGGCTCGAACAGGCGGCTGGCATTGTAGGGCTTGAGTTTGACTTCCCGAGCGACCTGCTTGCCGACGCTGGGCAAGAGCTGCATCAGTCCGATGGCGCTGGCGTGAGACACGGCGAGGGAGTTGAAGGCCGACTCCTGGCGGATGAGGGAAGCGACCAGATAGGGATCGAGGTCGTTGGCCGCGGCGTTTCGCTGCACCTGGTCCCAATAGGGCTTGGGGAATAATGCTTCCCAATAGGAGCGAGGCAGGTCGGCGAGGTCGAGCGCGAAATAGTTGGGCGCGGCACGTTTCATGACATCGAGGGCTCGGTCATAGCGGCCGGCTTCCGCGTAGAGGCGGGCGATTTCGGGCGGGGCCCAGCTACCATCCGGTTTGGCAGCGGCCGCTTGCAGCTCGCGAACTGCCTGGTCCGCCAAGCCACCATTGGCGAGCAGCTTGGCTTTCTGTCCACGCAAGTCGTCTTCTGGAACGGGTTCGTCTTCTACTTTCGAGGCGTTGATTGCGGCTATATGATCGAGGGCGGGGTAGTGGCCGACAGTGGGCGGAGCGGGAAGCAACTTCATCCGCTGGCGAGCCAGGTCGGCGTAGTAGTAATTGCGAAAGCGGGTGGAGAGCTTGTCGTAGAAAGCGGAGGCGCGAGCGTTGTCGCCCGCTTCTTCGGCCAGACGAGCGCGCCAATACAACGCGGCGCTGACTTCAGGCGAGCTGGAGTACAACGCGAGATGGCTCTCAAAGCCGCGTTTGGCGTCTTCGACTCTGCCTTGCCGGAAACTGAGCCAAGCGGCCTTCCAGTGGGCGAAGGAAGCGCGGCTGCCATTGGGGAAGCGTTGTTGCAGTTCGCTAAACAAATCAATGGCTTGGTCGAAATCGCGAGCCAGCAAGTGCATGTTGGCGGCGGAGAGCAGGGCTTGCTCCAACCAGGCGCTGGTGGAATGGGCCTGACGAAGCTGCTCCAGGTTGCGAGCCACGCCTTCGGAATCGTTGGACGAGCGGGCACTCTCGCCCAGCAGGTAGAGGCGCTGCGCGTCGGCCTCGCCGGTAGTTGCGGCGAGCGTACTGAGAAGGCGTTGGACCTCTTTGCTCTGACCGGTGTGTTCGAGTGCGGTTGCCAGGGCCATCTCAATCGCGGGCTGGTCGGTTGGACTCGCCACTTCAGTCAGCGCTTTGTATTCGCGGGTGGCGTCCACGTAACGCTTGCCCCTGCTGAGCAACTCCGCGCGGGTGCTGCGCTCGGCGAACGAACCGTGGATGCCAGTGCGGTTCAAATACTGTTCTGCCAGCGCGGCCTCAGAACTGAGAGGGAGGTGGAAATACAGGTTGCGAAACACGGAAGCGGCCTTGTCGCTTTCGCCCGCGGCATCGTAGGCCCGCCCCAACCCGAGTTCTAGATCGCTGCGGATGGGCTCGCGGTCTTTGGCGAGCAGTGCGGCGGCGGCGGCACCGCGTCCTTCGGCGGTCAGGGCATTGGCAGAGATTAGATCGACGTCGCGCTTGAGCAGCGAGTCGGGATACTTGCGAGAGAAACCGTCGAGCGTGGCCACGGCCTCGGCATTTCTGCCCAACTGTTGGTAGGAATTTCCCAGATAGTAGGACACATAGTCTGACAATTCTCCGGCACGGGAGCGAGCGCGGGTGAGGGGGTCGATGGCCTTAGCGAAATCGCGATCAAGGAGATGCGCGTATCCGGTGACCAGCCAGGCCAGGGCGCCCGCGTCGTCCGCCGCATGCTTATGGGCGAAGGCCTCGACGCCCGCGTAGCCTGCGGGAGTGCGATCAAGCAAGAGCTGCTGGGCCATGGGCCGGAGTTGAGCGGAGGCGGCGAACGCCCGGTGAACACGCTGCACTCGCGGAGTTGGCTGCTTGCGGCGGCGTTTCAGGGAGGACTTGTGGGAATGCTTCGCGACTGATTTTTTTCTCGCGGAAGAGTGTGACGACGAGTTGTGGACGGTGGCACGAGCATCGGTGGCCCGCGCATCGCTAGCTCGAACATTGGGCGAGGCTCCGCCTACGGCTAAATACAACAATACGAATGCAGCGAAGTGGGACGCCTTCACACCCAACAACAACGAATCCCTCTCTTCCCGATGATAAAGCAGCCGATGACAAAGCAGCGGATGCCGAAAGCAGCAGCCCCCATCGGCCGCCATCCAACAACGCTGGCTCATGCGTACTGGTGGCAGGGTTTGCTTTTTTATTTCTTATGGGACGATTATAAAGGCCCCGCGAATAACGAGTGTGATGCCGGTGAGGGCGCTGCGGTCAACCACCGAGCACAATTCCTTGCGACCAAGTACAATTGCTGGTTTGGACGCCGAACTCATTCCTGTAAAAATTACTGAATCGGACAACTGATGGGTACCATCCAACCAAATATAAGCGAACCGGTTAGCGAAGAGCTGTTGCTGGTGCAGGCGGCCAAGCGCGGCGACGTCGCGGCGTACGAGCAGTTGGTCCGTCGCTACGACCGGAACGTATTTCGCATCGCGAACCACATCACCAAGAACCGGGAAGATGCCGAGGACGTAGTTCAAGACGCCTTCTTGAAGGCATACGAAAACCTGGCGAAGTTTCAGGAGCAGTCGAAGTTTTATACCTGGCTGGTGCGGATCGCGGTCAACGAAGCGCTGATGAAGTTGCGCAAGCGGCGACCGGAGCGCACGGTTTCGCTGGACGAGGATATTAAGACCGAGGACGATTCGGTACCTCGGGAAGTTGCGGATTGGAGTCCGAATCCGGAACAGATGTATTCGCAGTCGGAATTGCGGGAGATCCTGACCAAGACAGTGCAGGGCCTGCCTGCCGGTTTTCGTACGGTGTTCGTGTTGCGCGACATGGAAGGTCTTTCGACCGAAGAGACCGCCGAGGCACTGGACTTGAGTATTCCAGCGGTCAAGTCGCGGTTGCTGCGGGCACGTCTGCAGTTGCGCGAGAGGCTGAGCCGCTATTTTCAGAAACGAGCGAGTGGAGATGGTGAAAAGTGAAGTGCTCTGAATTTCTTACTGAGCTAACCAGTTATCTGGATGGCGCGCTGGACGAGACCACCAAGGTCGAGTTGGAAAGCCATCTTTCCTGGTGCCACAACTGCTATGTGGTGTGCGACACCACGAAGAAGACCATCGAGATTTACCGCGATTCCAACCTCTACGAATTGCCGGAAGACCTTCGCGACAAACTGCGAAATGCCATCGTCCAGCGGTGCTCGGAACGCGACAAGCCCTCCCCTTAGGTTGGTCTGAGCCGTGTTTAAGACCGCCTTGCGCGCTCTTCTCGCTTGAACCTTATCGGTAAACCCCTTCCTGTCAGGCACATGCGCCAAACGAACCTTTTGCCCCCAGTAGGAATCCAATTAATTGTAAGCACGCTGTAAGGCACAGCGAGCGAAATCACGCGTTTGGTTCTGTGGAGGCCATTATGATTTCTAAATTGCTGGATGCGGTGTTCGGCTGCTGGCACCAGCGTTACAGTTTTCCGATGACGGTGCGAAGCGGTCCTGCAGGCGGGGCGCAACGCAAGGCGACCTACGTGGTGTGCCTGGATTGCGGCAAGCAACTGCCCTACGACTGGCAGGCAATGAAGGTTGTCGCAGCCACCGCTGACACCGCGCGCGCGGTCGGTCGACTGGCCCCCAAAGAAGCTGCCTAAGCCAGGCCGCCTGACGATCGAAGCATGTATGACGCACGACAACGCCGCGATAACCGTCGCGGCGTTTGTGCGTTGATGAGGGCCGCTGGTGCGGGCACTCGGAGGCGGGCGCGGTTCCCTGCGAAATTCACACCGTGTTCACATCGCTCTGTGTTAGATTGACCATTCGATTGCAACCACGTTGGGAGGACAATTCCATTGGGCAAAAGCATGGTCCCGAAGCGGATCTTTTTCACCAAAGGAGTGGGCAAGCACAAGGAGCGCTTGACCTCTTTCGAGTTGGCTTTGCGTGACGCCGGCATAGCCGCACAGAATCTGGTGCGGGTGTCGTCCATCTTCCCGCCCAATTGCAAATTGATCACGCGGGCTCAGGGATTGAAATACCTGTATCCCGGCGAAGTGGTTTTTGCCGTGGTGGCGGAGAACTCCACGCACGAACCGCACCGGCTGCTGGCGTCATCCATTGGGGTGGCGATTCCCGCCGACCGCAATACCTACGGTTACTTGAGCGAACATCACTCCTTCGGCGAAACCGAAGACGCAGCCGGCGACTACGCGGAAGAACTGGCAGCGGAAATGCTCGCGACCACACTGGATGTGGAATTCGATCCGGATCGTTCGTGGGATGAGAAGAAAGAAATTTACCGAATCTCCAACAAGATCGTGCGCACAGCGAACGTCACCCAGTCGGCGGTCGGCGATAAGCGCGGCTTGTGGACCACGGTGATCGCTTCGGCCGTGCTGATTTTCGATTAAGCGCGAGTGCGGGGAAAGTGGGGGCTCTTGCGGGCAACCGCAGGAGCCCTTTGTGTGAGCGAGCACGGGGAGTATCGCAAAGGGTATCGCAATTGAAAAGAGACAGCGCCACACCCTCCCCTCTTTCCGCCTACCGTTTCACGAATCCCGTCTTACGACCCTTATCCAACCGCTCCAGCACTGCTGCGACGATCATGGGCAGACCAACGGTTGCGTCCAAAAACACTTCGCCGAATTTTCCGCCTTCGGAGGGCGGAACAAACTTTCCCCACGAAATGGCTTCGCTGTAAGGGCTGCCTGACAAGCCTCCCCAATACACCGGCTCGGGACAAATTCGCAGGCCGTAGTGATAGCGCTTCAGGGGCAGGTCTTCCCCGCCCCGGCGATGGCGCAATTCGATGAACGGCCCGAATTGCTGCGACCAGTTGCGCGGCACGCCTCCGCCGATCGTGAAGATGCCCAGCCGCTCCTGGGCTAGCAGGGTCTCCGCAAAATACTCCAAATCCTCAAAGGGATCGAAGCGTATGCGAGGCTTGCCCGCTTTGGCGCGTTCGCGGTTGGTCAGGGCGACATCGAGTCCCAGCTCAGAGTCGGTAAACGCCGGCACAAACACCGGCACATTCTTTTCGTACGCCGATTTTAGAATGCCACGCTGGTGCTTCGCAGTCTTAACCAGATGTGCGCCAATGGCCCGGTTGAGTTTGTAGGAGCACATCACTTCGTCGGCATCCCACGCGCCCAGGACCTTGGCCATGACCTTCTCAACATCGTCGAGGTTCTGCTCGGGCTCCAGCGTGTCATAGACACGGTTGTAGCCGGCCTCGTAGAGCTCCTCGTCGCTCAGGTCGGGATTGTGGCGGAAGTGGGCGCGACCGGTGGCCTCGACCAAGCCGTGGGCCATGAGAGCGCCGGTGGAAACGATGGCATTGACGATGCCGCGGTCAATCAGCTCCGCGATGATGAGGCCCTGCTTGGCGACGGTCATGGCGCCAGACAGGGTCATGACGACGAAGCAGCCTTGGTCGTGAGCCATGGCCTCAAGCACGTCGGCGGCCTCGCCCAACTGACGCCCGGTGAAGGCGGTTTTCGACATGGCGCGCACCAGAGCGTCGATGGAGTGAATCTTGCGCAGGTCGAGCGGGTGCAGGGGGATGAGTTTGTCAGCGACGGGGTCGTGCAGCTTGCGGTCAATGCCCCTGCCGTCCTGCTGGATGGGTTTGCTTGCTTTCTTCTTGCTCATGCGGTCTCTGCTTTCGCCTCGCGTTGGTTTTCTAGCGGAAGCAATAATCTACAGCAAGCCGCGTGCTGCCGTCAGGTCACATTGAGTGAATGTCGTAGGTCGGGGCAGGAATGGCGGGTTTCGAGTGTCCCCGCGACTGCTGTTATAGTGATGCCCGGAGGGTGCTTTGCCTGCAGAAACATTTACGGTTGCGTTGGTGCAGATGTCGTGCGGACCGGACCCGGCCGAGAACCTCGCCAAGGCGCTGGACCGGGTGGCAGAGGCGGCGGAGAAAGGGGCGCAGGTAGTGTGCCTGCCGGAGTTATTCCAGACCCAATATTTTTGTCAGCGGGAAGACGCCGCACTGTTTGACCTTGCGGAGACGATTCCTGGGCCGGCCACCGAGAAGCTGGCGGCGGCGGCGAAAAAGCACAAAGTGGTGCTGATCGCTTCGCTGTTTGAGAAACGCGCGCCTGGCGTTTATCACAACACGGCAGCGGTATTCGAGAACGACGGCTCGCTGCGTGGCATTTACCGCAAGATGCACATCCCCGACGACCCCCTCTACTACGAGAAGTATTACTTCACGCCCGGCGATCTCGGTTTCAAGGCGTTTGAGACTTCCGCGGGCAAGCTGGGTACGCTGGTGTGTTGGGACCAGTGGTATCCGGAAGGAGCGCGGCTGACGGCGCTGCAGGGCGCAAGCATCCTGTTTTATCCCACGGCGATCGGGTGGCATCCAGCGGAGAAGGCGGAGTTTGGGGTGGCGCAGCACGACGCGTGGCGGACCATCCAACGTGCCCATGCGATTGCCAACGGAGTTTATGTTGCAGTGGTGAACCGGGTGGGTTTCGAGACCGGCAATATTCGCGGCAATGAGGCGCCGGGCCAAGGCTTGGAGTTCTGGGGGCAATCATTTCTGTGCGACCCGTTCGGGCGCATTCTGGCCGAGGCTTCCAGCGATCAGGAAGAAACACTGCTGGGAGAGGTGGACTTGCGGGCTCTGGAAGATGTGCGGCGAAACTGGCCATTCTTGCGAGACCGTCGCATTGACGCGTACGGACCTATCACCAGCCGCATGATTGACTAGGAACGACAGGCCATGACCCTACGCGCGAAACTATCGCCCAAATCGCCTGCGGCCAGCTCCCGCTTTCGCATGCCCGCCGAGTGGGAGCCGCATGACTCGACCTGGCTGGCTTGGCCCCATTACCAGGGCGACTGGCCGGGAAAATTCGAGCCAATCCCGTGGGTGTATGTCGAGATCATTCGCGCGTTGGGGCCTCACGAGCGCGTGCAACTCATCGTGAGCGATGCCGCTGCGGAGAAGAGTGCGCGAAAGATTCTGGAAAGAGCTAATGCGCTGTCGGAAGCTGTAAGCTTTCATCGCTGGCCTACGGATCGGGTGTGGACGCGCGACTCCGGCTGCACTTTTGTGGTGGATTCAGCGCAGCGCGAACTGGGCGCGGTGCACTGGCGATTCACAGCCTGGGCCAAATATAAGAACTTCCATCATGACGCGCGAATCGGCGGTTTGATGGCGGATGCCGCGCATGCCGGCATTCTTAACCCTGAATTTGCGGGCTGGCGCGTGGTGTTGGAAGGCGGCTCGATCGACAGCAACGGCGCGGGCGTTCTCCTGACTACGGAGGAATGCCTGCTGTCACCGATTCAACAGCGCAATCCTGGAATGGCGCGCAAGAACTACGAGCAG
>JANYBT010000150.1 GCA_025360645.1 Acidobacteriaceae bacterium | reverse complement strand
CACGAAAAAGCTATCGGAGGCTTACAAGAAAGTTCGCGGCCAGCTTTCGGATTCCACTCTGGATCTTTTTCACGCGCCCGATAAATGGTACAAATGGCAGTGTTCCGAGTTGTTGGGGATTTTGGCCATGGCTGGCCTGTTAAGCCTGGGCGCGCCGTTTTGGTACAACGTGCTCAAGAATCTGGTCAACTTGAAATCGCAGGTGGCGCAGAAGCAGGACCAAGAACAACAGGGCACATCGACCTAAGCATCGTCGCAGACAAAAAAGAGCGGAGAAAACGGCCGCGCCAGCGACCGCTCCTCCGCTTAATTTTTGGCTCGGATGAAACCTACATCATCTCCTCGCGGAAGGCGTTGGCATTTTTATCCCAAGCCACCACTGGCGGCAAGTTGGGGCAATCACCGAGCACAGGCTGGCAGCCAGCGTCCGGATGACCCGGAATATGCGGCTCTATCTTCACGTCGGTGAACTGCGCAGTTTCGGTCGAGTCTTTCAGTGCGGTGAGGGAAGATGCGCCTCCGGCGATCACTTGCGTCACCTGGTCAAAATATCCGGTGCCCACAAAGCGCTGGTGCTTCACGCCTTCGTACCCGAAGTCGCGCTCGCGCATGAACTCTTTTTCCTGCAAGCGCGAGTATGCGGTCATCCCGGCGACGCGATAGGCGCGCGCCAGCTCGAACATGCTGAGGTTCAAAGCGTGGAAGCCAGCCAAAGTGATGAACTGGAACTTGTATCCCATCGCGGCCAATTCCGTTTGGAAACGCGCGATGGTGGCATCGTCGAGTTTCTGCTTCCAATTAAACGACGGCGAGCAGTTGTAGGCCAACAACTTGCCGGGGAAGCGCGCATGAATCGCATCCGCAAACTGCCTGGCCTCGTCGAGATCGGGCTGTGAGGTCTCGCACCAAATCAGATCGGCGTAGGGCGCATAGGCCAGACCGCGTGCGATGGCTGACTCCAACCCGCCGCGTATGCCGAAGAACCCTTCTGGAGTGCGCAGGCCGGTGAGAAATTTGCGGTCGAGAGGGTCAATGTCGCTAGTGAGGAGGTGAGCGCTGTCGGCGTCAGTGCGCGCCATGATGAGCGTCGGCACTCCCATCACGTCGGCGGCTAAACGGGCCGCCACCAGCTTTTGGACCGCCTCGGTAGTGGGCACCAGCACCTTGCCTCCGAGGTGACCGCATTTTTTCGCAGAAGAGAGCTGGTCCTCAAAGTGGACGCAAGCCGCACCCGCCTCGATCATCGCCTTCATCAGCTCGAAAGCGTTCAGCGTGCCTCCGAAGCCGGCCTCGGCATCCGCCACCAGCGGCGCGAACCATCGCATCCCGTTCTTGTTTTCGGCCCGATGGATTTGGTCGGCACGCTGCAGAGCGGAGTTGATTTTCCGCACCATGTTGGGGACGCTGTTGGCGGGATACAGACTCTGGTCGGGATACATCTGCAGGGCGTCGTTGGCATCGGCGGCAACCTGCCAGCCACTGATGTAAATGGCCTGCAGACCGGCCTTGACCTGCTGAATGGCCTGGTTGCCAGTCATGGCGCCGAGAGCGCGAACGTAGGAGGGAGCGTGCAGCAATTCCCACAGGCGTTGGGCTCCCATCCTGGCAAGGGTATGCTCGATGCGAACCGAACCGCGCAGCCGCTCCACGTCGGCGGCGGAATAGGGTCTGGCGATGCCCGCCCAACGTGGGTCGGTGCTCCACTGCTGCTCTAACATTTCCTTCGTTTCCAGGTTGTCCATGGGGAGTTCCTTGTCGATTGATTGTTGTTGCGTGTTGCGGTCGGGCTCGGACCGTACTGGCCCGATGACGGCCTAACCCGGGTTGAACTCGTTGTTGGCGACCATGGCTTCTCCGATGCGCCTCGCTTCCCGAAATGTTTCCGGGGTGCCCGGCTCGGTGCGGGCAGGTTCCGCGATGATCCTTTCCAGTTCTTCATCAAAAAGCCGAGTCAGAAGTTGCGGGGTGTGGAGGATCGGGTTGCCCGTTTCATCCACAATGTCCACCGTGCTGCTGTGTTTCATGCGCTGGGCGATCATCAGCCGGTAAATGCGATCGGTCGCCAGATCTTCCATGTAGCCATCCAACAGGCTGGCGCCTTTCCCGTTGAGCACGCCGTTTCTGTAGCGGATGACGGTACGCACCGCCGCGCGGGTGCCCGCCAGGGTGCGCTGCCCCACTCCCTCAGGCCGCGGCCGCAAATCCGGATAACGCTCGGCATGGCTTCTGCGCGCCGCCAATTGGTTGGGGTCTGGAAACTGCGCGAGAGCAATCTGGTTCTGGTCGGGATGGCCGGTCCAGGCTCCATCCATCAGGCAATTGGCTTCGTTTTTCTTGTCCTTCTCCAGCACCGCCAGCGCTCGCGCATTCAATTCCGGATCTTCGCGACTGGGATACAGAGCGGTCATACCGCCGATCGCCAGGGCGCCGCGTTTATGGCAGATCTCGGGCAACAGTTCCCGCAAGTTTTGGAAAAAGGGCACATCGTGAGGAATGGTGTTGCGATCTGGCAGCAAAAATCCCGGGTCATCCAGGTTGTAGTGAATCAGGCTGGCCATGTAATCCCATCGCCCCAGGTTCAGTCCCAGGATGTGGTCGCGCAGATGGAACAGGAACTCCTCCATCTGGAAAGCCAGAGGGTGGGATTCCACCAATGCCATGCATCTGATGTAATTCGCCGGCCATCCCTTGGCGGAGGCAACCGCCTGGAACAGATCGCGCCACCACAGCGCCTCATCCGCCGATTCTGATTTCGGAATGTAGAAACACAGTGGATGTTTGAGTTCAGCAGGACTACAACCGAAGGCTACACGCGCGACATCGAACAGCGACGCCGACATCCGCTCTTCGAATACGCCGCCCTGGCTGATATGCAGGCCCCGAGGGCGAGTCCAGATCACCGCCGCACTGGGCTGGATGCTAACGACCTTGCTTCGCTTCTTGTCGTAGTAGGTCAGTGAGCCCCGCAGCGCTTGGTGGATGTTGCTCACCCCCAGCATCTGATGCTCCCACTGATTGACCGTGGAGTCTTCCAGATCGAGCATGACGCCCGGCGCGCCCGAGTTCAGCATCTTCACCACCAGCTCCGCGTCGTCCGCAGGGCCAGTCATCTGATTGCGCTGGTCCCGGCACCATGGGGGCAACTCGATTTGCCAAACGTTACGCACGGCTTCCGCGGGATGGGCATGAGCCGGCTTGCGGCCCTGCAGCGACTGCTCTAGCGTGGCCTGCCGCTCGGCCGCCAGCGCCTTCTGCCAAGGGGTAAAACGCCGGTGCAAAGGCTCCAGGAGTGGCATGAACTCCCGCCCAAAATCACGTTCCGCTTGAAAATCGGCGGGAGCGTGATTCACCGCGAATCCTGCCGCCGGCCTCGTTAAAATTGTCGCCAATTGCTCCCTCGCGCCAGCCGATCGGCGGGTTTCCGCCCGGGCTGCTTGAATGATGCGGTGACGTAGACCCACATCCCGACACCCGCTCCTTCAAGATGGCGCGATTCCGGGCCAGGGTCAAACGGAACGTTTTTATCGCTCCGATAGATTTTATGTATCGCCTGCCGTGTCATGATAGATTTATGTTGTTAGACGGCTTTGCATCTTTCGTCCCGAAAAGGAGAGATTGATGGAGTTCGATCAGCTTGAAACATTCCTGGTGGTGGCCTCCAAGCTCGGCTTTCATCGGGCCGCTGCGGTTCTGCACGTGAGCCAGCCTGCGGTCAGTGCCCGCATCAAAGCGCTGGAGCACTCGTTAGGAGTAAGACTGTTCGAGCGCACCCCAAAAGAGTTGACCCTGACGCAGGCGGGCCGAGTCCTCCAGCCCCACGCCGAGCGCCTGCTCACCAAAGCCTCGGAAGCGCGCAAGGCAATGGAAAAGCTACACACGGTTCACGGCGGATCGCTGCAAATCGCGGCCGCCTTTTCGATTAGCGCCTATTTCCTGCCCGACGTGCTCAAGCGGTTTCAACGCGCCCAACCCGACGTGACTGTCACCATTCGTTCCGGACATTCCAAAGAAGTGCTGGAGATGGTGCTAAGTGGGAAGGCAGACATTGGGTTGGCGCGTTCGCTGCAGCATCCGGAAATTGAGACTCTCAGTCTTCACGACGACCCTCTGATGCTCGTGGCGAGTCCCGCCCAAGCCCCCAAGACTCGACGAGCCCGCCTGGAGGAGGTGGCCAGTTGGCCGCTCATCTTTTTTGACCACGGCGGCAGTGATTGGACCCTTGCCCACGGTCTTTTTCGCAGCCATGGGCAGGTGCCGAATATTGCCTTCGAAGTGGATAGCATCGAAACCGCCAAGCGCATGGTGGAGCGGGGAGTCGGCTTTGCTTTCTTGCCGCACTTGGCGGTTGGTCGGGAATTGAGGCGAGGGCGACTCAGCGCCATCAAGATCCAAGACGTGGAGCCGGTGCATCGCAGTCTGGATGTGATCCACTTGCGGGATCATCGACTTCGCAGCCAGGCACTCGCCTTCCTGCAATCCGTACGGGAGACGGTCAGCGAGGTGTACGCGTTCTCGGCAACTGCCAAGTCACCGAAGCAAACAATTGCGAAGCAAACAATTGCGAAGCAAGCAATTGCTTAGACTGGGGTGGCCGCGATGACCGGACCATCTGCACTCCGGCCACCACATCTGAATCTCACACCAGCGAGTACTTTCCTCTCTCGATCACCCTCTGCGCAATCTGCTCCCGCAAGGCGATGGTGTTGAACGGTTCGAACTTGGCCAGTCGCCGCAAGATTGCCACCTGCGTCCGCAGCATGTCGCCTTCCGCCACGGCCGCAATCACCTTGCGCGCGGCCGATTCGATCCGTTCCATCGCTTCGGACACGTAAACCCGTGTCATGGCCAGCGCCAGCATGGCTCCTGCCTCGCCTTTGCTTTCCACCATTTTCTGCGCCCGCAGCACCGCCGACTCCATGGCGTAGACTTCGATCACCGTATCCGCGATCGCGCCCATCACTTCCTGGTGGTCCTGAATGGAGTTCATATATTTCTGAGTCGCAACGCCGGCGGCGAACAGACCCAACTTCTTGGCTTGCGCCACCAGTTTGCGTTCCTCCACCAGGGCGCCTTCCCTTTCCTCGCCCGCCGAGGGCCCGCTCATCACTTCGTCCATCAACTTCTTGATCGCCGCCATCAACGGCAACTGGCCGCTGATCGCCCGCTTCAACAGGAATCCCGTGATGATCAGCCGGTTGATTTCATTCGTGCCTTCGAAAATCCGGTTGATACGCGCATCGCGATACGACCGCTCCGCCGGATATTCCTCGACAAACCCGTAGCCGCCGTAAATCTGCACCATCTCGTCGACCACTTGGTCAATCATCTCCGAGCCCCACACTTTGATGATCGAACACTCGACCGCATATTCTTCGATCGCCTTGCGGGTCTCGACCATGGCGTTCGCGCCCGATTTGTCCACCTCGTTGAGTGCCACATCCATCATGCCGACGGTGCGATAGACCAGCGATTCGCCGGTGTAAATTCCCACTGCCATGTTGGCAATCTTTTCCCGCACCAGGCCAAACTCGGAGATAGTCTTCCCGAACGCCTTGCGCTGCTTGGCGTAGGCGATGGTGTTTTCCATGGCAACTCGCGCTCCGCCCACGCACATAGCGCCCAGCTTGAAGCGGCCCACGTTCAGGATGTTGAAGGCGATGGTGTGCCCCTTTCCGATGTCTCCCAACAAGTTCTCGACCGGGACCTTGCAGTCGTTCAAGATCAGCGGACAGGTGGAGGAGCCGCGAATCCCCATCTTGTGTTCTTCGCCGCCAATGGAAAATCCGGGAAACGTCTTCTCCACCAGAAACGCGGTGAACTTCTCGCCGTTGACCTTGGCGAACACCGTGAACAAATCCGCGAATCCGGCGTTGGTGATCCACATCTTTTCGCCGTTCAGGATGTAGTGTTTGCCGTCGGCGGAAAGCTCGGCCCGGGTGCGGCAATTCAAAGCATCCGATCCCGACGACGATTCCGACAACGCATAAGCACCCACAATGTCGCCCGCTGCCAGCCGCGGCAAATACTTCTGCTTCTGCTGCTCAGTGCCGAAATAGACAATCGGCAGCAATCCGATGCCGCTGTGCGCACCCCAGGTGGTGCCAAAACCCGCGTACTTTGCGATGTTATCGGCGATCACCGCGGCGGTGACTTTATCCATCTCCAGTCCGCCGTAGGCTTCTGGAATCTCGACCGCGCTCAGCCCCAGATCGCCCGCCTTTTTCAGCAGGTCGCGGCTGATGGAAAAATCCTTGTGCTCAATCTTCTCGATGTTGGGAACGATTTCGTTCAGGGCAAATTCTTCAGTGGTCTGCCCGATCAGCCGGTGTTGTTCGGAAAAATCCTCTGGCGTAAACACTTCCTCGGTCCGCCGTGCTTCCAGCAAAAAGCTTCCGCCCGTAATCCTGGTCGATGGAATTATCGCTGTTGTCGCCATAATGGCCCCCTTGTGTCAACCCAAAGAAATATTAACTGCGCCTTCACTACGGCGCTCGATCTGCCTACAGCGAATAGCGCTGCATTGCAGCATTTAAATGCAGTATAGAAATTCTGAGAGCCTTCTGTCAATCGTTAACCGAACTTTCCTAGGTTGCGGAGGAGGAACTCCCAAATCAGAACGCGCCCTGTGGAAATAAGAACATTGAAGCGCTGGCAGTTGGCGGCGCGGATACATTCTCCCCTGCGGAACAAGACATGGCCGCTTGCAACATGATGTAAACTATATTTGTTGCGCTGCAACAATCGATAAGCTCGACATGAATCCAGAGACCATCGTCATCAAGAAATACGGAAACCGCCGGATGTACGACACCAGCGGGAGCCGCTATGTGAACCTTGACGACCTCGCGGCGCTAGTCCGGGAGGGCAAAGACGTCAAGGTGGTGGACGCGAAGACGGGCAAGGACCTGACCCGCGTCACCCTGACCCAAATCATCACCGAAGATGCCAAAGACCGGCCTACCGGGCTGCCGCTGGAACTGCTGCGCCAACTGGTGGTTGCTTCCGACCAGGCGCGGCAGGAATTCGTCATGTGGTATCTGAAGTCGGCCTTCGACACCTACCAGACGGTGCAAGACGCGGTGCAACACCGCTTGAGCGCGGTGCAGTCGGCGATCGCGTCGCCCGTGGAGTCAGTGAAGCGGTTCCTGGGCGCGTCGGAAACGGCGGGTGGCGCAGCGGAGGAAGTGGATTCCCTGCGGAAGCGCATCGCGGAGTTGGAAGCGAACCAGAAGAAACCGGCGCGGCGAAAGCCGCGCCTGAAGAGGAAGAAGGCCTAGTTCCCACTCGCACACGGTTTGGTGACTGCGGTCACAGCAGCGGCGGAGCCAGCCAACTAAGCTGGGAGAGGCTCCCTTCGTTGGCTGCTGTTGAATGCTCTTCAGTGGAAAAGCGTCGAAACTTACTCCAGCGGATGGATGGTTCCCCCCCCGGCAGAAGGAGGATTTCATGGTTCCACCCACAACCTCCACACCGTCAATTGAACCTCCATCGGCGATAGAGAGCTATTTTCGCGAGCTGCCGCCGGAACAATTGCAAGCCGCCCTGGCCGACTTCCTGCCCCAGGACGCATCGGCTGCAGAGCGCATCCGGGCGGTTGAAGAAGGGCTGCGGAGCCCGCTCGGCCAATCGTTGCGGGACGCGATGGCGCGGTGGATCGTCGAGCAGACCATCCCAGTGAAGAAGTTGGTACCGGAAGCCTACGCGAAATGGCGTCCGCCGGTCAGGGACGCGATGATGTTTGTGGTATCGCGGCTGTCGCCCGCCCGCCTCGCCCCCAAGCTTCTGGAGCAGATGGAACTCCCGGCCAAAACGTCGTCCGAAGTGCGCCTGCTGCGGCTGATTGCCAAAGTACCGGGTCTGCAAAAGCTGGGGCAAGTGCTGGCGCGAAACCAGCATCTTCGGCCAGCTCTGCGAACCGAACTCGCGAAGCTGGAGAACGGCATTCGCGACGTCCGGCCTGAGGATATCCGGACTATCATCGAAAATGACTTGGGGCCGCAACTCGTCACTTTCGCCGTCAAGATCGAGCCCGCGATCCTCTCAGAAGGCAGCGTCAGCGCGGTGGTGCGCTTTAGCTGGCGCGATCCCGGCACCGGGCGGCGCGAACGCGGCGTCTTCAAAGTGCTGAAGCCCCACATTCCCGAATATTTTGCGGAAGACATGGACTACCTGCAGGGGCTGGCCCGTTTTTTCGCGTCCCAATACCGTAACTACGGATTTCCCAAGCATGTGATCCCCGATACGTTCAAGAAGGTGCGGCGGTTGCTGCAACAGGAAGTGAATTTTGTTCGCGAGCAAAAAACATTACTGGAAGCATGGACGCAGTACCGGTCGGTTTCGGGCGTCCGCATACCGCGCTTGATTCAGCCGCTCTGTACGCCCAGAATTACGGCGATGACGGCGGAGCGCGGAGTGAAGATCACCAACGCGGCGGCGCGCCAGCCCGCGTGGCGGCGCAAGAGGATGGCCGAGCAGCTGATCGAAGCCTACGTGGCCATCCCGTTATTTGCGGCGACGGAAGAAGCCATTTTCCACGGCGATCCCCATGCGGGCAATCTGCTCTATGACAACAAGAGCGGGGAGCTGACCATCATTGACTGGGCCCTGCGAGAACGCCTGGGCCGGGAGCAGCGCAGGCACCTTGCCCTCTTGTTTTTGATGGTCGGCTTGCGCGACCCGGTCGGCGCCTATGAGGAGATTGTGGAGCTGAGTCAAGGTCGCATTCGGAGTGGTTCCCCTCAGGGGCAGTCGCTTCGTGATCTGGTGCGAAGCTTTCTCGATGAACTACCGATTACGCGCTTGCCAAGCAGCGTGGATGCTATGCGACTGTTGGAGCGCGCGGCGTTGATGGGGATTCGCTTCCCACCGGCGCTGATCTTATTGTCTAAGGTCGTGTTCACCCTGGATGGAGTGCTCGAAGACATCGGAGGCTCCAGCACGGGGATGGGCTTCACTATCGCAGGGCAATTCGCTCAGAATTGGTTGACGAATTGGTCGGCCTTCCGCTCGCCGCTAAATTCGGCGGACTGGATGAAGCTGCAATGCAGCGCGTTGCTCTATGGCAGCCGAGTGTGGGTGCAGGGGGAGCAACGAATGTTGCAACGCTTGTGGTCCAAGGCGTCGCCCCCGGCAACTCCCTCGAGTTGAACCAGCAAACCTGCCCTATTCCTGCTCGGACGCCTCGGCAAGACGCCTGGCGATAATGTTGTAAACAGAAGGATTGAAGACGAGCCCGAGATGGGTTCCGGGCACCTCGCAGTCGACAGCAACGTCCCCGGTCGTGCAATACCGCCAATCGACAATGCCGTCGTCGCGCGTGTAGATCGCGGTCTGGGCCACCGATGCCGGCATGGTGCACTGCAGGCAACTGACAAAATCGCACGTACACCGCGGGGTATAACACTCCGGAAGAACGCGAGGGCCATGCTCGTCCAATATCTGCTTACGGACGGCCGTGGCTGCCTTCAGAGCGAACTGGTGGAGGACGGTGCCGCGAAGGGGAGCCCCCAGGCTTATGACCGAAGCGATGTCCTTCGGTCGTTGGGCCGCCAGTGAACGGGCAATTACGCCACCCAGGCTGTGCCCGATGAGGTGAATCTTTCGGCCGGTTTCCTTGAGCGCCTTGTCCACGGTTGCGCCCAGACGATAGCGGATCAGCAGGTTGGGACATTCTGCGTTCAGTCCGATATTGGAAAGGTAGGGTCGATAGCCAATGCGCTCAAGCCAGGCGTGGAGGTGACTGACATAGAGGTCGGTTCCCAGGAATCCGGGAATCACCACGACGGCCGAGCCGTCTCCGCGCTGGATGCCGAGACCGTAGTAAACGGGAGAGGCGTGCAGGAGCAGAAGATCTCCCGCGCACAATGCCTCCTTCCAGATCGCAATATCAGCCTCCGCTTGACTTTCACGGAGTCCAGCCTGCGGCGGCGGAGAGGAATTCCGGCGCCCTGCCCCTTTTGTCTTCACCTTTACTACCCTTCTGCCGATCCAGAGCAACTAGCACGGCGCAGGCGTGTGCTCGAAGCGTTTGACGTACAAATCGGAGTCGTGTCTGCGGAGTCTATCGCCGCCAACGGTCACGCAACTGCGCCTTTGCTGTGACCCCACCAGACGCCGCGCTGATTATACACATTCAGGGCTTCTTCCGGTATGGTCAAGACGTGCCGCCGCAGGGCGACGGCACGTCACGAAAGTACGCAGAACCAATCCGGGATGGCAATGTCACCCCGCATCGCGACTTCCATTCCTCTGCATCAGGCAGCGGCGTGGACGGTCTTGGCCTTGCTGGTCTTACGTGGCCGGGCAGTGCGCTTGGGAGTGCTATGGGCAGTCACAGCGCCTGTCTTCGGCTTGATCATAGACTCGATCAGAGCCTTTTCGGCGTTGACAAAGCTCTTCACTCCTTCGCCGGTGAAGTTTGCCATGGGTAGGAGCCGGGTTGGCGAAACCATCTCCATGGTCCGGGTCGCTGCTTTCAGGTTCACGTTCATCTGCTGGCCCATGACATCGAGCAATCGCTTCTGGGCGTCCACGAATGAATCGGTGGCTTCGCGCGCCAGCTTCGACAGCTCAGTCTTCTTGACTCCCTTGGTGGCATGGTCTGCCTTGCCGCTGGTTGCCTTGGCGGTCTCGTGAGCGACCACGTCGAGGAATTTCTTCTGCGCCTCAACGAAAGTCTCCATTCCCTCGCGGGCAAAATTCACCACGTGAGTGGTTTGATAACCCTTGCCCGCTTGCATTTCTTCGAGCCAGCCCATGGTCTCTTTGCTGGTCAGCTTCAAAAAGTCCCTCTGCATGGTGATAAACGTATCCAGACTACGGCGCATCAGGTCTGTCATCGCCACTGCCTGTACAGAATCAGCCACGCGCTCTTTGACGCCACCCATGATGATTTCGTTCTCTTGATGGGCCATGTTTAGAAGGACCCGTTGGGCCTCGATGAAGGTGGACGTTCCCTCCACCGCCAACTCGGTAAGAATAGCCACCGGGGAATGGTCGGGATCGGAAATTCCATCGCGCAGGGTTTTCACAGCTGCGGTGTTCTGACGCAACGCCGCATCCACAAGGATCCGCTGGGTTGAGAGGAAACTCTCGACGCCCTGCTGGAACCAACCGGTTAACAGAGAGAAAAAGGTGGACTGCCGGCCCTGATGGGCGGAGGAAACCGGCCTGGTATCGTTTTTCATAATAGCCTCCAATTTGCTGCATTGCAGCATCAGCTTTAATTTAGTCTTTATAGGGTGCTATGTCAATGGAAAAATGACTTTTTGTTGCAGTGCATTAAATCGCGGCGGTTTCGACCGGTTTGAGGCGCCATTTGCCGTTTCCCTAGTCGCAACATTCTCAGGCCGCCGCATCGTTCCACGTGGTTTGGTCCGCCAGCGGGAGGAAGCTCATGGCCCGCTCGGCCAGCGCGGTTATGGTCAGGCTGGGATTGACCCCGAGATTGGCTGCCACCACCGAGCCGTCGCAAACGTACATGTTCTGGTATCCAAAAACCCGGTGGCGGCAGTCCACCACGCCCCGCTCGGGAGTACCGGCGATCACGCAACCTCCGATACAGTGCGCGGTGCCGGGCACATCGAAAAGGATCTCCGGTACCATGCTGATTGCCGTCCCCCCGCTGAGCTCGGCGAATTTCCGCGCAAACTGGTTGGCCGCCGGAATGTAGGTTGGTACTTTGTCCCCCCGGCTCACCAGGAACTTTCGGAAAGGCCAGAACCAGGGGCGCCGCCAGTCCATCTCGATATGACTATCCAGCGCCTGCATACAAAGCAGGATCACAGACTCTCGCGCCCAACCGAAAGGTCGAAACAAACGCAGAGTCTTCCATGGATGCCACAGCAGAGAAGAGGCGACATTCTTCAACCACAGGGCAATCCGCGGCGTTCCCGGCCGGTCATCGGTCAAAATGGTGGTGAGAAGGCTCAAAGCATCCGAACCACTGGGGTACCGCACCGCTTCAATATGGGTAAGTTCGTCGATGTAGATGCGCGACCCGATGGCCACGCCCTGGGACAAGTCTTCGCGGCAACCCGGCACCCGCACTCCGAGCAACGATTCGGAGTTGGTGCGCACCTGTTTCCCAAGCTGCATACTCACTGCGGGCAAGGAACCCTTCTCCCGAAGCCGGAAGAAAAGTTCCATCGTTCCCAGCGAGGAGGCGGAGAACACCACTCCGCGGCAGGTAAAGCGCTGGGGTTCCCGCCCAATCCATGCGGTGGACTTTTCCGTGCTGACCTGGTATCCCGCCGATCCATCTTTCCTGCCGCTTCGAGGCTTCACATCCACCACTTTCGTTTCCGGGAAAATTCGAACGCCGCGTTTTTCGGCGAGATACAGGTAATTCCTATCCAGCGTATTCTTGGCGCCATAGCGGCAACCCATCATGCAGCCGCCACACCCGATGCAGGTGGTGCGTTTGGGACCTTCCCCGCCAAAATACGGGTCGGGAGAGGCTTGGCCACCGGGTTCACCCTGGGGCGCCTGAAAGATCGCCACGTCGGTGCAGCGGAAACTAAGTCCGATTCCCGCCTCCTCCGCGGCGCGCTTCAACAAATGGTCGGCGGGTCCAAGAATGTTATTGAGTTGGACTCCGAGCATCCGCGAAGCCGTGGCATAGTGCCGAGGCATTTCTGCGTTCCAGTCGGCTAGTCCGGTCCAGGATCCGGTGCTCCACACCTGCGGCGGGGGCGCAAGCAGAGTGCTGGCGTAGGTGATCGATCCTCCGCCCACAGCGCAGCCATGCAAGACCGTCATGTGTTTAAAGAACCGCATATTGAAGAAGCCGCGCAGCGCTATTTTCGGACGCCAAAACCAGCGATGGAGGGACCAACTCGTGCGCGGCAGCTCTTCCGGAGTCCAGCGGCGGCCCATTTCCATCACGGCCACCCGATAGCCTTTCTCCACCAGACGAAGGGCGGAAACACTGCCGCCGAAACCGGAACCAATGACGATGAAATCGTAATCAAAGTCCTGGCTTGGAGCCGGCAACCGATCCCCGAGGTGCACACTCGAGTCCATCGTCATGGTTGAATTCCACCGGCCGTATGCGGTACCGTTGCCTTTTGACGAGCGATTATCTCGAAGTGGCGAAGGGCGAGGACAGATGCGAAAGAACGCCGAAGTGGAGCAGGCCAGGAACTTGATGGCCGAAGCCACGGCCTGGTCGGTAATGAAGTGGCTGGTCGAGAAGAAAAAAGTACGGCGGACCGCGGACCGCGCCAATGCCACGCTGGACCAATTAAACGAAGCCGTGAAAGCGACTTGGAGCGACGAGTTGAAAAACGCATACCACGAGTTGCGGACCCAGGCGGCCCGCCCGGCTCAAGCACGTTCGCGACTACAGGCCAAACCACCATCACTTGCCACCCATCCTGACATCCGACTCCTGGTCAAGCGGGTCAAGGAAGCGGACGACGAAGCGTACCAGGCGAGAATGGATGCGGAACGCACCTTCGACGAAGCCGAGCAGCAACTCAGCACTAGCTTGGCGCGCGAGGGATGCCGAAAGGCCATTCACTCCTGGGACCTCCACGAGAAAGCGATTCGCCGAGCCGAAGACCTCCTGGCCACCATCAAGCCGTCCATCTAGACCGGCCCGCTGGTCTTGGATGGGCACAAATGTCTTACGTCCAGGACTCAGCCAATAGGTGTTGCCACCAGTATTCATGGGCACGCGCTGCGGCATTGGGCGCGGATACGCTCGCCTCATAGTCTTTCCTGAGATCGTACAACCAATTGTCCTGCCAAACCTCCAGGTCCATCTGAGTGGAGGCGAGGACGTTCCGGACATCGCTGACCCACGTCTCATAATCCGTTTGGACAGTCAGGGCTGGAAGCTGAGTTGCGATTGCCATAGTCTCCTCCTCGATCCGGTCTTCCATTACCACGCTATCCAGGATGGGCTGGTTTGTCTGTGATGGGCGGCACGAAACCAGGTGACGCCGCACGGGAAACGATTTGCCCGGATTGCTTTAACCGGGTTTCAGAGCGGCAAGATCCGGGGCCCCAATCGTCGGGCACGGTCAAAGAGCGGGGCAGTGAGAGCGGATGCCGATCTTCAAAGCGATGGGAGGCCGCGGCGCGGGAGAGCCGACCAGAGTCCGCACCAGGTCCCCAGTTTGTTGCCACCACCCGTGGAAGCTTTGATCCGTGTAACGCACGTGGAGTGGATGCCAGCCCTTGGACTGTAATGGCAGGCCGACCATCGAAGCTGAATCCTGATTGCACAACGCGCTGCGGTCGTCCCCACTGTCGATGGCTTCGTCCAAGCTCACGATGACAGACCGCGTGTCGAGCCGAAGTCCGACGCGTAGCGCTTTGAGCGCGCTTTCCTTTGCACTCCAGGTTAGGGCGATGCGCTGAGGCCGCTCCGTCACCGGCGGTTGCGCCACCACGGCTTGCTCTTCGCTGGTGAAGTAGTCTGCAACAAAGATATCGGCCCGCGGCTCCACCACCTCCAAGTCACACCCTAGCGCGACTTGGAAGGGGGCGACGGCACATAACGCGCGACCGGCACGGTGGCTGAGTGAAATGGTGACAGCGGCAGCCTGATTCGAGACAAAGGCATCGGGTGCGCCGGACAGCGCAGGGCGAACTTCTATGTCCGCAAGGGTTTGCCAGTGCCATGGCAGATCCAGGTAGGCGGCCACCGCGTGTTTGGCCGTCCAGCGTCCGAGTCGCCAGTCTGCCCGCCGCTTGGCAAAACGCATGCTGGTCAGGCGCACCACTTCGCTGGCGCCCAGCCAGTCATTTTCCCGCGGTACATCGGCTTGCGTTTGCTCCAGCCAATATACGTCCATCGTACCCTTTTCCTCCAAGACGCCCAGAAGACGAAGTAGGTGCCCAACCTCCATCGCCTGGAAGAACCGCTAGGCCATCTTGACCTCTTGCATCTCAGGCGCCGATTGAATCTCCATCCCGACCGCACTCTCGATGGCGTGGATGAGGTAGGGGCGAAGGTTGGCCGGGGGAATAATGCGATGCAGAGCACCGACCTGCAGCGCTCGCTGCACGCTATGAACGCCATCGAATTCCGCAGCCAACTGGCCTAGTTTTTCGGAGTGGACAACCTTGAAGAGGTCGTCCCACTGGGCCTGCAACCGGACCTTCTCCGCACCGTTGACTTGTGCCATCGCCTGGCTTAGGGCCAGCAGACGTTCATCTTTGCGGGTCCGGGCTACAACTTCACCGGCGAACACGACCGCCGCCGCCGGGGCTCCGCCGATGACCGAGGCGTAAGTCCCCTCCAGTGCGGCCACCTCGAGATTTTCGTTGAGCGCTCGCGAGAATACCACATAGGCACCCCCGTGGTAGCGGTTGATGACGCAAAACACCATCGGCCCTTTGAAGTTCACCACCGCACGGCCAATCTCCGCACCATACTCTAACTGCAATTTGCGCAGCGACTCTGGCGACCCGTCAAACCCTGACAAATTCGCCAGCAGGATCACCGGTCGATTGTTGGTCGCCGCGTTGAGGGCGCGCGCCACTTTCTTGGAGGAGAGGGGAAATAGCGTTCCTCCGGTCCATTGATCAGGCCCGTCGGACGGGATAAACCCCAGACGCGAGACTGGCTGCGATTCGATTCCGATCATACAAACCGGAAAGCCTCCCAAGTGAGCATCCCACACCACCGCGGTCTCCGCCCCCCGCATACTGGACCAGCGCTCCAGCGGCGAGTGGTCCTGGTCCACGACCGCCTTCATCACCTTGCGAATGTCGAAGGCCTTTTTGCGGCCGGGGTTGGTCTGGTCTGAGAAGATCTGGCCCACCCGCGTAAAAGCTTCTCCATTGCCACCATGAGGATAGAGTTGCACGTCCCGATTGATGGGATCGGTGGTTGCGGCCCGTCGGGGAGTGCGCTCGCCCGGCACGATATAAGTGTGATCGTAGTGACGCAGCAGGATATGGCATGCTTCGTCAATGTCCCGAGCCCAATACTGCGCCTGGCCGTTGACTCCCATGATGCGATCATAGCCGCCAATACCCTGATTATCCTCCGCCGAAATGCTGCCCGAGTATTCCAAAGCGCGCTTTCCGGTGAGCACCATCGCCGCTTTGGGGGTCATGATCAGAATGCCTTTGGTGTGCATGAGCATGGTAGCTTCGGCGTTCCAGTAGGGCTGGGCCCCAACGTTGATGCCGTTCACCACCAGATTCACTTCGCAGCCAGCTTGGGTGAACTCGATCAAGCTGCGCAGCACGCGGGCGACCCAATCCATGTTCTCCACTCCGCTCTCCATCGAGATCTTGGCGCCTGCGGAGATGGGAAACCATTCCAGCGGAACTTCTTCCAACCGAGCCAGCTCCAGGGCCGCGAGGATACGCCGGCATTCGGGTTCGGCGATGGAGCCGAGTTCCTTACTCGGGTCTCCCAGCAGCAGCACTCGCCGCATGCCCTCGGGATACTTGGGGGTGAAGTTGCGGATTACGCCTACGACAATATTGGCTGTGTTTTGGCCAAAGGTACGGATGACCGGCACCAGACGGCCTTTGGGGTCAAGATCATGCTCGGCAAAATCGCCGGGAGGGAATCCGACCGGCGCGTCTTCCGGGGTGGAAGTGAGCATTTTGATGATTTCGTAAGGGTAGACGAGTCCGCGCTGACGCATGCGAACGACTTTCTTTTCATATTCGGTGAGCGGCTTGATCGGTTCCAGCCTTTCCGCCGGACGGAAGGTCATCAGGAACCCGCTATCGTCCGGACTGGAGATTCTCACCACCGTATCGCGCAATTCTCCGGTCTTGGGGTTGGGGATGCGGGCGCGCACCACCACCTGCTCCAATCCCAGACCCTCGGTCGCGGGAGCCAGGCGCTTCACGATGTCTTGCAATTCCCCGGGCGTGAGATGAAAGGGCGGCCAAACGTAGAGCAGAATGCGGTTCCAATAAAGACGCTCGTGGGGCAGCCGTCGCGATTGAAACAAGCGAATGCCAGCCAGCGCTTCGGTCAACATGCGCTCCAAATGAGGCAACTGGATGATCCGGCCAGCGGAGTTTCGGACCGGGGTTAGATCGCGTACTTCTGCGCAAGCGAACAGGCGCTCGTCCTTCGGATTCTCCAGCGCGACGCAACGCAACAAGTACACATCCTCGACGGAGGGCAGCCGCTCGATGTTGAACTTGCTCAAGCGCCACAGATGGAGCCGTTTGACGATCATGGGGTGGATGCCGCGATAAAGTTTCTCTTCCTGGTAGCCGCTCTCTCCCGGGCGATAGGTGAAACACATCGATCGGCTCACGCTCGATTCGCTAGCCTGCCCCAGGGCCACCACGATCCGCCGCATGGAGCGAGGGAATCCAGCCTGATTGATCATGGAGCAAACCGCTTCCTGCACCGCCTCCGGCTCGCCGGACTGGCCGGTATGCCAAACGTAGAAGTCTATGACGACGTCATGGTCCGCGGGGACTTGCTCAATCAACGCAAACAGCGCCCGCGCCGCCTCAGGGATGCGGGAGTACTCCGCGTGCGTGCTGAAAACATGGATGCGTTTCCACTCATAATCGTATTCGGCGGTCACGCAGCCGTGCCCAATCAGATCCAGAGAGCGAAAGCCGGTGAGACTGCGAATGCGGTAGTAACGCGAAGTCAGGGCCTCCAGCATCAGCCTGCCCGATGCCGCGGGGGCATCCTGAAAGCGGCCCGCAAACATGCCGATCAACGGCTGCGGGCACTCGACCAGCGCGGCCATTTTTTCGGAGCGGTCCGCCGCTGCCGGGTTGGCCGCGAGATAGGCCAGGTTCTGTTCCACTTGCGCATAGACCTGTTTTCGAGCGGCCTCGAACCCTTGTTGATCGAAATAGCGATAGCGAACTTCCCGAGCCATGTCGCTGACCGCGGTGGAGAACCCACGGGTGGTGGCAATCATGCGTTCGAGAAGGGTGCGAAAAGACTCTGGGGCGTGCGGCGCCAGGGTATGGACGCTCCGCAGACGCCGTTCCAGCAGGCTCAGAATTTGCGCGGTCTGCTGTTCCACCCGTTGATGCGATCTAAAAATCCATAGCAAACTTTCTTCGAGTTCCGGGGACTGATCCAGCGTGCTCACCCCGTAATGAGCCAGCGCGCGACTAAGCGAGGCGACAAACGCGGGGGGGAGTCCTTCGCCCCGGGTCTCCAGGGTGCGCAAATAAGACAAGTAGGAGAAGAGGCAGGTTTCGGCGCTGGGCAATTCGCTTTCATCCAAATCGTGCCCTTCCGGCTGGCGATCAAACAGGGAGCAGTTATCGACAAAGATGCTGAGAATCTCATCTTCGATCTGTATGATTTCGTCGTTATAGGCGGGACAGTGCCGGCTCCAGTCCGCGAGCAGAACCGCGGAGTGGTGTGGATCCACATCAAAGCCCAGGATGAACTGGCGCAGTTCCTCCAGGCTTTGCCGGCAACGCGAAGGAAACGTCTTCGCATCTGGACGGGAAGCCAGCGAGGCGCCCAGGATCACGCGTTCCGAGGCGACGGCGGCATCGTCGCCGTGGGATTCGATCCATAGCAGCGGGGTTCCCGTGTCCACTTGCACATTGGGCAGCACCATCACTTGCCGGACCGTTCCCGCAAATGGAGCGAAAACTACCGTCTCCATTTTCATGGCTTCCAGCACGGCTACGCGATCACCGGCCGCTACCTGGTCGCCAGCCTTCACCATCACTGAAACCACCACCGCCGGTGCCGCAACCCGCACCAATCCACCGCCGCCTCGTTCCATGCTGTGCGACAAGCCGTCCACTTCGAACCGGCAATTTCGCCCTTCGACCACCGAAACGATGTGGAAGCGTTGCCCGAGTGCGGTAAGCCAGTATTCAAAACGGCCGGCGCGGTCAATGCGAGCATCCAGACGCACCCCTGCCTCCTCCACGCGATACGATTGGGGCCCCAGGCGATACGTCTTGATCGAGTGAGATTGCCCGCGATGGATTAATTCCACGGTGTGGCCGACTTCACTTGTCGCCCGCGGCCGGCCCCGTGCCGCCGAGGCATAAAATCGCGCCTGCTCCGCCGCCAGTTCAGCATCGTAAGCTTCAATGGCAGCTGCGATTAGAGCAATGTCGGCGAACTGCCGCGAGGAATGTTCACTGCTCGCCGCCACGCGATCCAGCCAGCCGATCTCCACTTCTCCCCGCTGCAACTCGGTGCGATTCAGCAACTCCAAAAGGAACGCCTTGTTGCTTTCGCCGCCTTTCACCACCACTACCGTCTGCCGCAAGGCTCGTTGCAGGCGGGAAATCGCTTCTTTTCTGTCTTGGCCGCGTGCCCCGATCGTGGCCAAAATGGCGTCGCCATCCGGCGGCATGGCATCGCCCTCGGCGACACCTGTGTCGATTCTTATTCCCGGCCCATTTGGCAGCGTCATTCGCTGAATAGTAGTGTGCGCCGCATCCACCGAGTTGTGGGGTTCCTTCACGGTGAGACGAACTTGAATGGCATGGCCGGTGGTAACGGGAGGCTTTCCTTCCAAACGGCCGCCCCGCGCCACGTGAAGCTGCAACTTCACCAGATCGATCTGCGAAGTGCATTCGGTGACCGCATGCTCAACCGTCAACCCAGGGTTCATCTCCAGAAACCAAATCGCCTGCGTCTTAGGTTGATGCAAAAAGACCACCGTGCCCACGCTGGAATAGGCGATTGCCTGGCTAAACTTCACTGCCGCCTCGCGCACCGCCTGATCTTGTTCCGCTGACAACGCAGGCGAAGGCGCTTCTACCAGGACTCGCTGGTGGCGGAACTGGATGGTGCAGTCCCGCACCCCCGCAGACCATGTCGTCCCGTCATGATCGGCGACGATCTGAACCTCGGCGTGCCGCGCTGCCTGCACTAGTTGCTCGATAAAGACAGTGGGATTTCCGAAAGCCTCGAAGGCCTCGGTGCGAGCGCTCTCGAAAGCATCGGGAAGCTCGCTTGCCGCATAGACACAGCGAACTCCCTGCCCGCCGTCACCGGATGCGGCCTTCACCAGCAGCGGATAGCCCAGACGCTTGGCTTGGCGCTTCGCCTCAGTGAGAGTTTCCACCGGGCCACCGCTCCAGGGCACCACCGGGATTTGCGCTTGCTCGGCCAGACGATTGGCGGCGATTCGGTCCGCCAGACGCCGCATCAGGTCAGCTTCCGCTCCAATGAAAACAATGCCAAGATCGCGGCATAGGTCCGCCAGTTCCAGGTGCTGGGCGGCCACGTCCCATCCCGCCCACAGCGCTTCTGCACCGGATGCCTGCAACGCCCGTTTGATCTGGCCGAGGTCAAAGTGACTGCGCTTGAGCGGATGGATGCCAAAGCCAGTGGGCGAAGCCGCCGCGAGAAGCACCGCCTCGTCGGCTTCCCGGACGAACATGGCTTGGCGGTCGTTCTCGGTGTACAGAGCAATGGTTCGCAACTGCGTATTGTGCTCTTGATTGAATTCGCGGACTGCCAGGATGAAACGCATTGCGGCAGCACTGCGGCTGACCAGCGCCACGCGTTGGAAGTCGTGATTCATAAATCCTCCAATCCCTGCGAGTCTCTCGCAATTGGTTACGCCATCGCGGGGTGCAGGGTCATAGCCGGGGTCATGGCCGCTTGCAAGGTTTGCAACGATTCGCGATCCACCCCGTCTGTCAGCGTTACCGTGCGGTAGCCCATCAAGCGCATGCAACGGGTTCCAACAGCAGTCAACACGTCTACAGCGAAGCTTCCTGCTTCAGCATCGGGCGTTACGACGGCATACAATCGGCCGTCCGCCGGGTCGGGGATGTGCAGCAAGCGGAGTTCCGCCACCTGCTGGGGCAGTCCCATGCGCCCGTGTACTTCCAGTTCCCACAGCCCCGCCGCCTGAAAGCAAAGCTCAATCAGCCTGGGATTGGTCACGGTCGGCCGCTCGGATGGGTGATGATTCTCGGGCAGGCCGGTCGCCATCTGGCCCACCATGCGTTCGCCATCCCACCAGGCCCTCTCCAACACCTGGTAGGCGGGGCCGTGAAAGTAAACCCGATAGATATCGGCGGCTTCGACCATCGCTCCGTTCGGCGTACTCATCGCCGGCGCGGCCGCTACTTCGCTGGGACGTCGAGTCAACCGCACCCGGCCCGTGAAATGAGTGGTGACTTGCGGTTCCGTCTGGTTCGGGAGCAGCCGTTGTCCAGTCAAGCGGCAATCCGCGATGATCTCGTCGCCTTGAGGACGAAACACCGCTTCGATGGTAACCGTGCGCGGCTCCTTTCTGTAGAACTTGAACGGCGCCAGGAAGTTTACATCCTCGATGGCTTCGACCTGCCAGCCGGGAAGCATCCACTGAGCCACTTCGGCAAAAGCCTCCATGCCCATCACTCCCGGCAGTACTGGCGTACCTTCGATCTGGTGATCATGCAGGAACGCTTGCACGGCTGGGTCGAGCACAGTCTCAACCGTCAGGCCCCGGCGAACTCCCATGGCGGTCACGGTTCCGATCATCGGACCGTTGGCCCGCCGCTCCTGCGCGCCCGGAATATCCACTGAGGTGATATCCAGGCCGCCGGTCGGATCCAGTTCGTCGAGCAAAATCCCGAGTCGCTGGCCGACCACAATTTCACCTCGCGTCCCTCCGGTGGTCAGTTCCCGGCGGATCAAAGGAATGCCGGCTTCTGGCGGCAGCATGTCGATCCCTGCCAACTCCATCATCTTGGGGATGGAACCGCGGGTGGCCATGCCGATGCCGCCCCACGCCGTCCAGTCGACCACGATGCCACGTGTGGCCAGACGCGTAGTGCGAAAGCTGGATGTGATCTTGCACAGCAGGTCGTTCGCGGAACTGTAATCGGCCTGGCCTCCGTTGCCGAAGCGGCCTGCGATCGAACTGAAAGCCACCGTCGCACCCAGCGGCATGTCGCCGATGGCGCGCAGCAGGTGGAACCAGCCGTGGCTCTTTACATCAAAGACCAGATCGAATTCGCGCTGGTCCTTGTCGGGCAGGAAGTGGCTGCGTTCGATGCCGGCGGCGTGCAACAGCACATCAATGCGACCACTGCGCTCGCGCACTTGCTGGATCACGCTCGCGACACTCTCTGCATCGGTGAGATTGACGCTGAAGTAGTGTGCGGTACCGCCCGCTGCCCGAACTGCGGAGATGGCACTCCAGGCGGCGTGCGCCCGCTCCAGAGCGACCAGCTCCTTTTCGACCAACGCCGGAGTGGCGCGTTTGCCGCTTGCTTTCAGGCGCGCAAACAGATCCTGCTTCAGGCCCTCTTTGTCGCTTACAAAGCGCTTGAGGTCGGGATTTGCGGAATCGGGTTCGGGCACTAAATCGAGCAGGTAGAACGTACCGCCGGAAGCCGCCGCCAAATCGGCGGTGATGGCGGAGACGATGCTGCCCGCCGCTCCAGTGACCACAAAGATGGTGTTCTTGTCGAGGGTGAGGCCGGGCTGGCCGTCGCTCGCGGGCTGTTCTTGCAGGCCCACTGTCCAGCGCTGCCCTCCCTGGTAGCCGATTTCGATGGCCCCAGGATCGCGCAGCGTTTCTTCCAGCAGCAGATCGGCGACTTCCCTCGGCTTGCAGGCCGCTTCGAAATCGACCGCTTTCACCAGGGCATCCATCCGCTCCCGCTTGTAGGTCTTGGTGAGGCCCACAACCGCACCACCCATGGGCGCGACCGCCCCGGCTTCGTCATAGCCGTGCTGCCCACCCAGCCGAGTCGCCGACACCAGGAAAGTGCCCGGTGCCGCAACCTGCTCATACAAAGCGCGCATGGTGGTGTAGAACAATTTCAGGCGGACTCGCAGGCCCTCCTGCCATGTCGCCAAGTCCATGCCGTTGAGATTTCCCTCATTGTCCAGCGCGGGAAGCCAATAGACTCCCTGAATGGGACCAGTGGCCAGCCAACCCTTGAGTTGCTCGGCGACCGCCTCCGCATCCGACGCCTCCAGGCGCAGCACCTCAACCTTTAGCTTGGTCAGACGTTGTGACAATTTCTCCGCCACCCCGCCCTTGTCCCGCATCACCACGACGCGGCTTCCCGCGCTCAGGGTTACTCCTGTTGGTTTGCAAAGAGTGAGTGCCGGGCGCAGGTTGGGCACGGGCACGCGGCGAGGAATTCGGTTGGCCGCATCAAAACTTGCGAGAGCGGGGGCGACCGGCGTCGTCGCTGAACTGGCAGGAGACGCGGCTGGCCGCTGCGAATCCTTCGCTGGCTTCTGTGGAGATGCTGTGGGGGTACCGGGTACGCTCAGCTGTCCCGATCTCTCGCGCGCAAACTGAATCACATGCGCCAGGGTCGGGAAGTCCCGCAGCTTCATGTTCTCATCGCGCGGAATGTTATAGGCCGCGCGTACCAACGCAAAAACCTCGGCTTGCTTGACCGTGTCCACTCCCAAGTCGGCTTCCAGATCAAGATCCAAATCAAGCATGTCTTTGGGATAGCCTGTCTTTTCGGCCACGATCTCGAGGATTTTCTCGCGAATCGGGTCGTTGGCAATTTCTGGGGCGGAAGCGGGACTGGCTGCCGACGGGGGCGACTGAATGATGCTGCCAGACGCTGCCTCAGCGCCGACCAAGTCGGGACGCTTCTCATACACAAATCGGATGACATGCGCCAAGGTGGGGTAGTCCCGCAGCTTGCGGCTGTCGTCGCGAGCGATGCCGTAGATTTCCCGCACCGCCGCTAACATTTCCGCCTGCTTTACGGTGTCCACTCCGAGGTCCGCTTCCAGATCGAGGTCCAGGTCGAGCATGTCCCTGGGGTACCCGGTCTTTCCCTCAGCCAAGGTCAGGATGCGCTCCTTAACTGGATCGACGGCGACTAGATTGATGGCGACTGGATGGCCGGCGCCCTCGTGAGGCAAGCTAACGCCTGATGGGGTAACGCTTGGTGCGGTAACGCCTGATGGAGTAATGCGTGTTGCGGGGGGCGTGACCGCCTCCCTGGTTTCTGCAACCGCCGGGGCGAGGGCTGCGGTGGCGAGGTCGGGCCGCCGCTCATGCACAAACCGGATCACGTGGGCGAGGGTGGGGTAGTCGCGCAATTTAACTTTGTCATCGCGCGCAATGCCATACGCCTCGCGAATGGTCGCCATGACCTCCGCTTGTTTGACAGTATCGACTCCTAAATCCGCTTCCAGATCCAAGTCCAGATCAAGCATGTCCACCGGATATCCGGTCTTTTCCGCCACCAAAGCC
>JANYBT010000009.1 GCA_025360645.1 Acidobacteriaceae bacterium | reverse complement strand
GAACCCATTCCTGGCGTTTGGCTCGGCCTTCCTGGCCATGCTGATTGGCGACACGCTCATGTATAGCGTGGGCAAGTTCAGTGGATGGGCCTTGCTCGGCGTGCTGTGCCGCTTGTCCGCGAATCCGGAAACCTGCATCCTGCGCTCGGCCGAATATTTTTATAAGCGTGGCAAGCGGACTTTGCTTTTCGCCAAGTTCATTCCCGGCGTCAACACCATGTCGCCCCCGTTGGCCGGCAGCATGAGGATGCGGCCCGCCACCTTCCTCGCTTACGATGCCATGGGCACCACGCTGTACGTGTTGACTTATGGCACCCTGGGCTACATCTTTAGCCGTTTCTTGAAAGCCATTACCCAGGGCTTGCGCACCGCGGGCCAGTCCATAGAAGTCGTCCTGATCGCTGGCATTGTGCTGTATGTCCTGTATCGCATTTATCTTTACCGGAAGTACCGCGTGTACGGGTTGGTGCCGCGAGTCAGTGTCGATGACCTGGCCCAGACCGCGAATGGCGACCCGCGCCCGATGATCGTGGACGTGCGCAGTCATGGATATTACGACGCCGGCTCAGAACGCATTCACGGTTCCATCCGCATTGAGCCCAACAACCTGGAAGAGGAAGTCAAAAACTTGCCCAGGGAGCGAGAGGTTTATCTCTACTGTACTTGAGCAAAAGACGCGACTAGCGCCCGGGTGGCGCATCTGCTTCGAGAAATGGGCTTCAATGCGGTGGTCATCGCCGGCGGTCTGCGGGCGTGGCGAAAGGCCGGACATCCCACGGAAACGGTGCCCGCCAATGATTTGGTAAAGCTGCCAATGTTTAGTTGAGCGCGACGACGCGAACCAGTATTCAAAATTTCCAAAGTTTTCATGGCCTCGCACCCAGAGATTGAAATCAAATTCCGCTTGACCGGCACTCCGCTTGCATGGACGCGTCGCTTGCTCGCCGCCGGCTTCCACCTGCAGACCAGGCGCACGCGTGAACTCAACACGCTTTACGATCTTCCCGGCCAGGTCTTGCGCAAGCGCGGGGAGTTGTTGCGGCTGCGCAAATACGGCGCGGAGTGGGTGCTCACGCACAAAGCCAAAGGCATCGCGGGCGCGCACAAGACGCGGATTGAGACCGAAACCAAAGTCGCCGATGGCGGCAAGATGGATGCCATCCTGCTCGCTCTCGGTTTTGCTCCTGCATTCCGCTATGAGAAATTCCGGGCCGAGTGGTCGGATGGCCTGGGGCATGTGGTCTTCGACCACACTCCCATCGGCGATTTCGGCGAGATCGAAGGCCCGTCGCGCTGGATTGACCGCACCGCTCAAACACTGGGCATCGGGCCCGAGCACTACATCACCCAGACCTATGCCGAACTGTTTTTCGAATGGAAACAGCGGACGCGGAGTATCGCGGACGAAATGACGTTTCACGCCATCCGCCCCGCTCGAAAAAAATGAGACGGCGTGCGGAGTTCGGCTTTACTCGAACCATCGCATCAGGCCGGTGGCCGCCAAGTCCGGGATCAGGAACTTTGCATTCTCCGAGCCAGCCGATTCAGCCAGCGCCTCGGCCGCCAAATAGCCGCTCCTTACCGCGCCTTCCATGGTTGCGGGCCACCCAGTCGCGGTCCAGTCTCCAGCCAAGAACACACGCTCCCACGGGCTCGCCGCATGAGGACGATACAGGTCCACTCCCGGCCGCGGCGAATACGTCGCATGCACTTCCTTGATCACCGTGCTCTTCACCACTTGCGCGTCGCGGGCGCCAGGGAAAAACTCCCGCAACTCGCTCAGCGCCAACTCGACGATCTCCGCGCGCGATTTCTCCACCAGCGTCTTCGAACTGCTCACCACCAACTCCACGTAGCTTCCGCCGCCCCTCTCGCGCCGCTCAATCAATCGCGACTTGTGGAACATCCACTGGATAGTCCGATCGAGCAGCACGGCGTGGTCCAGATCGCTGATTTCGCGATCGAACCAAATATGGATTGCGGTAATCGGCGACGATCCAAAATTCGCCAGCATCTTGCGCAAGGGCGCGGCTTCGGCGCTCTCCGGCAACACCCGCGCCAGTCCATCAAACGGCATCGCCAGCACCAGGTTGTCGAATTCCTCGGTCCACCCATCGCCGCGCACTGTGACTTTTTCCTCCGCCCCCTGAAACCCGCTCACCGCACTTCGTAGCCGCACTTCCCCGCCCCGCTGCCGAATGTAGTCCCCCGCTGCGCTATACAACTCGGTCAGCGGCACGCACGGCACCCCCATGCGACCCGCCGCCGCCGACTTCATGAACGACTCGCGAATCACCTGCGCCGCGTACGGCACTGACATCCGGTCCAGTTCTTCATTCAACGCACTCACCATGATCGGATTCCAGAAGCGGTCAATCGCCGCCTGCGTCTGCCCGTGACGCCGCAACCATTGCAAAAACGACTCGCCTCTGTCAGCCGGGAGCGAAGGCGCAAGCGCCACCAACGCCATCGCAATGCTCAACTTGTCAACTAACCCCAGCATCGGCGCTCGCAGAAACGACCAGGAGTTGTGAAGCGGTGCAGGCAAGGCCGACGGCCCGATCACTGAGGCCCGTCCCCCCGGCTCCAGAAACGTCAACTCGTCGTACCAGCGGATTTTCTTCTCCACTCCGGTGCGCCGGTAGAAATCCATCAGGTTGGTGCAGCAACCCAGCAACACGTGCTGGCAGTTGTCCACAATCTCGCCCGTGCCCGGCAGTTCATAGGACGAAGCGCGCCCGCCTAGAAACGGCCGCTTCTCCAGCAGCGTCACGCGGAAGCCCGCCTCCGCCAGCGCGCATCCCGCCGCCAGTCCAGCGAGTCCTCCGCCGGCGATCGCCACTGTGTTTTGCTGGGGAGTCGCTGTCATTAGAACAGGTGCTTCACAAACCCGCGGCCCAGCACCGCCGCTTTCTGCCAGGCGCTCAGCCGGACCTTCTCTGTAAATACGTCATAGTTGCGGGCGGCAATCTTCTCCAGCAGTTGCGAGTAGATCGTCATCAGGACCCACAGCGCGGGCTGGCTGTCGTCGTCGATGAGCGGCAGCAACTCCTGCCCAGCGCAATAAAACTCTCGCGCCCGATCTGCTTCCATCGCCAGTAGGGGCCGCAGCCTCTCCTTATCGGGTTCGCGCAACGATGCCGCCGCCACACCAAAGCGCGTCAAGTCTTCCTCGGGCAAATACACCCGGCCCATCTCCGCGTCCTCTTTCACGTCGCGCAAGATGTTGGTCAGTTGAAACGCTTGTCCCAGCCGCGCCGCCAGCGGTTCGGCCGCGGGATCGCGATACCCAAAAATACGAATGCACACCAGTCCCACCACCGACGCCACTCCATAGCAGTAGCGCATCAAGTCGTCGAAAGTGCGATAGCTGGCCGCCAGCCCTGCGCCGGGCCGCGGTTCGCTCAAGTCCGCCGCCGTCCCATAAGCCAGCTGGTCCAGCAACTCGACTGGAATCTTGTATTTCTGCTGCGCATCGGCCAGCGCCAGCAGTACCGGTTCGTCGGTCGCGACACCCTCCACCGCGCGATGCACCGCCGCAATCCACGCCGCCAGCTTTTCCCGCCGCTCGTTTAGGGGCAGACCCGGATCGTCGGTAATATCATCGCAGCGCCGCATGAACGCATACACCGCGCACAGCGCGTTCTGCTTCCGCCGCGGCAACACCATGAACCCGTAATAGAAATTCTTCGCTGCCGAACGGGCAATTCCTCGGCACACCGACGCTGCCATCGCCAGTTGCGATGCCGTCGGAGCGTATCGCGTGGGAATGCTCTCGGCCACGGCGCTCATCGCAGCTTCCCCAATACCGCGCGCGCCACCAGAGCCAGCTTGCGCGCTTTGGAAATCGAGGGCCGTCGTCCCAGCACCGCAAAGTCCTGTTTCTCGATGGCGTTCAAGATTTCCATCCCGCCGCGGCTGAACAGGTCCAGGTCCAGGGCCAGTTCGCGATCCACCTGCCCAATCAGCGGCAACCCGCGTGCAAACCACTCCCGCGCCCGCTCCACTTCGAATTTCATCATGTGGCGGAACTCGGGCGTATTCCGCTGCGCTCGCAGGTCGTCTTCACTCACCTCAAACCGCCGCATGTCTTCCAGCGGCAGGTAGATGCGGCCTTTCTCGAAATCCACGCTCACGTCCTGCCAGAAGTTTGCCAGTTGCAGCGCGGTGCAGGTGCAGTCAGAAAGCCGCTGCCGCTCCGCATCGCGATACCCGCACAAATAAAGCACCAGATGCCCCACTGGGTTCGCCGAATACACACAGTAGTTCTGCACATCGGCAAACGTCTCATAGCGGGTCACAGTCTGGTCCTGCCGAAAGGCTTGCAGCAGGTCCGCAAATTCGTGCTTGGGAATGTCAAAGGTCTTGACCGTTTCCGCCAGCGCCACAAACACCGGATGCCGCGGGTTCCCGGCATAGCACGCATCCAGTTCACACTGCCATTCCCCAAGCAGTTGCAGCGAAGCCGCCGCGTCGTCGACTTCGTCCCCCAGGTCATCGGAAATTCGGCAGTAGGCGTACACATTGAAGAAATGCTGCCGCAAGCGCGCCGGCAAAAACCACGACGCCACCGAAAAGTTTTCGTAGTGCGAGCGGGCCAGGCGCGCGCAATACTCCTGCGCCTCCGCCAGCGTCGGCGTCACCGCAGGCAGGGCATACTCCGGCGGCAGCGCGCTCCACCCCCGCGCGGAAACCTCAGCCTGGCTTTCGATTGGAGTACTCGTTTGCGTAGATGCCCCCGGTCTGCGACCACCCGCTACGTGACCAGCGAATGGCGTTCGAGCCTGATCCTCAGCCTGTTTGAATGCTTCCCTACAGTATAGATTTGGATGCTTACTTACAGTATAAACAACCGTCCCGGGTACTCGGGGTGCCCCGTTCACGCTCCGCTTCAGCGAGGGTTTACAAAAGCGTGCCCGATCCCACCCCTCGTCCGTGACTCTCTCGCCCCCTCTTTATGATACTTTCAGCGCATCTCCCTCACACTCAAGGAGTCACCATGAAGCACCTTCGTCTGCTCTGGGTTTTCGCCCTCTGCATCGCTCTCCTTCCCACCCATGCGTTCGCCTGGGGACCCATCGGCCACATGACGGTGGACTATGTCGCCTACCAGAAGCTGACTCCCGCCGCGAAGGCCCGCATCCGCGAGTTGTTGCAGAAAAATCCCGACTACGCTTGCTGGGTGGCCCATCTCCCGAACGAGTCTTCCAAAGCGTCGCAAGAAACGCAGGACATGATGCTGTTCATGATCGCCGCCACCTGGCCCGACGACATCAAGGGCAGCAACTACTTTACCGACGACGGCTCGGGCGGCGGCAACATCCCTGACAATGCTCCCGGCTCAATGTCCGCGCAGAATATCGGCTACACCGACCGCCTCCGCCACAAGTATTGGCACTTCGTGGACCTGCCCGACTACGCCGAGCCCGGCGCGCCCCGCTTTGACACTCCCGCGCCCAATGCCATCACTCAAATCGCCGCCCTGCGCGCTGTCCTGGCCACTCCCGACCCCGCCGACCCCAAGCAGAAAGCCAAGCTCAATCTGCTCAAGTCGTACGATCTGGCGTGGCTGCTGCACCTGGTCGGCGACATCCACCAACCGCTCCACTCCACGACTCGAGTCAGCCAGTCGGACCCCTCGGGCGATGCCGGCGGCAACTTCGTGCACTTCTGCGAACCCGCGAAGTCGCCCGACGCCCAGCCCAAGTGCTCCAATCTGCACGCGTTCTGGGACGACCTGCCGGGCGCCGACGCCACCTATTGCGCCGACAAAATATCGTGCGTCCGCCGCGCCATCGCACTGGGATCCAAATTGGCGCCGCCCGACCCCGCACTCGCAGCAAATCTCGACCCCGCCC
>JANYBT010000148.1 GCA_025360645.1 Acidobacteriaceae bacterium | reverse complement strand
GCCTGGTCCCAGACTTCGTTCTCGGAGAGGTTGCGGCCGAGCAAGCGATCGAGAACGCGCTGCACATTGCCATCGACCACGGCTGCGGGTTCGCCGAACGCAATGCTGGCGATGGCAGCGGCGGTGTAGCGTCCGATGCCGGGAAGTTTGCGAAGCTCAGTGGCGGTGGAGGGGAAGCGGCCCCTGTATTCACGGACAACTTGTTTGGCGGCGGCATGCAACATGCGGGCGCGGCGGTAGTAGCCCAGGCCGCTCCACGCCGCCAGCACCGAAGGCTCGCGGGCGGCGGCCAGAGTGCGCAGATCGGGAAAGCGTTTGAGAAAGCGGCGGTAGTGGTCGAGCACGGCATTCACGCGCGTCTGTTGCAACATGATTTCCGAAAGCCACACGCGGTAGGGATCGCGGTCGGCGCGCCAGGGGAGATCGCGCTTCTGCACGTCATACCAGGCGAGCAGGCGGCGCTGGAACGAGCGGCGCGCGGAGGGCGTGGCAATCGTCGGGCGCGGGCTGGCTTGCAGTTTTGGCATGAAGCAGGATTGTACCGAAGCGGGCAGCCTCAGACTCGCCAATTGACCACGACGCGGGAGCGCGACATAATGAGCGTGCCTGGTGTCCGCATTTGCGTGGACTACATTTTTGCTATCGGAAGGGACCCTGATGAACGACTTCAACCGCAAGGTCGAGGAAGCGTCGGCACGCGTGAACAAATCGGTGGCCGGCATGGCCGAAACCGTAGAGAAAGAGTCGGCGGAGCTGCTCAAGTTCCTCAACGACGAGTTAGTGCCGGCGATCCGCAACAACTCAAGCAAAGCGATGCGAGTGGCGGCGGACAAGCTGAAAGATCTGGCCGACACCATCGAGAAGCACACACCGAAAACCTAGTGCGCGGACTAGTGGGCGGACTAGCGCGCGGAGTTTCCATTGCTTTGGTGGTGGCGCTGCTCGGATTCGCGAGCGCCTGCGGCGGCCATAAGCAGGCGCGGGTAAAAACTCCGCCGCCGCCTGCGATCCCGTCGGTTCAGACCGAAGCACAGACGCAATCCGAAACCACTCCACCGAAAGGTGTTGGCGTTGAGAGAGATGCGGGCGACCTCGATGCGGGGATCCCTGCGGGCGCGAAACCCATCTATGTTGAAACCGGGACGGCGAGCTGGTATGGCCCGCCTTATCACAATCGCAAGGCTGCGAACGGCGAAGTCTATAACATGAACGCGATGACGGCGGCGCATTTGACACTGCCGATGGGCTCGATTGTGCGGGTAACAAACAGCAAGACCGGGCGTTCGGCGCTGGTGCGGATCAATGACCGTGGACCGTTTGTGCCGGGCAGGATTGTAGATTTGTCGATGGCGGCGGCCAAAGCGATTGATGTGTATCGAGCGGGGATTGCGCCGGTGCGGCTGGAGGTGTTGAAAGCGCCGGCGCCACTGGATACGGGCGGGCGCTGGACGGTGCAGATCGGGTCGATTGCCGAAGAGGGTACCGCGGACGAACTAGTGCGGCATCTGGCGCGTCGCTACCACTCCGCCAAAGTGCAGAGCTTCGAAAGCCCGGCGGGGGGATGGTGGGTGCGGGTAAGAGTGGCGGGCGATGACCGCGTGCGCGCCCAACAGTTAGTAAGTGAGACTAAGACTCCCGAGGGGGAAGTGTTTCTGGTTAGAGTGGACTGAGGGGGTCAAGCCCTCTGTGTATTGCATAACCCAGACTAAATCACTTCTACAGAACTCTCTTGGATTTCGGGTTAGCCGAGTTGATCAGCTGGCTTTCTCTTCGCTCCCGCGTACCATGCGGCTACTTGTGATATTGCCAAACAAAACTCTGGGATTCTCCCATCTCGATCAGCGTCCATGATTCTGTGAGAGAGTTGGTCCGCTTGGTCGGCGGTCAGTATTTCCGCGCCCCAGACGCGTTCGTCAATCGCGGCTTTCCGAAGTTCCCGCAGCGCGGAGTGATTCAGGGCAAGAATCCTGATTGTGTTTTCCGCGGCAGCGTCAACTTGAGACACAGTACCGTCCGGCCGGTATTGAAATCGATCTTCGACATCCGGGTGGAGAGGCGACACAAAACTGTCTTCGTCCACGGTTACGTTGGCCTTGACGTTTGCACCATACGGGATGGATATTCCTGGCCGGTGGCCAGGAGTGTTGCTTGGGATGCAGGCAAGCAGGTTGTTGTAATCGATTTCATTTTGGGGCGGTTGGTTGGCTTGGCTCTGCGGTGCGATGTGCTCAATGTGACAGTCGTCTATGGTATCGATTCTAAGCATCGTATAGGCACACAAGTAGCCTTGCTCCAGTAGCATTTGACTCTTGACTGGAGCTTTAGTAAGATTGTTATAAGTAAGGTTTTGTGGCGCTGGGGCGTTCGCTTTCTTCCAAGACCGAAGTGCCTCCGGCTCCGAGAGCTTGATAATTCGTCTCACTGATGTTTGTCGCCAAGCCGGTCAATTTGGGCGGAAAAGCGAACCAGGTCGCGATGATTGCCGATCTCTGAACGGATCTCGACGATTTTGTTCTTTGCAGCTTGTAAGTTCAAATCGCCGATCAAACGTTCGATCTCGTCGATCCTGCGTTTAATGCTAGGATCCCGGTCTTCTACGCCCATCACGTGTTGTAGAATCCAGTTTGAGTCCATTCCAAAGGATTGGGCAGGGTTGGTGGCTTCTCCATCGCTGAGAGGGATGACCTCTTCGGTTGGAGTCTCTCCGATTAATTGCGGCGAATGTGTAGTAGCAATAAATTGAATATTTGGAAAAGTGTTTTTAAGGTCTTGAGCCACGTGACGCTGCCACTTAGGATGAAGATGCAAGTCCAATTCATCGATGAGGACAACGCCAGAGGTTTCCTGGATGACGCGATCCGCAAGATGGGGATTTAGGGTGGCTGCCCGCCGAACTAAATCCCCGACAAGCGTAAGCACAATACGCTGTCCGTCACTCAGGTTCTTGAAGAGGTGAGGGCCGTAATGCTTGGTATCGACGACGAGATCTTTGTAGCGCTCGTCATAGTACACCGATGTGGCGTTTCAACACATTGGATGATCGATTTCTTGAATGCTCCCCAGGCAATCGTCTCTTCTTTTTGCTGCTGGCCGGCAGAAACTTCCGCCTGGACCCATTCCACCAGGGAAGACCCCTGAATTGTGAAATCGATACAGTCTTTGTAACCATCAAGTCGCGACGGCAATCCAGTGTTTTGGGGGGGCTGCTTCTTGCTGATCCTATGGGTGGACTCAAACCAAAGTCTTTCGGTGCCATAGGTGCAGATGAGCGGCAGAGTAATACTCTCGCCATTTCTGACGTTCTGTTCAGCCTTCCTCGCAGCGTCACTGATGTTTCGAGCCTCCGCAGTGGTTGTCCGTCCTCCCTCATGGCATAATTCCCTTGCCCAATCGAGGAGGCTTCCGGTGACCAGACCTCGGGCCTCGATCCGGCAGGGAAACTGTTTTTCAAAAGACCAACTGTCCGGGTGGGAGTGAGGCACCACGTGAACTTGTTCCGCTGCGATACCAATAGGGGTTGCATACCCTCTAAGGCCCAGGAACCAGCTCCCTAGCGCGATAGAAACGGCATCCAGCGCAGATGTCTTCCCGGTGGCGTTATCGCCGACGAGCAGGTTGAAGCGCGGATTGAAGGCAAATTACCGTTGCGCAAATCCGCTGAAATTCGTAACAGTTAAGTGGTCGATTCTCACTTTGAATTCCTCTGGTGCGTGGATGGACTAGTCTAGCGCAAGACGCTTTGAAGAGGCTATTGTAGCGAAGCCCCCGGCGGACACACAGCTAAGTCGCCCGCACCGCTTTGGGTGGTGTTGCTCCATCTTGGCTCGATGTTTTCGGGTGAGCGGCTTCGACTTGCACTTCTGGTACCCTAGCGTACATGGTTGATTGCTTATTCTGCAAGATTATTGACGGGAAGATTCCGTCGAAGCTGGTGTACCAGGACGAGCAGGTGTACGCCTTTGAAGACATTGACCCGAAGGCGCCGACGCATGTGCTGATCGTGCCGAAAAAGCATTTAGCGGGATTGAAGGAAGCGGGGGCCGAGCACGCGGAGATGATCGGGAGGTGCCATCTGGCGGCGGCGCAGATTGCTCGCGAGCGCGGCATTGAGGACGGTTACCGCACGGTCACCAACGTGGGACCGCGGTCAGGCCAATCGGTGTTTCACCTGCACGTGCATCTGGTGGGCGGGCGCGATTTGAGCTGGCCTCCGGGGTAGGCAAAAAAAAGGCACGGCTGGTTGGCCGTGCCCAAGGAGAGAGTTGAGGCTTCGAGTTAGCGGCTGACTACCAGGTTATTCTGGACGCTGAAGGCGCCCTCGACTCCGCTGGCGCGGACGCCGGCAATATTCTTGTCCATCTCGCGCTCCACCGTGCCATAGAGGCTGAGGTGGCCGTTTTCGACGATGATGCGGATGGGATGCGCGGGGTCGCTGGCATAGCGTCCGAGAACGTTGTCGCCATAAAGTTCGCGCACCGCCGCCCGGCGAATCGAGTCGTCAAACAGCGAATTGGGCAGCATCTTGATGTTGTTGACCACGTCCTTCACGCCTTCGGCGCGCTGCACCAGGGCAAGAGCGGAATCGCGCGCGGGATAGCTGGCGGTTTCCCCGTCCACGCTGACCACGCCGTCTTTCACCGCCACCGTGATGTAGTTGAAGGTGTTGTCGAAATAGCCGATGCGGTCCAACTTCAGTTTGCGATTGAGGTCCGTCTGCAATTTCTGGTCGGGAATGGGCTCGCCATCCACGGTGATGAGGTTGCGCACACCTTGCACATGATCCATCTTGCGGACCTTACCGGCGGCGTCGAGTTTGGCCTGATAGAGATGAACGGTGCCGGTCAAAGTGACGATACCTTCCTGCACCGAGGCATTCACGCTCTTGAACTGGGACTTACTCGATAGCTTTTGGACGACGGCCTGCTGCGTGGGCTGGTCATAGCGGGCAACGGCGTCGCGGGCAGCAGCGTCGGACTGCGCCAAGGAAGCGGCGCTGAGCCCGGCTACCGAAGCGAATAGAACGAACGATCGAACTGCATTTTTCATAGAAACCTTCCTCACCCGGATTTGATTAACCGGTTAGTTAAATTATTGGATGGGGGTGTTGGGGAAATGGATGCCCGGGAGATTGGGGCTTTGTAATCATAGAGATAGGGGGGGTCTGGGGGGCGGAGCAAGGGGGGAGGCCTGGGGATTAGAAGAGAGGAGGAGGGTCGAAGCGGAAAGCAGGTCCTTCGCGCCGGGGGATGTTGCGGCGCTCTAGGAGTTGTAGGAGGGGCGCTCAGGATGACAAATGTGGGAGGGTGGTTCGCCGGCGAACTGTCTCGCGGTCGCGTGGTTAGTCTGTAGCGCGCGTTATCCGGCACGGAAGTATTCATGCAGGATGGATTATGGAAAGGTCGCTTTGTATCGCAGGACTGTACCGGCCCGCTTGCCGCATTTGCGCGCGGGTCACTCTGGCGCGTGCATCACTCTGGCGCGCGCCATTTAGCGGAGACGGATTTTTAACCTCATTTTCACATTGTGTGCATATGATCGAAGTGGATTCATATCTGTGAGCCTGGGAAAAGCACCGCTGCGGCGGTCCGAAAAACCGAAGATTCGCAAGGCGCCCGCGGCTGGCGCGGCCAACGCTGCCCGCGCTGCTGGCGTTGCTGGCACGTCCGGCACAACTCACGCGGCTGGCGCAACTCGGGCGGCCGACGTTTCCCGCACGGTCGGTGCAACTCGCGCGGTCGGCGCTGCGCGCACGGCTGGCGCTGCCCGAACGACCGACGCGACTGGTGCAACTCGCGCGGTCGGCGCAACCCGCGAGGCCAACCCGCCCGACAGTGCCCGCACGGCTGGCGGAACCCGCACGGCCGACGCGCCCAATGCTGCTCGCACCGGCGACGCTGCCCGAGGGGTCGGCGCAAATCGCGCGCTCAACGCGGCCAAGCGTTATGCGACGGTGCGCGACGAGTTGACGCCGCTGGTGCTGAAGGCGCTGCTAATTGCACGCGACGCGGTGTACAACGCCAAAGACCTGCTGGTGAACTCGTCGCGCATTGCCTTCCTGGCCACGCGCGATTGCGAAAAAGAACTGGACCACATCGAACGACAGATTGACGAGCGGATGCCGGCGGCGATCACGCGGGTGGGCGAGACCAAGGCCCGCCAACTGCTGGCTTGCCTGAAGTTCATCACGGATCTGGAACGCATCGGCGACCTGGTGTATAGCGTGGCGCTACATTTGCAGCCGCGTCCGGCACACTTGGCGCAAGCGGATAGCGTGCAATTGGTGGCCATGGCGGACATCTTGTGCGGCATGCTGGATGACATGTACCGGGGCTTTCTGGAGCGGGACTTGGAATGCGCGCGCCGGGTGCTGCGCACGGACACCGAAGTGGACCAGATTTGCCATGGGTTGTTTCAGCGCCACTTGCAGAGCGCCAACGCAAAGCGGCACATGCAGGGGTTCGACGTGCTGCTGATGGCGCAGGCGCTGGAACGGGTGGGCGACCATACCAAGAACCTGGCCGAAGAGCTGTTCAGCCTGATTGAAGGACGCAGCTTGCGACACGTGCCCAAACGATTGATGTCCAGCTAGGGGCGCTCGCCCGGTTGGGCCAGAAATTCACCGTGCATTCACACGCAAGACACATCTCCGCAACATTACCCGCCTAGACTCAAGCCTGAGTAGGACATTCGATTGCCCGGTCATTCATTGCGCAGTCATTCATTGCCCAGTCATTACTTGCTCAGTTATTAACTGCATAGTTATTGATCGCACAGTCATTGCAAGCGCTTGGGGTGAGAGCTGCATGAATTTCGCAGAACGAGAGAACGTGCCATCCGCCAGGACTCTGGTCTTCGTGGTCGAGGATGACCTGGACATTTCGCGGCTGATCGAACACAACCTGCATTCGGCGGGGTACGAAGTTGCGACCTTCGCATCCGGAGCGCAAGTGGTCGGGGCAGCGCTGCAGGAGCGTCCCGCGCTGTTTTTGCTGGATGTAATGCTGCCGGGCACGAGCGGATTTGATTTGTGCCGCGAAATCCGGCGGACCGCACGTCTGGCGCGAGTGCCGGTAATTTTCCTGACCGCGAAAACGGGCGAGGCCGACCGCATCCACGGATTTGACCTGGGCGGCGACGACTACGTGACCAAACCCTTCAGCCCGCGGGAACTGTTGGCGCGGGTGCGGACGATTCTGCGTCGGCAGCAGGAGTCGCCGACGATGGACGTGATTCAGTTTGGCGATTTGGAGATTGATGTTTCGTCGATGACGGTGCGGATTGAGGGCAAGACAGTGTTGACCACGGTGCGGGAATTCCGCTTGCTGGAGTATCTGGCCAACCATCGAGGCCGGGTGTTTACGCGCGATCAGTTACTGGATGCAGTGTGGAAAGACACGGCCTACGTGACGCCGCGTTCGATCGACGTGTATGTACGGCGGCTGCGGGAGAAGATTGAGCGAGACCCCAGGCATCCGCAGTTTTTGCGGACGTTGCGCGGGATCGGGTATCGGTTTGAAGCGCCGCGGGAGACGCCACCACAGGCTTCCCGAGATCAGGTTTCCCGCGATCAATGAAAATCGTGGGACGAGGTTTCGGCTCCGGTGACGAACAGCGGGGAGACGCGTTCGGCGCGGACGTGAATGACATTGTCTTGATTTTGCAGGATGCCTTCGACCATCAGGAACCGTTCTGAGATGAGCACCATCCGGTTCTTGTGCAACAGATCAGGGGAGATGATGGCGTTGGCGATTCCGGTTTCATCTTCCAGGCTCAAAAACATCATGCCTTTGGCGGTGCCGGGACGCTGGCGCACAATCACGCAGCCGCCAATGCGGATGCGGCGGCCATTGGGAATATTCGCCAGATCGAGGGCGCGGTAAATGCCCTGGGCCTGCATCTGGACGCGACGGTAGGCCATGGGGTGCGGGCCGACGGTGAGACCGGTGCCGCGAAAGTCGGCGACCAGGCGCTCTTCGTGGTTCATCGCATGTAGAGGCGTGGCTGCGGCGGTTGCGGGCAAGTCTTCCGGCAGTTCTTCCAGCAGGGGTCCGGGGGCGCGCACCGCCCGCTCTACTTGCCAGAGCGCGTCACGACGGTGGGGCGAGCAAGGCAGTTTCGAGTTTCGAGTTTCAAGTTTCGAGTCTTTGCTTTTACTTGAAACTTGAAACTCGAAACTTGAAATTGAGTTCAGGGCTCCGATTTCCGCTAGCGTGGTGAGTTCGTCTTTGCGCAATTCTGGCACGCGACGGGTCAGGTCCTGGATGGAGGCAAACGCTCCTAAGCTGCGTTCTCGGACCAGCGCTTGCGCCGCTGGCTCGCGCAGGCCGCGCACATAGTTGAGGCCGAGACGGAGAGGCAGTTTCGAGTTTCCAGTTTCAAGTTTCGAGTCTTTGTCTTTACTCGAAACTTGAAACTGGAAACCTGAAACTGCTTCACCGGAAACTGCTTCCAGGGTACACAGCCAATCTGACTTGGTCACGTCAATAGGCAGTACTCGCAATCCGTGGCGCTGCGCATCTTTCACCAGCGTTGCCGGACTGTAAAACCCCATGGGTTGATTGTTGAGCAGCGCGGCGGTGAAGGCGCTCAAGTAGTGGCATTTCAAGTAGGCGCTGGCGTAGGCGATGAGGGCGAAACTGGCGGCGTGGGATTCGGGAAACCCGTAGAGCGCGAAGGAAGTGATGGAGAGAATGATCTGCTCCTGTGCTTCGCGCGGAATTCCGTTGCGGGTCATACCGGTGCGCAATTTCTCTTCGATAGATTGCATGCGGGCCTGGGAGCGTTTGAAGCCCATGGCGCGGCGGAGTTCTTCGGCCTCGCCGCCAGTGAAGCCGGCCGCGATCATGGCCATGCGCAGCAGTTGTTCCTGAAACAGCGGCACGCCAAGAGTGCGTTCCAACACTGGTTCGAGCGAAGGGTGGGGGTAGGTCACCGCTTCGCGGCCCTGGCGGCGCTTGAGGAAAGGGTTCACCATCTGCCCCACGATGGGCCCGGGACGGATGAGCGCGACCTGCACCACGATGTCATAAAAGCGTTGCGGACGCAGCCGGGGCAGGCACGCCATCTGGGCGCGGCTCTCCACCTGAAACATGCCGACGGTATCGGCGGATTGCAGCGCGGAGTAGACGGCCGGATCATCGGCAGGCAGGTGCGCCAAATCAACTTCCTGGTGCTGATGTTTGCGGATGAAGTCGATGGAATCTTTGAGCGCGGCCATCATGCCCAGGCCGAGCAGGTCGACTTTGATGATGCCCATGTCGGCGCAATCTTCCTTGTCCCACTGCACCACCACGCGGCCGGGCATGGAAGCGGGTTCGAGCGGGACCACGCAATCCAGGCGGCCCTGGCAAATCACCATGCCACCGGAATGCTGGCCGAGATGGCGCGGCAGGTCCTGCACGGCGACGCACAATTCGAAATACTTGCGGATGCGGGGATGGGTGAGGTCGAGTCCGGCATCGCGCAGGCGGCGGTCGAGCGCGTCGTTCGCATCTTTGAATTCCCAGGTGGCGACGGCGGCGGCAATTGTCTTCAAGGTGTCGGGATCGAAGCCAATGGCCTTCCCCATTTCGCGGGCTGCCATGCGGTTGCGATAGGTGATGACGTTGGCGGTCATGGCGGCACCACGCTGTCCGTAACGGCTGTAGACGTATTGAATGACGCGCTCGCGTTCGTCGCCGCTGGGCAGGTCGAGATCAATGTCAGGCCACTCGCCGCGCTCTTCCGACAAGAAGCGCTCGAACAGCAGGTCCATGGCGATGGGGTCGACGGCGGTGATGCCCAGCGAATAGCAGACCGCGCTGTTGGCGGCCGAGCCGCGTCCCTGAGACAGAATATTCTGCCGACGGCAGAAGCGCACGATATCCCAGACGATGAGGAAGTAGCCGGCCAGTTCCAGCTTCTCGATGAGCTTGAGTTCGCGCTCAATCTGGCGGCGAGCGCGGTTTTTCAGGTCATCGTGGGCGCGGCCATAGTGCTGCTGGAAACCTTCGCGGGTGCGTTCGCGCAGGAACGACATCATGGTTTCGCCGGTGGGGACGGGGTAGCGGGGAAATTCGTATCCCAGATCGCTGAGGGCGAATTCAAGGCGCGAGGAGAGTTCGCGAGTGTTGGCAATGGCCTGGGGAAAATCGGCGAAGAGCTGCTGCATTTGCGCCGGCGACTTTACGTGGCGCTCTGCGTTGCGGGCGAGCAGACGTCCGGCAGTGGCCAGGGTGCGGTGGTGGCGGAGCGCGGTAAAGGCGTCGGCGAGCTGGCGGTTGGCGGGCGTGGCATAGTTCACGCCATTGGTCGCCAGCAGAGGAAGCTGCAGCGCCTGGGCGATTTCAACCGCGGCGCGATTGCGGGTTTCTTCTTCACGATGAAAATGGCGCTGGAGTTCGACGTATACGTTTCCGGGGCCGAAGATTTCGGTCAGCCGCAGCACGCGACGCATGGCCTCGGCGGGGCCGTGCTGCGCGAGTCCGGTAGATAGCGGGCCTTCTTCGCCGCCGGTAAGGCAGATCAGGCCGGCGGCATATTCTTCGAGTTCGCTATCCGTGACTGCGCCTTCTTCTTTTTTGGCGCGCAGCTTCATGCGGGTGAGCAATCGGCAAAGGTTCTGGTAGCCGGTGCGGGAAGCGACGAGAAGAGGCAAGCGGCAGAGGGAGGGCTGCGAGATGGCGGATGGGAGCGCGGGCTGCGCATCCCAGGTAACTTCCGCACCCACATGCGCCTGGAGGCCCGCTTTCTTCGCGGCCAGATGAAAGCGGGGTGAGCCATACAAGCCGTCGCGGTCGAGCAGGGCCATGGCCGGCATGTTGAATGCGGCGCAGGCTTCGACCAGACTCTCAGGCAGAGAGGCACCTTCCAGAAAGCTGAATGCGGAGCGGGAGTGAAGCTCGATATACATGGAAGCAGCGCGCGATGTCGCCTCAGTCGTAGGCGCCCTCCACCATCCAGCGGCCGCTGAGCAGATCATGCACCAGGCGGTAAAGGACAAAACTGTTTTCGCGGTTCATGGCGATGTCCCACTCATCGCGGGCCCAGCCCTCCTGCTCCCACCAATCGCCGGAAGAGCGCCAAGGGCCAGCCATCCAAACAATTTCTCCGGCAATATCTTTTCGTTTGGGACACAACAGGCGCATCGGCTTACCCTCGCGCAGCGTGACCTCGGCATGCAACGGCGGACGAAACAGGCGCAGCGCAGTGATGGGACTGGAGTGCGCTGTCCCATTGCTGGGATTGCCGCGAGGCTCACCGAGGGGTGGAATGGGCTGCTCTTGCGGGGCAAAGTGCTCGATGCGAAAAGCTTCCGGGCGATGGGTATCCAGCAAGCCGGCGGTTCCGGCGCGGCCCTCGCCCACGATGCCGGAGATCCGCGCCAAAGTGAGTTCCAGTTTTTCCGGTTCAGGAAAGGCTGGGACAAACAGGCCAGCCTGCGCCGCCCGCGGACGCGAGGGTTCGGCGGCCAGATGAATTTTCAGAATGGGAGCTCCGGGCGGATGAGCTTTCAAATCCAGTTGCAGCAACTTGAGAAACACTTTGGCATCGAGCATGGGAACAGGCAGGCGCAGAGTGCGAGTAAAGCAGCGAGGCAGGGCGGGCGCAGGGGCGGCGGAATCCTCAGGGCAGAGATCGGTTTCCAGTTCCAGGCGCAGGCGGAGTTCCTGAGTGGCGAGAGCGCGGGAGGAAAGCCGGGCGCAAAGCTGTTCCAACATGCGGTTCAGGGCGAAGGCCAACGGCTCCAGCAAGACCACGGGATATTCCAGTTCGATGGCTTCTTCAAACAGCAGCGGCGGTTGCACCAGCTTCAAGGTGCGGGAACTGGAGCCGCGCGCCAATTGCTGCAAGCGCAAACCTTTTTGTCCGAGGCGCTCGCTCAAGGGAATTCCAGGCAATGCAGCCAGGGCGCGCAGATTGCGCACTCCCCAGCGCTGGAAGGTGTCAAGGAATCTTTCGGCATCGTCTTCGTCTTTCTCACCTTTCTCGTGGGGGGAGAGGTGTGGAGAGAGCCCGTCCCATAGCACGCTGACCGGAAGTTCTCCGAGACGCTCCGCTTCCATTCCCGAGGCAATTACGGTGACGCCGGGAAAACCGCGTGCGGCCAGGGCGGCGGCATCGGGATTGGGAGCCACGGCCACATTGGTTTCCAATCCCAGCTCAGACGCGCGGCGCGCCACATCGCGGGCAATTTTCGGCAGAGCGCCGAAGAGCGGCTCCAAGCCGGCGACATCCAAAACCACGGTGTCTGCCGCCGTATCTTCTACCTGGGGAGAAAACGATTGGGCGCAATCCAACAGGGCAGCATGGGCAGCGGCCTCCTGCAGAGGGGAGCGGGCACGCATCGCCACCCCGGTGCAAGCTTCCAACTGGGTTTTGGTCATGCCGATTTCCAGGCCCATGCGGCGGGCGCGTTCGTTGAGGGCGCACACTTTTTCCAGCGGAGCTTTGCCGCTCAGCACCACTACGGCTTGCGAACGCAACTCAGGTTCCGCGCGGACGATCGCTTCCACGGGAAAATCAGGGACGAAGATGCAGGCAAAAGGCATGGGAGACCAATCCGGGTACAATCGCGTGGCAAAGCTTTTCATTCCATCTTCGTAACTTCCTATCCCGCCCAGGCCGGACGAGAATAAAATTCCATGCGAGTGGACTGAGTTGGCTTGCGCTCCAGGCGCGAGCGCTGGACTTCCGCGGTGGCATGCAGGACTTGCAACAGGCGAGCGTGGGAGGGACCTGCGGGCGCTTGCTGGAGATCGGGAAGCTTGCCGCTAGCCCCCAAATTCACCAGCAGCGACGAGCAACTTCCCGCGATGGGTTGCTGTTCGACCACCAGCAAAACCGTGGGCGTGTGCTCGACGGCGCGGCGAAAGCGGAACCAGGAAGTGAGTGGAATGCGCCGCGCACTGGTCAGCGGGATGTCGCTCAAGTCAATGGCAATCAATCCGAAACCGTTGCTTTGCAGCAGAAGGTCAGTGGTTTTCAGGACTTGTTCCATGCGCTGCTCCCAGGGATCGCCGGCAGTTTTCCCTGCTGCGCTGCGAAGGGTGGAGGCGCAGCGCACCCAAAGCAATTTGTTCCAATCCACACCGGATGCGGCAGCGCCCTGGGGATCGAGCGAATCTCCCGCATCCACCAGGGCGCAGACTTCCTGGCGGCGAGTGGCAGCGCTGAGGGCGGCGAGCAGCAGGCTGGTGCGCCCGGAAGAGGCAGGGCCGCAGATTTCGGTCAGGCAACCGCGCGGCAGGCCTCCGGTGAGGGCATCAAATTCAGCCACCCCGGTGGGGGCAAGCTCTGGCACGGGACGGAGTTCCAGCCGGGAAGCGGCGGTGACGCAGGCCAGCTTGGGCGAAGCGCGCAAGTGCTCGGCCAGCGCGGCGTGGCGCGAGGCCGCAGCCGGGGCGGGAACCAACTCGAGATCTCCCGAGGTGGGATCCAAAACAAAAGAGCGGCCCAGGGCCGCAGTAGCAAAAGAGGCAGACATAACATCCTTGCAAGTCCAGAGGCTTTTTCAGGGAACCGACGGGGATGACCCCGGGCGAGGGGCGTATTCGCTTTTTATTCGCCTACGGAGATAGTGCTCCGCGGGGAGGGGATTGTCAAGAGGAGAGGGGAAGCGCAGCACGAACGGGCTTCGACGGCTGGACATCTGCCTCCTCCAATGAGTGGGAAGAATAGCACGGGGTTGCGGGGCGAGTCGTGCTTGCCCGGGCCGGATGGTATGGCATTCCAGCGGGTGTTGTGCAAATATCAAAAGCGAACGTCATGCAGGAAGGATTCGGGAAGACTCCATCTATGAACCAACCAACCTCTGATGCATTGGTATTTTTTGGGGCGACCGGCGACCTGGCTTATAAGAAAATCTTCCCGGCTTTGCAGCGGCTGGCCAAGCGCGGCGAACTGAACATGCCGGTCATTGGAGTGGCGAAATCAGGCTGGACGCTGGAGCAACTCAAGCAACGCGCGCAGGATAGCGTCGAGCACTATGGCGGGTTGGATGCGGAGGGGTTTGCCAAGCTGAGCAGCGTGCTGAAGTACATTGATGGGGACTATACCGCGCCGGAGACGTTTCGTCAGTTGCGGCAGCAGTTGGGGGAGGCCAAGCGTCCTCTGCATTACCTGGCGATTCCTCCGGAGATGTTTGGGGAAGTGGTGAAGCAACTGCAAGCCATGGGCTGCACCGAGGGGGCGCGGGTGGTGGTGGAGAAGCCGTTCGGACGCGATTTGGATTCCGCGCAAAAGCTGAATGTCATCCTGCACACCGCATTCGACGAACAGGATGTTTTTCGGATTGACCACTATCTGGGGAAAAATGCGGTGCAGAACATTTTGTTCTTTCGTTTTGCGAACGCATTCGTGGAGCCGATCTGGAACCGGCGCTATGTGGAAAGCGTGCAGATCACCATGGCGGAGAACTTCGGAGTGGCGGGGCGGGGGGCGTTCTACGAACAGGCCGGCGCCCTGCGAGATGTGGTGCAGAACCACCTGTTTCAGCTCCTGAGCAATGTGGCCATGGAACCTCCAGTGGATATGGCGAACCGGAACCTACGGGATGAAAAAGTAAAAGTGCTGCGGGGAATAAGAACGGTGGAGCCCGGCGATGTGGTGCGCGGACAGTTCCGGGGCTACCGCAACGAGGCGGGCGTGAAACCGGATTCCACGGTGGAAACATATGTGGCTTTGCGGCTTTATATCGACTCCTGGCGTTGGAAGGGCGTGCCCTTTTACATTCGGGCGGGAAAATCATTGCCAGTGACTGCCACAGAGGTGACGGCGATCCTGCGGCAGCCGCCGGCAATCTTTTCTGAAGAGCCGCCGACGCCAAACTATCTGCGATTCCGGGTGACGCCCGACCTGGCCATCGCGATCGGCGCGCTGGTAAAAAAGGCTGGGGACGACATGACCGGAGAGCCAGTGGAACTGCTGGGAACCGAAGCATCCGATCCCTCTGAGTTTCTGGCTTACGAGGAATTGCTGGACGACGCTATGCACGGCGACCCGACGCGGTTCGCTCGCGAGGATTATGTGGAGGAGGCGTGGAGGATTGTGCAACCGGTTCTGGACAATGCGACTTCCGTGCACGAGTATGAGCCGGGGAGTTGGGGACCGGCGGAAGCGGAAAAGCTCACTGCGCCCGACGGAGGATGGCGGAATCCCGCTTGATGCTGGGGAGCAGGCAGAGGGGGGAGCAAATTGAGCAGTTCAGCGGGCCTGCTCTTTGGCCCACATCCGGAAACCGCCTTTGAAGGCATTGTCGTTGCTGCCCAGGGTGGTATGGTCGGGCAACTTTTTTAACTTCTTCGCGTTCCCGCCTCCGAGAACCACCTGTTGCACCTCCAGCGCATCTCGAAGCTCGGTGACCACTTTGTAAACTTGCCGTTGCCATTCTTTTCGTCCCAATCGTTTCAGGCCTCGAAGTCCGAGGTAGTCTTCGTAGGTCTTGCCGTGCTTGTAGGGCAAATGGGCCAGTTCCATGGGTTGCAGCAGGCCATCCACAATCATGGTGGAACCCAGACCGGTGCCCAAACTGAGGAAGAGCATTCGTCCGCCCTGGTAACTTCCCAGCGCCTGCATGGCCGCATCGTTGATGATCTTCACGGGACGGTCAAACGCCTGGCGAAAATTGAAACCCACCCATCCGCCACCGAGGTTGAAGGGCTCTCGCAGCGGATGCCCGTGCACCACCGGAGCCGGATACCCGATAGAGACCGCGTCGTAGGGACGATTTTTCAGCGCGGCCGTCACTTTTTTGACCATTGCCTTTGCGGTCAAGGAGGGACCGGAAACGATCTTGATGGGTACCTTCATGCCGGTGACAAGTAGTTTGACGTGGGTGCCGCCGACGTCGATGACGAGAATCTTAGACATGGTCTCCTCGAAGAGGGCGGCGTTCGCCCTGGTTGAATCCTGCTCAACCATTGAAAGATATCACTTGTGCACCGGGGAGGCGGGCTTTCGCGCTGGGTGCTTTGCCCCGCTTCGGTTCAATCATTTGACAAAACTCTGACAACTTTCTCCGCCATGGCTTTTATCCTGCTTCGATAGGCGCCACGGTCATCTGGAGCAAAGCGTCCAAGGAGAAGAAGAAATGCACAATGTACACCCATTTCGATTGGTCCCGGTTATGTTACTCATGCTCGCTTCCAGCCTGGTTTCGGCGCAAACCTACACCATCACCTACCTGGGCACGCTGGGAGGGAACACCAGCAACGCGCATTTTATCAACAGCGCGGGCGTGGTGGTTGGGGATTCGGCGATCAAGAAGACCGGCAACGCCGACCACGCGTTCACCTACAACGCCGGAAAATTGACGGACTTGGGCACGCTGGGCGGCGAATACAGCGTCGGTTATGGCAGCAACGCGTCGGGCAGCGTGGTTGGCTACAGCACGCTGGCGGACGGCACGTACCGCGCCTTCCAGTACAGCAATGGGGTGATGAGCGCATTACCCACGCTGGGCGCGAACTACGGTGCCGCCACGGCCGTCAATGCCAGCGGACAGATTGTGGGACAGTCGGACACCAGCGGGAACGTTCAGTCCGGTTTCATCTACAGCAATGGGGTGATCACCGATCTGGGGAACCTGGGCGGGACCTTTGGAACCAGCGGCTACGGCATCAACAGCGCAGGCCAGGTGGTCGGCTATTCCTACAATGCGCAGGGCAACTTCCTTGCCTTCCTCTGGCAGAACGGGAGCATGAGCAGTCTGGGTACGTTGGGGGGAGACTGGTCCAAGGGATTCGCCATCAATGACGCGGGCCAGATCACCGGGCAAGCGTACCTGGCAAAGAACGCCAAGGCCCACGCGTTCGTTTACAGCAACGGCAAATTGCAGGACATTGACACCAACAACAGCACCTACAGCGACGGCGATGCCATCAATTCCAGCGGCGTCATCGTTGGAGAGATGACAGTGAAGGGCGGTATCACGCTCAACTATCACGCCTTTGTTTATAGCGGGGGCAAGATGCAGGATCTGAATGGCCTGATCCCGGCCAAGTCGGGATGGCTGCTGACCCAAGCTGCGGGCATGCAACGATGCCGGGCAGATCGTGGGCTACGGCACCATCAACAAAAAGCAGCACGGCTTCCTACTAACCCCAGTGAAATAAATTGTCTCCAAACTGAAAGGGCACGGGTTTTATGCCGTGCCCTTCTTTTTACTTCTTTTCTTCCCAGCCAATCGTCTAGCTCACCGCTACCGCGACGGGTGCAGTCGTGACTTGCTCGACTTCGGCTTCCCGCAGGAAGCGCGCGGCTTCTTCGGGCGGAGTGGGGTTGATGTAGAAACCGGTGCCCCACTCGAATCCCGCCGTCTTGGTCAGCTTAGGCATGAACTCAATGTGCCAGTGGTAATGGTCGTTGGTGGGGTCTTGCACCGGAGAACTGTGGATCACCAGGTTGTAGGGCGGGTTGTCGAGCACCCGGTCGGCTTTCATGAGCAGGGTCTTGAGAGCCTTGGCCAGATCCTCAAACATGCGCGAGGATGAGTTTTCAAACGCGGATTCATGCTGCTTGGGTAAAATCCAAGTCTCGAAAGGGAAGCGCGGGGCATAAGGAGCGAGGGTGATGAAGTGCTCGTTTTCGGCGACCACGCGAGAGGTATCGTCCATCTCCTGCTGAATGAGATCGCAGAAAACGCAGCGCTCTTTGAAGATGTAGTAGTTCTTGGCGCCCTCCAGTTCCTCGGCCACATAGATGGGGAGAATGGGCAGCGCGATGAGTTGGGAGTGCGCGTGTTCGAGCGACGCGCCGGCGGCCTCGCCGTGGTTCTTGAAGATCAGGATGTACTTGAAGCGGCGGTCCTTCTTCAGGTCGAGGATACGGTCGCGGAAGGCCCACAGGACGTCTTCAATCTTCTTGGGGGTGAGGTTGGCCAGAGTGGCATTGTGGTCCGAGGTTTCAATGATGACCTCGTGGGCGCCAATGCCGTTCATCTTGTCGAACATTCCCTCGGCTTGGCGATTGAGGGTGCCCTCGATGCCCAAAGCGGGGAACTTGTTGGGAACCACGCGCATCGTCCAGCCGGGAGTGTCGCGCTGGGAGGTGGCCCCGTTCTGGGTGGGGCGATAGGCCAGGATTTCCTTTGGCGTCTTGTTCTCGTTGCCGTAGCAGAAGGGGCAAAACCCACCCTTGATTTTCACCCCTTCCCGGAAGAAGTCGGTAGGGCGTTTGGCGCGATCCGTGGAAATGATCACCCATCGTCCGACGATCGGGTCTTTTCTTAATTCAGGCACAGCCAGTTCCTTTCAGTTCGAAACCTCAATATCGTGTTTGCTCGCCGGGGAAGGCATTCTGAAACAGGTCGAACTGTGGAGAATGATTGTTTTCTAAATAATATACGCTCAACACGTCAAAGCGCCACTGGCAAGGCGAGGCCAGGTGGCGAAGAAAATCCTGCGCTAGCGAATGTAGCTGACGCTGCTTGGCATGGTCAACTGCGGCCTCGGCGGAGGCGACGCTGCGGCTGGTACGAGTTTTCACCTCGATAAAGCGAAGCATCTGGTCATGCCAGCCAATCAAATCAATGTCACCCCGGTGCAAGGGGGAGCGGTAATCGCGCGCGACGATGACGTAACCCTGCTCGCGCAAATAAAAATAGGCGGCTCGCTCACCTCTGCGTCCGGTTTGCAGATGAGGGGGTAGGGAGTGGGCGAAGCGGCGTCCCGGAATGTGGTCGAGCAGCGAGATCAGACCGTGGGTCAGCCCGCCAGGCTTCATCCAGAGTGATGCCAATTTTCTAGAGTTCAAGTATCTAGTATGAAGAAAGAGCGAAGCTCTGGGCTGTGATGGGGCTCACGGCGGGATGTTTAGGGCGAGGGAGCGGCGGACTAAAAACCTCCGGTCCCGAGGCAGGGGTTTTAATCGGGCATCTCGGGCAAGGCGGTCGGGATGGCCGCAGCATGGCCCCAGATATTCACCATCAGAACTCCGGTGAGCGCGATTGCGCCGCCGAAGAGGGAAATCCAGCGCGGCACTTCTCCCAGCCAAACCCAGGCGATGGCGATGGCGAGCACGGGGATGAGATAAAGGAAAGTTGCGGTGCGTCCAGCGGCACCTTTGCCCATCACGTAAGCCCAGGCAACATATGCAGTGGCCCCTGGCGCGACCCCGAGATACACCACGGCTGCGGTGGCGGCGAGCGGGGCGGTACGGACGCTGTGCAGCAGGCCGCCGCTAAACGGCAACATGCAGAGGGTCCCCGCCCAAATAGAGTAAGCAGTAAATTCGAGGGGACTGTAGCGGTCGAGGAAGCGCTTCTGCAGGATCATGTAGATGCCGGAAGTGAGGGCGGCCGCTAGAATCAGCAAGGCCTGGAGAGAAAAATGCAGGCCGTCGCCTTCACCGCTGGCAATCAGGGCCACTCCGGCAAAGCTCAGGAAAACTCCCGCCCAACCCGCGGGGCTGAGGCGCTCGCGCAGCACGGCGGCGGCGAACAAAGCGGTCCAGATGGGAGTGGAGGCGACCAGTAAACTTGCTGCGCCGGCACTGACCCGCATCTCGCCAAAATTCAACGCCAGATTGTAGAAAGTGATGCCGATCAATCCGGTGATGAAGAAGCCGGGCAGATCGCGTCCTTGCGGGCGCCGGAAATGAAACAGAGCGGCAACGACTGCCAAGGTTGCGGAGGCTACCAGAAAGCGTAACAGCGCCAAATGTCCGGGCGAATACACACGCAAGCCCGCACGAATGCCGGCAAAGGCCGACGCCCATAGCAGGAGCGCAGTGGCCAGGGCAAACATGACGCGGGTTGTGAGGCGGGGCAGCATGGGGCAGCTCTCGGCTGGGGTGCAATTGCGAGAAGAAAAGAAGGGGACGGGCGCTACGCCCGTCCCTTCATCGTTCAATTACGAGCCTTCGTAGAGGCAGCGATTACGACTTGCCCACAATTTCGATGGACTCTTCCAGCGCGTCCATGGCGGCATCGGCTTGGTCTTTGGTAACGACCAGGGGAGGAGCGATGCGGATGGTGCTGGGTCCGCAGCCCAGGAACAGGATGCCGCGCTCGAACGCCAATTCGACGATGCGATTGCGTTCGTCAGCGCCGTATTCCTTGGTCTTCTGATCTTTGACAATTTCGACGCCGATCATCAAGCCGCGGCCGCGAACATCTCCCACCAAGCGGTGCTTACTGGGCCATGCAGCCATTCGTTTGAGCATGTGATTGCCGACTTCGGTCGCATTCTTCATCAAACCCTCTTTCTCAATCACGTCGAGGGTGGCAGCAGCGGCGGCGATGCAAACCGGATTTCCGCCGAAGGTGGAAGCGTGGGAGCCCGGCACCCAGTCCATGATTTCAGCCTTGCTCATGGTGATGCCGAGGGGCATGCCAGAAGCGATGCCCTTGGCCATGCAAACAATGTCGGGTTCTACATCGGTGTGCTCGACCGCCCACCACTTGCCAGTGCGGCCGACGCCGCTCTGCACTTCGTCCACCACCAGCAGAATTCCGTGGCGGTCGCAAATGCGGCGCAGTTCATGCATGAAAATGTTAGGAGCGATGACGTACCCGCCTTCACCCTGAACTGGCTCGACAAAAATTGCCGCCACTTCCTCAGGCGCCAGAACGGTCTTGAACAGCTTGTCTTCGATGTAGCGGGCGCAGCCGAGGGCGAAGGCTTCAGCATCCTGCGCTCCACCCGAGCATCCGCGATAGACATCGGGATAGCGGATATGGGTGACGCCGGGCATCACGCCGAAGCGCCGCTTCTGTTGCGGCTTGGACGCGGTGAGCGACAAAGCACCCATGGTGCGTCCGTGAAATGCGCCGAGGAACGCAATCACGTTCTGCCGCTTGGTGTGGTAGCGCGCTAGCTTCAAGGCGCACTCAATAGCTTCGGCTCCCGAATTTCCGTAATAGAACTTGTGCGGCCCCTTCATGGGGGCGATGTTAGAGAGCCGCTCGGCGAAGGTCACCATGCTTTCGTAGTAGAAGTCGGTGCCGGACATGTGGATCAGTTCGGCGGCCTGCTTCTGAATGGCCGCGACCACTTCGGGATGGCAGTGACCGGTCGAAGTCACGGCAATGCCAGCGGAGAAATCAAAAAACTCATTGCCGTCCACATCTTCTACCAGGACTCCGCGGCCGCGCTTGGCCACCATGGGATAGGAGCGGGTGTAGGACGGGGAAATGTAACGGGCATCGCCTTCCAGAATGCGCAGGGCATTGGGCCCGGGCAGAGCGGTCTTGATCCTGGGGCCGGCGGTCACGGTTTGAGTGGTCATGGTCTGAGTGCTCATGGAATCCTCCTGAAATGGGTTGTGATTGGGCCAGAGGCCGGTGCGAGGTGAGGATCCGAAAACGGGCTTCCGCTGTTCAGTAGGCTGGAAGGAGCGCCACGGACTCGGTGCAACAGGAGGCGGGAGGGTTAGTCGCTGCCGAAAAGGCTGGGACGAAGCCGCGAAGGCAAACACGCCCGGTAGCGGCGCGGGCAGACCAGATAGTCCAGCCAGCACGCAGGGCGGTTCGGATTGAAGGCGGCGTAGTGCATAACGATCACTGAATTATAGCTCGATTGTACGCGATCTGTAACCCCCTAAATTGCCGACTGCGAATCTTGCCGGCGGTGGGGGCCGTCTAATAGACTTTCCGACCTTCTCGATGAAATCAATTCCGCCAGCTCCGTGGAAAATCGTCCTCGCTTTTGGGCTGGTCTATGTTTTTTGGGGATCGACCTACCTGGGCATCGGGATCGCGGTCGAGCACATTCCGCCAGCGTTGATGTGCGCGCTGCGTTTTTCCGTGGCTGGCGTGCTGATGCTGGCCTACTGCGGGTTGACTGGCCGCCGCATCCGCTACAGCGGCAAGCAACTCTTCCACATGGCGGTGGTGGGAATTTTGCTGCTGATGGGCGGCAACCTGACGCTTTCGTTTGCGGAGAGAATTGTTCCGACCGGATTGGCCGCGCTGCTCATCGCGGTCACGCCGTTGTGGTTTCTGGTGCTGGATTCGATTTTCCTGGGCGATCACCACATTTCGAAACGCGGCAAGGCAGGGCTGGGGTTGGGGATTGTTGGCGTGATCGTATTGATCTGGCCGAAGCTCACCTCGGTGGGCTCGATTGGAAACCGCGAACTGTGGTGGTCGCTCAGCCTGCTGGGAGGCTCCTTCAGTTGGGCGCTGGGCTCGGTGTTGTCGAAGAAGTGGAAGTCCAGCGCCGACCCGTTCAGCGCCACGGCATGGCAAGTCACATTTGCGGGAGCGGCGAATCTGGTCTTTGCGGTGTTGGCCGGAGACTTCTCGCATGTGACTTGGACGGCGCGCGGCTTGGGTGCCACGCTCTACCTGGTGGTGTGCGGTTCATGGATCGGCTATACGGCATACATCTACTTGCTGGCGCACGTGCCGACTTCAAAAGTTTCCACTTATGCCTATGTGAACCCGGTGGTGGCAGTGTTCCTGGGATGGCTGGTGCTGCACGAGCGGGTGGACCACTTCATCCTTTTTGGGAGCGCGGTGGTGGTGGCTTCGGTGGTGCTGGTCAGCAGCGCCAAAGTGACCACGCGGACGGTGGCAGACGATCTTGCGGCCGCCGAAGTGGGTGGGGACTAGCGGCGGCATCACCAGCCTTTCGCCGCTCCGCTCGCGACCAAGTTATTTTGCTCAGGTCTTCAGCAGGGCGAAGTAGCGCAGCGCCTTCTTTACGTCCCGCCCAATTTGTTCCTTCAAAACTTCTGGCGAGGGAAACTTGATTTCGTTGCGCAGGCGCTGAAAGAAGAACAGCTCGACTTCGGTCTCGGCGGTGACTGCGATGGGATGGAAGTTCAGCAAGTGGGTTTCGATGGCGAAGGAGTCCGCGCCGAAGGTGGGACGGTTGCCGACGTTGGTGACCGAATCGAAGCATTCTTCTCCGACCCGGGTGCGGGTCACATACACGCCGTTGCCGGGCACCAGTTCTTCGTAGCGGCTGAGGTTGATGGTGGGAACGGTGTAGCGAGAGCCATAGCCGCGGCCGCGGCCGGCAGTCGAAAGAATGCTGAAAGGGCGGGCTAGTAAATGACGGGCGCGGCTTACCTGGCCTTCACGGATCAGAGTGCGGATGTGACTGCTGGAGACCACCTCCCCGCGCAGCGTCATCTCAGAATACACGTGGACGCCGAACCCCATCTCGCGGCCCAATTCTGTGAGAGCTTCCACGTTGCCTGCGGCTTTGTGACCGAAGTGGAAGTTGTAACCCTCGTGAACTTCGGCTGCGTGCAACGACTGCTCCAGAATCTCGCGCACGAACTCGGTGGGCGTCATCAAGGAAAGGTCACGGGTGAAGGGCAACACCAGCACGGCATCCACGCCAGTTTCAAAGAGAAGACGCAACTTCTCTGGGGTAGGCGTCAGCAATTGGAAAGCAGCGTCCGGGCGCAGAATCCGCGAGGGATGTGGTTCAAAGGTGACCGCAACGGATTTGGAAGAGGCGGCTCGGGTGCGCTGGACGATCTCTTTCAGCACATGCCGATGGGCGCGGTGTACTCCGTCGAAGTTCCCGATGCTGACGATTGTCGGCCCGAAGTCTGCGGGAATTTCGGCGAGTTGACGGAAGACTTGCATGAAGAGGCGGGTCAAATCTCGAATTCAATTTTCATGCCGTCATAGGCAAGGCGCACCTGCGGAGGCAAGGCGGCGTTGGTGGCCTCATGCGGCAGGTCATGGCAGATGTGAGTGAAGAAGACCCGCTGGGCGCCGACTTGATCCGCAATCGCGAGGGACTGTTGCACCGTCGAGTGGGTGGGATGAGGGTGATGGCGCAGCGCATCCAGAAACAAAACATCGAGCCCCTGCAATTGAGACAGCGAGCTGTCGGGGATGCGGCTGAAGTCGGTGAGATACGCGGCGGATCCGAAGCGATAGCCAAAGATCTCCGCGTCGCCGTGAATCACGATCACCGGATCAAAACGCACGCCGAACAAGTCCAGCGGACCTTCGATGTGCTTCAATTCGACTTGGGCCAGGCCGCCGAACTTGTAGTCGGCGTCGAAGATGTAGCGGAACATACTGTGCAGGAAGTCGGCGACATCGGCGCGGGCGTAAAGCGGCAGCTTGCCGGGCTTGTGGCGATAGCTCAAGGGACGCAGGTCATCGATGCCGAGAATGTGGTCGGCATGAGCGTGGGTGTAAAGCACAGCGTCAATGTGGGTGATGTGTTCGCGAATGGCCTGCTCTCGGAAATCGGGCGTAGTGTCAATGACGATGACCTTGCCGTCATACTGCAGCATGATCGAGGGCCGGGTGCGGCGGTCGCGGGGATCCGTGGAATGGCAGACTTCGCACGAGCAACCGATGGTGGGCACGCCCATCGAGGTCCCGCTGCCCAGGACGGTGAGGGTCGCCTTCATCGTGGAGAATCGCCCGGGGCCGATTGCAGAGGATGCGCGACAGCGTTGGTGACTTCGACGTAGGCCATGCGGAGTTCGTAGAGACAGTTCTCCAGGAAATTTATTTCGGTGGGACTGAGGTTGCCCTTGGTCTTATCGGCAATCATGCCGAGAGTGTCAATGGTCTGGCGAGCTCCGATCATGTCCACCTGAGGTTGGCCCCCGGGTGGGTGCATCAACCCGAGATGCACCATGGCGCTCATATAAAGCGAGGCCATGAAGCGCTCAAAGGTGATTTGCAATTCCTGCGCCGAGTGGCCGCTGAGTTCGACCCGTGTGTCGAGATCTTTGGCGGACTTGCGGTAAGCCTCCGCCTGTACCTGTTGCTCGGCCGCAGTGGGAGTGGGAGGGGCGTCGGGATTGAGGGCGGAGACGGTCTCCTGGGCTGGCGCGGGAGGAGTCACGGGCGGCGTGTCGGGCGGGGCGTCGGGCTGGGGGGGCGGCGGTTCCGGGGTGGGGCTCGCAGTGACGGTTTCTTGCGAGGCCTCGTTGCGAAGTTCGCCTTCCGAAGTGAACAGACGGCGGTCGGTGATGGTGAAGGTCGAGTCTTGTTTGTTCTGAGCCATAGTCTTTCCCTTTCGAACTCTTGTTGGCTGCCGTGCCGACTGCAGTCAGCGCGACTAATCCAGATTTGTAAAAGGCACGGCGGCAACCGTTAAGTGCGTTTCCCCAGCCTGCAAAAGCTTGCCAACCGCAGCCTCGCGGCGAATGTAGCCCAGCGCCACGGATTGACCGCCGACGGCGTGGGGCAACACTGCAGCGCTAGTAATTTCTCCAACGTCCTTGCCGTCGATTTGAATCTTTGTTCCGGGAGCGGGCGACGGGCCTTCGACGCGGAAGCCGGTGAAGAGGCGGTGCACGTTGCCGCGCGAACGAATGCGCTCCACGATCTCCTGCCCAACGAAGCAGCCTTTGGTGAAATTCAGGGCGCGGGCCTGGTTCGTTTCCTGGGGCAAGTCGCGCTCCCGAATGTCGATGCCATAACGCGGGATGCCGCGAGCAATGCGGTAGAGCTCGTAAGCGTCGGCGCCGGACGATGTGGCGCCCGCAGTGGCCAGAGCCTGCCATACGTCGGCTGTGTGCTCAGGGCCGAGCCAAATTTGCCAGGAGTCGGGCAACATCTCGTCAGCTCGCAAGAGGCTCAGACCGATGCCGTTCCATTGGAGATCCATTCGCTGCAAGGGCGCCAGATCAGGGGCCGCGATGCCCGCGCTGGCCAGCACTCCGCCAGCGCGAGGGCCACTGATGCCCAAAGCGGTCAGGCTGGAATCCAATTCACGGACCTCGACATCGTCCATGATGATGTAGTGGTCGAAGGTCGCCAGGATTTTCTCAAGCTGGCTGCGATCGGTATCCACCAGAACGGTTTCGCCAATATAGAAAGCGTAAATGTCGCCGAGGATGTGCCCTTGCGGGTTGAGCACAAAAGCGTACACGCCATGGCCGGGAAGCAGGTCGCGGACGTTGTTGGTGACCATGCCGTTGAGCCAGCGCACGCGGTCTTCGCCGGTGAGGGCGAGCTTGGCGCGCCAGCTCAGGTCGTAGACTGCGCAACCTGAGGTGAAGGCGTGGAACTCAGCGGCGACATCCCCAAAATCAAGCGGAGTGCTGGCCCCGGAGTACTGGCCCAAGCGCACGTTGCCGGGAATGTGAATAGTCGGTGTTGTCATTGCTGAACCTTTAATTATAGCGAAGGCGGGGGTGCGGGGTGGGGCGGGCGAGAACGCGCTTGTGTTACCTTTTCGGCGTGAGTCTGAAAAAGAAAATCGCCATTCTTCCGGGGGACGGCATCGGGAAAGAGGTCATCCCCCAGGCCATTCGTGCGCTGGAAGCGGTTGGCGCACCCCTCGAGTTCACTTCCTTCGACTGGGGCGCGGACCGCTACCTGACTGACAAAACTACGGTTCCACCCGATGGATTTGCCATGCTCGGGCGCGATTTCGACGCCATTCTGCTGGGCGCGTTTGGCGATCCGCGCGTGCCCACCAACATCCACGCCAAAGAAATTTTGCTGGGCATGCGGGTTGAGATGGACTTGTATGCCAACGTGCGCCCGGTGCGGTTGCTGGATGGGCGACTGTGTCCGCTGAAGGGTGTGGAAGCGAAGGATATTGATTTTGTCGTGGTTCGCGAAAACACCGAAGGCGTGTATGGCGATGTGGGTGGAGTGTTCAAGAAAGGGACCGCGGACGAAGTCGCCATTCAAGAAGACATCAACACCCGCAAGGGAGTGGAACGAGTGGTCCGCTACGCGTTTGAGTATGCGGCGAATCATCTGCGGCTGGATGGTTCTCCGCGGCAGAACGTGCTGATGTGCGACAAGTCGAACGCGATGACCCACGCTGGCGGACTATGGCAGCGCGTGTTCAAGCAGGTGGGCAGTGAGCATCCTCAGTTCAAGTGCGAGCACATGTACGTAGATGCGCTGTGCATGCAGATGGTGCGCGACCCGCGTCAGTTCGACGTCATCGTGACCAACAACATGTTTGGCGACATCATCACCGACCTTGCGGCAGGCCTGCAGGGAGGGCTGGGAATGGCGGCCAGCGGGAATATTCATCCTGGGAAGACGTCGATGTTTGAGCCGGTGCACGGGTCGGCGCCGCCGATTGCGGGCAAGAACATTGCGAATCCCTTTGGGGCCATTCTGACGGCGGCTATGATGCTTCGCCATTTGGGGCTTGGCGCGGAAGCGGAGAAGATCGAGGCCGCGGTGTTGGCCGCGCTCTTGGCAAAGAAAACCACGGTGGATATTGGCGGCACGCTCGGAACCAGAGAGGCGGGCGAATGGGTGGCGCAGCGGGTGGGGGCGTGACGGCCGGCAAATCCCCAAGCGCAGCGCGTTACGACGCCCACGAGACCGAGCGGATGGCTGAGTTGCAGGGCATCGTGCTCGCGCTTTTCTTCGGGATCTCCATTGTGGTCAACGAGCGCAAGCAGGCTTCGCAGTGACGGGCCGGTGTCTCCGGTTTTTGTTGCTGTTGGTGATAATGCTGCTACCGGCTCAGTGGGCGGCGGCGCAAGCACCCGCGAAGTCCCAGTCCGCAGGAAGCGCAACGCCACCCGATGCTCATCCGCAGGACGATGACGCGCCTTACAAAATCTCAGCAACCGAAGCCAAGGATCTGTTTCGCGAAGCCGACGAGATCCTCGAGTTTGCCAGCAAAGACAGCGGCCTGCCGATTCGACATTCGGTCAAGAAGAAGCTCACCAGCCGCGATGAAGTGGAGAGGTTCCTGCGCAAGCACATGGCCGAGGATGAAGATGCGCAGCGGATGCAGCGGTCGGAACTGGTGCTGAAGAAATTCGGGCTCTTGCCGCGCGACTTTGATTTGCAGAAGTTTCTGATTGCGCTGCTGAAAGAGCAGGTCGCCGGGTACTACGACCCTAAAAGCAAGACCGTGAATCTGCTGGACTGGATCGGCCTGGAGCAACAGCGACCGGTGATGGCGCATGAGTTGACCCATGTGCTGCAAGACCAGTCGTTTGGGCTGGAGAAGTGGATGAAAGCGGACGGGGGGTGGGACGGTAAGCGCATGCCCACGCCGCGCGATCTGGCTGACGACGAAGTGGGAACGGCGAGGCAAGCGGTAGTGGAAGGACAAGCGATGGCGGTGCTAGTGGACTACATGCTGGCGCCAACCGGCCAGTCGCTGCTCACTTCGCCGCAGATCGTCGAGGCAATGAAGTCTGGCCTGGGGGCCGAAGGCGCCCAGTTTCGCGATGCACCAATTTTCCTGAAAGAAACCCTGGTTTTTTCTTATCGCTACGGTTTGGACTTCGTGACCGCGGTGTTGCGGAAGGGCGGACGGGAGAAAGCGTTCGCGGGCGTGCTGGCCAATCCACCGCGGACTTCGCGCGAGATCATGGAACCCAGCACGTACTTGGCTGGCGAGAAGCTCGCGCCCATGCCGTTGGCAGATTTTGGGAAGGACTTTCCCGACTACCAGATCTTTGATGCCGGCGCCATGGGCGAGTTCGACGTTGCGGTGCTGATGCAGCAGTATGCCGGCGAAGATGTGTCGAAGGCGCTCTATCCCCACTGGCGCGGCGGCTACTACTACGCCGCGCGGCCGCGGAGAGACGCGAATGCTCCAATTGGATTGATGTACTTGTCCCGCTGGACAACTTCGGACAAGGCTGCACAATTTGCCGCGGTTTACGCGAAGTCTCTGGCGGGACGCTACAAGCAAGCCCAGCCGGTGGTGAAGGACGGCGAGATTGCACCCGAAGTGGCGGCGTGGCGGTCGCTGCGTGGACGGCATGCGTGGCGAACCGAAGAAGGGACTGTCGTGGTCGAGGTGCAGGGGAACCAGGTGCTGGTGGGTGAGAGTCTGGATGACGAAACTCTGCGAAGAGTCGAGACCGACTTATTTGGCGTCGCACCGTCCAGAGCCGGTTCCAAATAAACCTGCCGTCCGCCGGCACCCCGATTTTCGAGACGATTTATCGGGCCAATGCTAGTGCGTTCGATGTCCCTTGGGAGGAGGAGCATGTCCAATTGGTAAAAACCGGCGCACTACCGCCGTCACGTTGAATTGCTTTCCGTCTCGTTCCAGGGTGAGCACCCGCTTGTCGCCCGGACTGCCGCCCAGCAACGACCAGATCTGTCCCATGGTCGAACCTTTTGCGGGAACCTTATCGACGGCAATCAGAATGTCGCCAGGTTTCACGCCGGCGACTGTCGGTTTCCCGGCGAATAGAGGCACTCCGATCACGGTGTAGCGTTCGTCCACTTCTGGGCGGAGAGTGAGGCCGACCACATCCATCCCGGGCGCTTCGAATTTCGATAGCGGATCAAAATAGACGGTTGCGTGCGCGTAGTCGATGCCAACTTTATAGTTCAGCAGGGCATTGCCGCCGATCAGCCCGGAGGTTTCCGCACCTGTGCGCTCACGGTAAAATTTCATGAATTCTGCTGGCAACTCCGAAGCTCCCACGTTCTTAATAGTCGCGGACCCATACTGAATCGACGGCAGGAGCACGGATTCCGCAGTCGCCTCGCCGGGCATTCCCCAGAAGATCGCGTTGCCGACCGATCCCGTCATATGCGGCCAGGCGGGATGAGACTTGCGCAAACTCTGGAACACGTCGCCGGCCAACATGCTGAAGCAGGCGCCGAGATCGAGAGTGAGCGAGTAGGTCTGATCCGCAATTTTCGCGGGCACCTGAATGAGGCCATTCGAAGGGTTTACAAATGCCTTGGCGGATGCGCCGGTGAACTTGATTTGTCCCGGCGTCGCCAGTGTCAGCTCGCGGTTTACGTAGTCCATCGCCAGGTCGTAGTGGCGGAGGACGGTCGAAGGCAGGTTGATCTCCGCGCTGCTGCCCGGGGCGATGCTGTCTGATGCCATCACTCGCGATTCCTTGACCCCCTCGAAACTGATTTTCATGCCCGCGACTGTGACGTCATGCGGAGGCTGGGCGGGACGAACCTTGGCGCCCAGAATCTCGCCCTGCGACTCACCCGTGTACACCAAGCCCAGAAATTTGGCCACGCGCTCATCCATCCACAGATCGACATTGCCCGTATCTACCCAGGCGCGGACCCGTTTCTGGGTGCCGTCCGCGAGCGGCAAGTAAACGTCAATGATGATGCGGTTGTGGTCGAGGGTTACGGGAACGGTGACGGACTTGGGCGTGACCTGTGCGAAGCAGGAAGCGGCAAACAGAGTCAGCAGCAGGATGGCGCAACGCATAAAGAATTGTACAAACATCGCAGGCCTCCAGCCAAGTGCGCCGACGTTCCTCACCAAGCGGGCGGGTGAGCGGTTTTCATCCTGTATAATCACGCTTTCCCGAACATTTCTTCGTTCCTCAGGAGCAGGTGTGTCACAGGCGGAAATTGGGATTATCGGCGGTAGCGGGCTGTATTCGATGCCCGGACTCAGCGACGCTCGCGAAGTGCAACGGACCACTCCGTTTGGCGACCCCTCGGATCCGTACGTGCTCGGCACTCTGGAAGGCCGCCAGGTGGCTTTCCTGGCCCGCCACGGTCGCGGGCATCGGATTCTGCCCTCCGAGCTGAATTTCCGTGCGAACATTTATGGCTTCAAGCAGCTTGGAGTGGAGCGGATTATTTCGATCTCCGCTGTTGGGTCGCTGAAAGAAGAACACAAGCCGCTGGATTTCGTGATTCCCGACCAGTTTGTGGACCGCACTCGCCACCGGGTCGACACTTTTTTTGGAGATGGAATCGTCGCTCACATTGGATTTAGCGATCCGGTTTGCGCGGAGATGGCGGGCGTGGTCGAAAAGGCGTGCCAGCAAGTTAGCGTCACCGGCAAGCGGGGCGGAACCTATCTGTCTATGGAAGGGCCGCAGTTCTCTACCAGGGCGGAGTCGAACCTCTATCGCAGTTGGGGCATGGATGTCATCGGCATGACCAACTTGCAGGAAGCCAAACTGGCGCGCGAAGCCGAGATCTGCTACGTGACGGTCGCGATGGTGACCGACTATGACTGCTGGCATCCGCACCACGATTCCGTAACCGTGGACCAGATTGTTTCGGTGCTGGTGAAGAATGCCGAGAACGCGGCTAAAGTGGTGAGCGCTACCGTTGCTGCAATGCCGCAAGCGCGCGGGTGCAAATGCGGATCGGCGCTGGCGCACGCGATTCTTACCGAGCGCAGTAAAATTCCCGCAGCAACCCGCGAAAAATTGAAACTCATCCTCGACAAATATCTCGACAAGGAAAACTAAGTCTTCATGAGCATTCTGGTGGTTGGTTCGGTTGCGTTTGACACGATCGCCACTCCCTCCGGGCGCGTGGAGAACATCCTCGGCGGCGCGGCGACCTATTTCGCGCTGGCGGCCAGTTATTTCACTGAAGTGCGAGTGGTTGCGGTGGTCGGCGATGACTTCACGCCGGAGCACAAACAGGTTTTCCAGGCGCACAATATTGACACCCGCGGCATTGAACACGCCAAAGGAAATACTTTTCGCTGGGGCGGGCAGTACCTGGAAAACTTGAACGAAGCCAAGACCGACTTCACGGAACTGAATGTGTTCCAGACCTTTGACCCGCGGATTCCGCAGGAGTACGAAGACACGAAGTTTCTTTTCCTGGCCAATATTCAACCGACATTGCAGTCCAATGTGCGGAAGCAAATGGATGGGGTGCGGCTGACGGGCGCGGACACCATGAATTTTTGGATCAATGGCGCCCGCGAGCAACTGCTGGAGACTTTGAAGCTGGTGAGTGTGCTGCTGATCAACGACGCCGAAGTGAAACTGCTGGCTGCAGAAAAAAACCTGCCGCGGGCCGCCCTGAAGGTGCTGGCGATGGGACCGCAGGCCCTGGTGGTGAAGCACGGAGAGTACGGCGCGACAATTTTCTTTCGCGAAGGAGCATTTGGGATTGGCTCGCATCCGTTCCGCGCCCCGGCTTTGCCCATCGAAGAAGTGAAAGACCCAACCGGCGCGGGCGATTCTTTTGCCGGCGGCTTTATGGGATACATCGCCTCGCAGGATGAACTCAACCGCGAAGTGCTCAAGCGGGCGCTTTTCTATGGCGGAGTGATGGGTTCGTTCGCGGTGGAGGAGTTTGGCACCGAGCGTCTGCAGAAGCTGACTCGCGAAGAAATCGACGCCCGCTTCCAGGTATTCCGCGAGCTCTCGCACTTGGAATGAAGACGGACGACAAGCCCGAATCAGAGATCACGCTGGTTGGGTTGCTGGCGTCGCTAGCCTCAGTCCTAACTTTTCTCACCTACCTTCGCCGCGGAGATCTCCTGCTCTATGGCGATGCGGTGGCCCACACCAACATCGCGCGCCGCGTCTTCGACTCGCTCACCCCAGGACCGCTGCAACTCGGCACCGTCTGGCTGCCCTTGCCCCACCTCTTGATGATGCCCTTTCTGGTTTCAGATTGGATGTGGCGCAATGGATCTGGCGGCGCGATTCCCTCGCTGGTGGCCTATGTGTTTGCGACCGTAGGACTGTTTCGACTGGTCCGCGAGATTTGGGGGCGAATGCCGGCTTGGTTGGCGGCGGGCGTCTTCGGACTCAATCCCAACTTGCTCTACTTGCAGTCCACGGCGATGACCGAGCCGCTGGCCATCTGTTTATTCGTGTGGGCGGTGGTGTACCTCAGCGAATTTGCGCGCGGCGAAAATGGTGGAGCGGCCTCGCATCGAGCGCTGCTGAAGAGCGGATGGTGCATTGCGGCGGCCGAACTCACTCGCTATGACGGCTGGTTTTTGGCGTTCGCGGCGGGGTTGTTGGTTGCGGCATTCGCCGTGCGGCGGTGGCGCGACCGGCAACTGCGACTCGCGGTAATCAAGTTCCTTCTTCTCCTTGCTGCCGCGCCTGCCCTCTGGCTGGCCTATAATGCAGCCGCCTACCGCAATCCACTGGAGTTCGCCAACGGGCCTTATTCCGCGAAAGCGATTGATCAGCGCAATACGTCCGCGACTTTTCCCGAACATCCCGGCGCAGGGAACGTAAGAGTGGCCGGGCAGTATTTCTTGAAAGCGGCGGAAGCCAACATGGGCGAAGGGCGATGGCAAAAGCTGTGGATCGTTTTTCTCGTTGGCGGCGTGGTCCTGGTGGGATTTCGGTTCCTCACACAGCGTTGCTTGGACCCAGTGCTAGCCGTTGCGTTGTTACTGACGCCGATTCCGTTTTACATGCTGACTATGGCCTATGCCGGGGTGCCCCTGTATGTGCCGGGCTGGTGGCCGTTTGGGCTCTACAACATTCGCTATGGATTACAGTTGCTCCCTGCGTTCGCGGTGTTAACCGCGGTCTTGGCTGCGTCATTGGCTCAGTTGGCTCGAGTGCGATGGCTCAAGGCGTCGGTCGCCGGGTTGATCGCTATGCTGGTTGCCGGGAGCTACGCCTCCGCATGGACGGCCCAGCCCATCGGCTATCGCGAGGCTTGGGTCAATTCTCGGGCAAGGCTTGCGCAGGAGAAGGAGATGGCGCGGCAAGTTCGCCTCTGGCCGCGCGACTCGATCATTTTGATGGACCTTTCCTATCATTCCTGGGTGATGCAAGATGCGGGTGTTCCTTTCCGTCGCGTCATCAACGAGGTGAATCACCGGCCGTGGATGAAGGCCGTGGACCCCGAGGGCCCGTGGGACCTGGCACTGGCCGACCCTGCGAAATATGCGGATTTTGTGGTGGCGTGCGACGGCGACCAAGTGGCAAAGGCCGTCAGCCGGCGCGACCTGACTTTGCTGTCGGTGATTGAGACCCAGGGGCAACCGACCGCCCGCCTGTATGCTGTGAAAAAACATGGCAATTGACTGAGTTTTCGTTTGTAATCGAAGCTCGGGACAAAGGACAACACGATGCGAACGTGGCTGGACGTGATGCGCGGCGAGATGGGCCTGGTGCTAACTTCGACCCTTATCAGACTGGTGGTGGCAGCGCTACTGGGCGGAGCCATCGGACTGCAACGGCAACTGCGGCACAAGCCGGCTGGCCTGCGGACCAATATGTTCATTTGCTTTGGCGCCGCCATGTTCACCGTGCTCTCGGCCCAACTGGCGGGCTCTCCCAGCGAATCTTCGCGCATCGCTTCGCAGATTATTCCCGGTATCGGCTTTATCGGTGCGGGTTCGATTCTGCACTCTCGCGGCTCGGTGATGGGCTTGACCACAGCCGCAACCTTGTTCGTCGTGGCCGGGGTCGGCATGGCGGCCGGAGGTGGACTGTACCTGACTGCGGTGTTCGCGACTGCGGTAATTTTGTTGGCGTTGGCGGTCCTCGGCCGGCTTGAGTCGCGCTTCTCTTTGCGGAGCTTGGTCAACACCTACGAAGTGACGGGCCGAACTGCGGATGCCGTGCTGCAGGAAGTGAGCCGGATTGTGCAGCAGCAGGAATTGGCCCTCCAGACTGTGACTTCGGCGAGCGGTTCGGAAGGCGTGCGGATGACGTTTGCGGTCAATGGCGCGCGCGACGACTTGCAGGCCTTCTCGCTTCTCTTGCATCAGTCCAGCGTGTTTGCGGGCGTTCTGACGCTGGGAAGTGTGGAGCACGAATGAGTGCGCCGGCGACGGTGGTGCCCTTTGCGAAGACCAGCGCTTGCGGCAATGATTTTCTCATCATTCCTTCGAAGCACGCCCTTCCCGACCTGGACGCTTTCACCCGGCTCATCTGCGACCGTCACCATGGAGTTGGCGCCGACGGGGTGGAGTGGCTGTTCCCCTCCGACCTGGCCGATGTGGAGATCCGATTGATCAACGCCGACGGCTCGCATGCGGAAATTTCTGGCAACGGCACCCGCTGCGTCGCGGCATATTTGTGCGCGGAGAAAGAGAAGTCTACATTCCAAATCCTTACCGGGGCGGGAATCAAGACCTGCGTGTTGACGGGGCGCGAAGGTCAACGTTTTGAATTTGAGACTGCGATGGGAGAACCAAAGGTGCTGGGAGAGGTCATTCTCGCGCTCGGCTCCGGTGAGGTTCGCGGTGTCTCCATCTCCATGGGAAATCCCCACTACGTGGTATTTGGCGCTGAACTTCCATCTCGCTGGAAGCAGATCGCGGCCGAGATCCAGAAGATGCAGCAGAACTTTCCCGATGGGGTGAACGTCGAGTTTGCGGTAGTCAAGAACGCGCATGAGGTCGAAGCCCGATTTTTCGAGCGCGGGGCGGGCGAAACGCTGTCATCGGGGACCGGTTCTTGCGCCTGCGCGGTGGCTGCGATTGCCAACGGACGCGCCACTTCGCCAGTGCAGGTAGTCGCGCCCGGCGGAACCCAGACGGTGCGTTGGGACTCTGAAGTGTATTTGCGAGGCCCGGCGACGATACTCTGCCGTGGCGAGTTTTTCATTTAACATTAGCCGTCATGCTTCCACCGCCGGTCACTCGCGTCAAACCGCCCGCCCTGCATTCAGGAGATACGGTGGGTATTGTGGCGCCGGCTTCAAACATTTCTCGCGAGCGGTTGGAACAAGGCTGTGTTGCCCTGCGTCAACTTGGCTACCGCCCGGTCTATCTGGAATCCATCCTCGAACGGGACTTGTATTTCGCCGGGAACGTGGAACGGCGGGTGCAGGAGATGGAGGAGATGTTCCGGCGAGACGAAGTGCGCGCGATTCTTTGCGCTCGCGGAGGCTACGGCGCGAACTATCTACTCGAACGGATCAGCCCTTTGGTCGTTGTCACTCACCCCAAGATATTTGTGGGCTACAGCGACGTCACCACGTTGCTTACCTGCTTTTGCGATTCGGCGGGTTTCGTCACTTTTCATGGGCCCATGGTCACTACGGATTTTGCCGAACCGGACGGAGTGGACTTGGACTCCTGGCATGCAGCCACCGGAGGCGCGTCGGAGTGGGAGATCAACCCCGGTCCCGAAGCGAAGTCATTGGTGGACGGAGAAGCCGAGGGTGTCTTGTACGGCGGGTGCTTATCGATGCTGGTCGCGTCGTTGGGCACGCCTCACGAGATTCGGACCGAAGGCTCGATCCTGTTCCTTGAAGATGTCGCCGCCAAGCCCTTCCAGATTGATCGCATGTTGATGCAGCTTCATTTCTCGGGCAAATTTCGAGGTGTGCGAGCCATTGTTTTTGGCGAGATGATGAATTGCCAACAAGCTGCGAGCCCGGATTACACCCTCGAAGAAGTCGCCACTCGGCTGGTGGGGAATTTGGGAATACCAGTAGCCTACGGGTTGCGGTCGGGACACGTCCCGCGCGGGAACATCACATTGCCACTGGGAGTGCGGGCGCGGCTGCAATCGGGTAGCGAAGTCAAAGTCACCGTCTTAGAGGCTGCGACGCGGTAAAAAATTATACTGTCCCGGCGGACTTCGAAATTCATGTCAGCGCAAAAACACATCCATCTCATCGGCATCTGCGGCACGGCCATGGCCTCGCTCGCGGGAATGCTCAAGCAGCGCGGGTTCCGCGTCACCGGATCAGACGCCGCCGTGTACCCCCCCATGTCGACTTTCCTGGAATCCATCGGTATTCCCGTTACCCAACCTTTCTCCGAGGTCAATCTCGCGCCCAGGCCCGACCTGGTGGTGGTTGGGAACGTGATTTCGCGGGGCAATGTGGAACTCGAGCACGTACTCGACGAGCGCATCCCGTTCTGCTCCCTGCCACAAATCTTGCACGAAGAATTTCTGCGCGGCAAAGAAATCCTGGTCGTGGCTGGCACCCACGGCAAGACCACCACTACATCCATGCTGGCCTGGATCTTTCAATCTGCTGGGAAGCATCCGTCGTTCCTGGTGGGCGGCATCGCCGAGAATTTCAGAAGCAGCTTCCTCCTGCAAGACAGCGAGTGTTTCATTCTTGAGGGCGATGAATACGATAGCGCTTTCTTCGACAAAGGTCCGAAGTTCTTGCACTACTTCCCCGACTCGCTGATTCTTACCTCGGTGGAATTTGACCATGCGGACATCTACCGGGATCTCGACGCGGTGGAGTTGGCATTTCGCCGCTTGCTCAATCTCGTCCCACGTCGCGGAAGAGTCCTGGCGTTTGATGCCGACGACTCCATCGACCGCGTGTTGAGCAGCGCCCTCTGCCGTGTCGAGCGCTACGGCTCAGCGGCGGGCAGCGCGTGGCAGGTGGTGAATTTGCATTTGGGGACGGAGCAAACCAGTTGGTCAGTGTTGCGTCATGGTGAGCATTGGGCGGACTTCGAATTCCCCCTTGGCGGCGAATACAACGTGTGGAATGCCACAGCAGCGGCAGCCCTAGCGGAGGGATACGGCATTTCGCCGGTCGACATTGCCACCGCCTTGCAAAGTTTTCAGAGCGTCAAGCGCAGGCTGGAAGTGAGAGCGGAAGTGAATGGCATCACCGTGATTGATGACTTCGCTCACCATCCCACGGCGATTCGCCAAACCATCGCAGCACTGCGGGCCCGCTATCCCGGCCGGCGTCTGTGGGCCATTCTCGAGCCTCGTTCGAATACTTTGCGGCGCAGCGTCTTGCAAGATCAGCTGGCCCACAGTCTGGCGAATGCAGATCGGATTATCGTAGCCAATGTCTTCAAGGCGGAGGCCATTCCTGAAGCCGAGCGGCTGGATCTAAATCGTGTGATCGCTGCTATTCAGCATGCGGGCAAACCGGCGCGCATCGCTGCGGATGCGGACGCCATCGTGGACATTCTCGCTCGCGAGGCCCGTCCCAAAGACGTCATCGCTATTTTCTCGAATGGCGCGTTTGGTGGAATCTATGACAAGCTGCCGGTGCGTCTCCAAGCCGTTGCGAAAGAGTCTCCCGCCGAGGTTCAGTCGTGATTCGTGCCCTATTGATGGTCTTGTTCTGGGCGGTCACCATGCCGTTCGCCGCCTTGGTCGGATTTCCGTGGACCTTCCTCTCTGGCGATGTCAGCTTGCTGTACCGCATGGTTACGTGGGGCGCTCGCAATGGCGTATGGCTGACTGGCGTCCGAGTGGAAGTAATCGGCCGGGAGCAACTCGATCCTTCGCAAACTTTCATTTTCATGTCGAATCACACCTCCAATCTCGACCCCCCATTGCTGGTCCCCGAGCTTCCGGTGCGCACCTCGGTGATGGTGAAAAAGGCTTTATTTCGGATTCCGATTCTTGGCAAGACCATGAGGCTCGGTTCGCTGGTGCCCGTGGACCGTTCGAATCGCGACGCCGGTATTGCAGCGGTGCGAGCGGCGGTGGATGTAGTCAAAGCCGGAATCAGCATGACCATCTTTGTCGAGGGCAAACGCTCCAGCGACGGCAAATTGCTGCCCTTTAAAAAAGGCCCGTTTTATTTGGCGGAAGAATGTGGAGTGCCCATCGTGCCGGTCACAATTGTCGGAACGCATGACGCCATGCCGAAGGGAAGATTCGCCATTCGGCCCGGCAAAGTGAAGGTCATCTTCCATCCGCCGATTCCGCCGACTGAGTTTGCCGACCGGGACGCATTGATGGCGCGGGTGTGGTCGCTGATCAATGGCGCGCTGCCCGAGCCGTATCGCGCCGAGGCCGGCAGCCCGCTCGCCAAAAGCTAACGTGCCATCTTCCTGACCGCGCGCGCCAACTCCGGCAACTTTGGCATGATGGCAGCGTTCTTGAGCCAGATGCGGTGGTCAATCGCTGGGGAACCGCTAACCGTTGCCCCTCCGGCAACGTCCCCGGGGATGCCGCTTTGTGCCGTGATCATTGCTCCGTCGCCGATTTTGCAGTGTCCGGCGACACCCACTTGGCCGGCCAGTATGGCATTGTTTCCCACCTCGGTGGACCCTGCCAGCCCCACCTGTGCGCACAAGAGTGTGTTGGCTCCAATCTTGCACCCATGGCCAACGTGGGTCAGGTTGTCAATCTTCGTCCCCAGCCCGATGCGGGTTTCGCCGATGCTGGCGCGGTCCACACAGGTGTTGGCCTGCACTTCCACGTCGTCTTCGAGCACCGCAATCCCCGATTGCACAATCTTGTACCAGCATCCCGCGTCGTCTTTGGCGAACCCAAATCCGTCGCCACCAATCACTGCTCCGTTCTGCAACACCACCTTGTTGCCGAGCCGGCAAAATTCGCGCACCACAGCGTGAGCATGGGCGAAGAAGTCGTCGCCAATCCTGGCCCCTCGATAGACGACGGTATGGGCGAGCAATACTGCGCGGTTCCCAATCTCCACGTCCTCGTCAATGCATACGTAGGGCCCGACGTGCGCACCGCTTCCCATCCGTACCGAAGGATGGATCACTGCCGTGGGATGAATCCCCGGCTGGTAGCGCGGCGGCTGGTAGAACAGTTCAATGGCACGCGCGAAAGCAAGATAAGGGTTCCGCGAGCGCAACGTGGCGGTCGTGATCGCCGGAAAGTCTTCCGCCACAATGACTGCGGAGGCCCTGGTGGTTTTCGCCGACGCAGCATACTTCGGATTGGCCACAAACGTAATCTGGCCCGGGTTGGAGTCTTCGATCCCGGCCACGCCGTTAATTTCCAAGTCTGGCGGTCCGTTTTCGAGGCGTGCCCCTAGAGCGGAGGCGATTTCTGCAAGTTTCATGGAATTATCCTGTGCGCGTGGGTCCGAGGGTGATTGTAAAAGAGAATGTACGCTCGCGACGGGGGAATGTTGCGGTGAGTGAGCGCTCAGAGGATTTTGCAAGAAAAACGGCGGGTGGTAGATCACCACCCGCCGGGAATCGCGGCATGCGAGCCCGAAATCAATGGGGAAAGCGCTAGTTCACGTCGCCCATGCTCTGGGCCGCCCGGTAAAGGTCCAGACGTCCGTTGCCCAAGTTGGGGTTGCCAAGTTTTTCGGCGTGCGAGAGCGCAGTACGCGCCTCGTCCGCATCGGCGGAGGCCTTCAGTTGCGTGAGCACTGCGGCCGCACCGGCAACGAACGACGAGCTAAAAGAAGTGCCGTTCGCCAAGGCGTAGTTGTGTCCCGGATAGGTCGTCACTACTCGTTCTCCGGGGGCGGCTACGAATACATTCCGGCCGTAGCTGGTGGACTGGCTTTGCCGGTCGGCATTCGAAGTCGATGCCACTGCCAGCACCTTGGGCAGACTCGCGGCTTGGGTCAACTTTCGAGTGCCCGAGTTGCCGGCTGCTGCAACGATCATCACGTTCTTCGCTTGTGCATACTGCACCGCGCTGGTCAACTCTTTGGACCATCCCAGCAGGTTCACATTAAGCGCGATGACTTGCACTCCATGATCCGCCGCGTAGTAGATGGCTCGCAGCACGTCTGACAATTTGCCATTCCCATCGCCGTCGAAGGCCTTCAGGGCCATGATGTGGGCTTGGGGCGCTGTCAGGTGAACAATCCCCGCCACCATGGTTCCGTGGCCGAAGGCTTTGGGCAGACTCTGGATCTGGAGCTTCGATGCGGTCGCCGAATCCAGGATCGCGCCGGTGGACTGATCGATTCGGGCCAGCGTGTTCTTCGAGCTGATCACTGACGAAGAACCCTCCAACGCTTGCCGGTTGGCGCTGTTCAGGTCGCCCCACTCGCTGGCGCCTGCCCGGTTGTGGACGAAGTCGTAGCCCGCCACCAACTGGTTTTGCAAAGCAGGGTGACGGGGGTCGATTCCGGTGTCAATCACTGCGACCGTGCGTCCGCCAGTCGCGCGGAACGTGGTTTGGGTTTCCGCGATGCCGGTCTTCGATACTGCTGTCTGCGACAGATAAGAGCCCAGCACCGGTGCCCCGTAGTAGCTGGTGGCCGCCGCGTGGTCCAGAATGGCTCCGGTGGACTGATCGAGAATTGCTCCCGTGGACGGATTGCGGTGGATGCCGCGCGCGGACCCAAATTGTTTCCGCGTAGCGCCGTCGAGGATAGCTCCCGTGGACTGGTCTAAGATCGCCCCGGTCGATTGGTCGAGAATCGCGCCAGTCGATTGGTCCAGAATTGCTCCCGTGGATTGGTCGAGAATTGCTCCGGTGGACTGATTGCGGTGGATGCCGCGCGCGGACCCAAATTGTTTCCGCGTAGCGCCGTCGAGAATAGCTCCCGTGGACTGGTCCAGAATAGCTCCCGTGGACTGGTCTAAGATCACTCCGGTGGACTGATTGCGGTGGACGCCGCGCGCAGACCCAAATTGCTTCCGGCTAGCGTCGTCGAGAATAGCTCCGGTGGACTGATCGAGAATGGCGCCAGTCGATTGATCCAGGATGGCACCGGTGGACTGATCTAAGATCGCTCCGGTCGATTGGTCGAGAATAGCGCCAGTGGACTGGTCGAGGATGGCCCCTGTGGATTGCGCGACCTCAGGAAGAGTAGCCCTTTGATCGGGTTCAACGCCGAGAATCCGATCGTCGCCATTGAACTCGCGCTGGAGTTGCGAGGCAGAGCGGGAGGCGATGACGACGTATATGCGGCTGGAGTTACTGATGGTATGGACGACCGTGAGGCCGTAGGTCTGGGCGACTTCACTGACAGAGGACTGCGGTGACAGCCGCAGGATCAGGCGGGTTTGCGCCGCCGCGGGCAATCCAAGGAACAACAGCGAGAGTAGCAACCACGAGAACCAATTCTGATTCCGGCTCATACCTAGACCTCCACCTTCGAGAAGAAGATTGTGAACATCACGAGACTGGACTGGAGCGACGGGCAAAGCGCTCAGCAAGAAATGCAAGAATGCAAAATGGGCTGGTCCCGAGCGCAGCGGCTAGCACTTTACGGTGAGCCAATCTTTTAAATTCACCTCGATCTGTTCGCCCGTTTTCTCCATGGGCACGCAGACGCGGAGTGAGTTCTTGGAGCGGAATTCCATTTGAAATTCGCCGAAGCCGTTGGTGGCGGTACGGCTGACAATCTGCCGTCCCGACATAAGCACCACCGGTAGGTAGGCCATCTCTTGGCTGGGATCGGTGCGGCTGGCAACCTGGCCAACCAGAACCGGGGAAACCGAGCCGCGTTCCTGCTCCATGCGCAAATCAACGCTGTAGTCCCCGGCGTCGTAGAGAGCTTGCCGGGTGATGTTTCCATACGAACGCATGCCCGCCGGAAGTGGCTGATGGAAACTATCGAAGATCAGCTTGGCCAACATCCGGCGCAATGGCGGAAGCGATTTTCGGTTATATTGGGCGAAAATCGCAGTCGCCAGGTGTTCCACCGCTTCGGGAACTTGGCTGGCGCCCTCTGTTTGAGCCGTGGTATACACTTTTTCAAACAGTCGCACAGTTGAGCCGCAGGGCTTGCATTCCGACCGCAAGTGGTTTTGTAGAGCAGTTCGGTTTTCCTCGGGCATTACTCCGCGCACGAAGTCCAGCCACCGGACATCTTCAAAATGTGTCACGACGAAACTCCTTTCGGCTGGCCTTGTCTAAGTGCCAGCTTGAATCTAGGCGGCCCGTTCTTTGCTGCTTTCGGAGAAAAGGCCACGATAAGTATAAACCCCGGTGTTGCAACGCCTTGTTCTGTTACTTGGCATAGGTATTACTCTTGGCACGACTGCCCGGAGTTAGTGCAAGCCGATCGCACTCGGCTCGAATCCCTTCGCGCCCGGCTGGGGTGTCACATCCGGAACCAGTTCTGGCCGAATCCCATATTTCTTCAGTTTGTAAGCCAGAACACTTCGCGACACTCCCATCCTTCGCGCCGCCTCGGCTTGCGCCCCGCTGGTTGAGGCCAGGGTGGAAGCGATTAATTTCGCCTCCAGCTTTTCCAGATATTGCGGAAGGTTGAAGCTCGGTACGCTGCCAGAGTGACCAGCCATCGCTGCATTCGAAAGGTTCTCATGCTCCGCAGCCGACTTGTCCGCCGAATGGTTGAACAAAGGGAAGCACTCCGGCCCGATTTCCAATTCGCTTGACAGCAGAAAGGCACGTTCAATCAAATTGCGTAACTCCCGCACGTTGCCGGGAAAGTTGTATTCCTGCAGTACCTTCACCGCACCGGGGCTGAGCCGGCGCCGAGTCAGGCTCAGGTCCTCGGCGATGTGCCGGCAAAACAGATTGCACAGATCCGGAATATCCTCTCGCCGTTCCCGCAAAGGAGCGAGGTACAACGGTACCACTGCCAGGCGGTAGTAAAGATCCTCTCGAAAAATGCCACTCTTCACCAGGTGGGCCAGGTTGGTGTGCGTCGAGGCAATCACCCGTACATCCACCATGCGCGCCTTGGACGATCCCAGCCGAAAGACCTGGCCTTCGGTTAACACGCTCAGCAACTTGCTCTGGACCGTGGCAGAAATCTCGCCTAGTTCATCCAGGAACAAAGTACCCTGGTGGGCGGTCTCGAGCCGGCCCGGGCGGCCCTGATCGGCGCCGGGAAATGAATTTCTCTCGTAGCCAAACAATTCTCTTTCCAACACATCCGCGGGCAACGAGGCACAGTTCACCGGGACGAAGGGGCGGCTGGCACGCTGGCTGTTTTCGTGAATGGCGTGGGCTGCCCGCTCTTTGCCGGTCCCAGCCTCGCCACTAATCAAGACGGTGGCTGAGGTCGAAGCCACGCGAGCGATCCCTTGCCGAACGGTTTGCATAGCCATGCTCTTGCCACATAAATCGGAAGTGCCGGCGATCCGCTCAACGGTGCCTTTCAAAAAGTTGTTTTCACGCAGCAAGCGGGTCCGCTCGGCGGCGCGTTCGGCTGCCACTCGCACCAAGCCCGGCTGAAAAGGCTTTGCCAGAGAGTCGAAAGCCCCTTGCCTCAGGGTGGCGGTGGCTTTTTCCGGGTTGCCATGCGCGGTTAGGAAAACTACGGAAATCGTAGGGTCGATATTGCGAGTGGCGGCAAGAACCTGCAGCCCGCCCCCGTCGGGAAGGTCCTGGGCGGTAAAGACTACGTCGAATGTGCTGGCGGCCAGAATGCGATTTGCCTCCGCTACCCCGCGAGCTTCGTGAACCTCGTGCCGCACCTGGGTCAGGTTGCTGACCAGGGTCCGGCTCAGATGTAGCTCGTTCTCAACAACCAAAATCCTGCTCATTCTGCTTTCCCCCTCAGAAAATTACCTGGATCCTCCTCTCCGTCGTCGGCTGTGGCTCGCTCGAGAAAGCTCTACTCACGGTTCGTATCGATCGGGGGAGGGCTGCGGACGGTCAGCCAATTTGACCGTCCATCCGCAGCTACAATCTAGTAGGGATGAGCCAAGGGAAAAAAATATAGGGCCGGTGCAATTTATTTTTGCGGGGCCGAATCATACTTGCCGATCAGGACGAACGGCGCCCAATAGTAAGGCAGCGGATTGCTTTCGCGTACCGACTTCATGGCCTTTCGCAGCGCCAGAGCTTTATTGGGCTCGGTGGACAGGCAGCGATAAAACGCCTGCATGAATTCACTGGTGCTGGCATCGTTCACCTCCCACAGCGTCACCATCAGCGCCTGGGTGCCGGCATAAAGCAGGCCGCGAACCAAGCCCAGCAGTTCATCCCCGCCCACCACCACATTGAGCCCCGTACCACAGCCGCTCAAGGTGATCAGTTCTGAGGAGAGCCGCAGCCGGTAAAGATCGAAGAGATTCAATTCCGATCCCCCCAGGCGGATGGAGGAAAACATCGGGTTGTCCTGCCGGAACAGCCCATGGGTGGCGATATGCACGAAGCGGCTTCGGGGCGCGTACTCCCACAGCACCTCGCGCGTGGCTCCCTCGCCGAGACACACCCGGGCGTGAGGCAGGATGTCTCCCACCGCACGGGCCTCATCGCTGATGTAGGGCGCGAAGCGGTCTGGGATTCCCAAGACCAGCGATTGGCGGTACGGGGAAGCGGGCCGCAGCGCACACAGGGCATATACACTGGCGCTGGGCGCGTAAGACAGGGAAAAGTCGTCGATCAGGTATCGGCCCTCTTGCTGCAAGGCGTGGAACGGCAGGTAGTGCAGGAAACCATGCGGAACCACAATGAGATGACTGGTGCGAAGCTGGTGTCGTATCGGCGCCACCAATCGCCGGTGCAATTCCTGCAAGTGATCGTCGGTGGCGCCGCGAATCGTGTTCTGGAAACGGTCCAGGTAACTTTGGCCCAAACGAAATTTTGAGAGTTGAAACTGAAGGAAGCGAAAAATTTCGCGTACCGGGGCGGCCGGCCCCAGAGGCACAACCTCCAGGCTGGTCCGGGTCAGCAGACAGACGTAGAGAATGCCTCGCGCCTGGTAGTACTCCACGATCATGGAATCATCGGGGATGGTGGAGCGAATCGTCTCCAGGGAGAGGGTGCCCGCGTTTACCAGCGCGGTATACTCGCGCTCGCTGGAGCCCAGGCGCGTGAACACCCGATCAAACTTGGTCTGGTAGGCGCGAGACTTAGCTCGCAGTTTGATGGCTCGCTCCGCCCCGCCGCTCTCGCCCTTCATCTCTTCTTGCTGCGCGTGACGGTAAGCCAGACTCAATTGTTCGCGCAGTTCCTTCACCTGATCGGCCATCCCCTGACTGCGCTCTGACTTGGGAAGCACCGCATGCAGACTGGAACTAATCAGGTCGGCCAGGCTTCGCGATTTCGCGCGTTCGATGAAATCGAAGGCCAATTCCGGACCGCGCGGTCCGACCTGCGGACGTAACGACAAGCACACCAGATTTTCATAGACCTTCAGCTTGTCTTTGAGAAAGGCGATCTTGAAGTCTTCCCCCACCAAGTGGCTGCGCAGTCCCTCCAGGTAGCGGTGGGCATTCAAATAAGACAGATAGGCGGCGTCTTCCAGCCCGAGGGCTTCCTGCACGGAGCCGAGCATGAAATTTGCCTGGAATTCGATCGCGGGAGCTTCGGCGCCGGCCAGCAAGTCCAAGGCACGGTTACAGTGGTCGAGAGCATTTTGCAGGCTGCCTGCCTGCAGATCCAGTTTGGCCAGCAGCAGCTCGCAAACCGCGGTGCGCGTGACCAGCGGGGAATTGCTGAAGTAGGCCCGGGCGGACTCGCAGAGCTGCCGGGCTTTGCGATAGTCTTCCGCCTCAATCAAGACCGCCGCGCAGCAGATATCGATCACCGCAGGCCAGACCTCATTGGACTCCCGTTGGAACATCGACCGCGCCCGGCGGAACATCTCCAACGCTCGTTTGGTCTCGCGCTGCTGGCTGAGCGCAAGGGCTTCAAAAGTGACCGCCTTGGCGGCTTCGTACCCCATTCCCAGTTTTTCAAATCCTTCGCAGGCCCGGCGGGCCAGCTCCTGCCCTTCCTCACTCAGGTTGAGTTCCACATAGAGTTCCGACTGGTCCAAATCGCACAGGGCACAGTGGTAAGGGTCGGAAAGTCCTTCGCACAGGGCGCGCGTGATGCCATACAGCTCCAGGGCTTTGGTGTATTCGCCGCGAATGTAGTGCAGGTAAGCGATGTTGTAATCGCACTCGGCAGTCAGCAGCGCCAGACCGTGCCGATCACAATGTTCGCGGGCTTCGCGATAGGTTTCCAGCGCCTGGTCGAAACGGTTGAGGCTGATGTAACACACCGCCATGTTGCGCAGTACGATGGCGACATCCTGGGTATCGCCCCGTTCGATGAGGACATTGTAGGCGCGGCGATAAAGTTCAAGGGCCCGGGCGAAGCGATCCTGGCGATACAGAATGTTGCCCATGTTGGTGTCTAGCCGGGCCAGCCGTACTTCGTCTCCCAATCGATGAAAAATAGCCCGCGCCTTTTCCGCCAAATCGAAAGCCGGCTTATACTCGCCCAGGTAAATCAAGGGCTGCAGTTGGTTCATCATGGCTCGAGCGGAGTCCAGTTCAATCCCCATCGACTGGAACAGTTTCAGGGCAGCCTGATGGTGTCCCACCGATTCACGGTAGTTGCCGGACAGATAGGAAATGTGACCTTGCGCTCGCAGGCTCTGCGCGTTGCCGTAGTTTTCTTGCAAGTCCGCTGCCAGCCATTGCAAGGCTTGCGCCACGCGACTGGCCCGGTGCAGGTCCATGCGAGCCAGCCGCACTACCTCGGCGTAGAGGCGGTCCACACATCCGTTGCTGCCGCGGACAATATGCCGCTGCAGCAGCCGGCGGCGCGTTTTTTCGTTGTCGCTCAGGGAGATCTGCTCGATCCAGTCCGTGCGGCTCCCTGTCTTTACAGCCGGCATTGATTCAAAATCCCATCTTGGTCAAAATATTCTGCAGGCTCTTAAGGCAACGGTTGCGGATGAAGCCGATGGAACCGGTGGCAATTCCCAAGCGCTGGGCGACTTCCGCGTAGGGCAGAGGGGGTTGCTCATAAAATAGCAGCTTCACCATTTCCATACAGCGCGGACGCAATTTCCTCAAGGCTTCCCGCAGGGTTTGCTCCCGCTCCAATTCTTCCAGCACTTGCGGCGGCAGGATGTCCGAGGCCTTCAGCGTCACCCGTTCGCCCTGTTCGTTGGGAGCGTCCAACTCTACATCGCCCAGCCGCTGTCGATGCTTCCAACGTAAGGACTGATGGGCGGCCACGGTGATGAGCCACGACTTCAATGAATCCACTTTCCGTAATTTGGAGAGTTGCGAAAACATCTCCAGACAGACCGACTGGAAAATGTCGGCGGCATCTTCAGGGCTGGCGCCATATTTCACGGGAACGGAATAGATCAGCCGCTTGTAACGCTGAATCAAGGCGGCCCAGGCTCGATCGTTTCCGGTCAGGCACTCGCGCACCAAATGCGCATCCGGCCAGTGCACTTCTGGCGCTTCCCGATCTCTACTGCCAAGATCCCGCACCATGGGCCCTCGCGCCGTCGCTTTCACCAGAATAGCTCTTCTACATTGTGCAGCGCATACGGCGCCAGGATTGCCGGCTCGAAATTCTTCAGCTTTAATTTGCTTCCGACCAGAATATGCGGGCTCGCAATGACCACGATCGGCAATTGCTCCGCCACGATCTGCTGTACCCTGTCGTAGAGTTTCTTTCGTGCCTTGGGATCGCGTGCGGTCAGCTGTTTCTGCATCAGCACATCGATCTCGGCCTCCCAGTCGGTGGCCGGCTTCTTTTGGCCGAGGTTCCAAAGATGGTTCGACCCGCTCGACAGCCAGAAATTCATCTCGCCATTGGGATCCGTGTCGCCACTGGCAAAGCCCATCACTGCGATTTCGTAGTTGTGGGTCTGCATCACCCGTTGCACGAAGCTCCGAAACTCCAGCGGAACTACACTCACTTGCATCCCCAGTTTTTTGAGGTCCTCCTGAATCAAATTCGCCATGTGAGTGCGCTGCTGGTTGCTGGAACTCACCAGGATGGAAAACTCCACCATCTGACCAGCCGGGTCGTGCAGCAAACCTTCGGAACTCCATCCATACCCCGCGGACGCCAACACCTTCCGGGCATGCTCCGTTGAGGCAGGGCGGGGTTGCAAGCGAGAATCCATCCATGCCCGGTTACCCGGCGTTACATGGGATGCCAATGCCGTACCCCGCGCCAGGTAAACCAGGCGGACTACGTCTTCCCGATTGGTAGCCTGCGATACTGCTTCGCGAAACGCGAGATCTTTGAACCACTTTTGTTCGCGCGCAATTTCAGGCAGCCGTCCCGCCACATCGTCATTCATGTTGAACAGGAGGAAGTTGTATTCCAGCCCCGGCCCCGCATCCTGTAGGCGGGACCCCTGGCTCGCGTCCTTGCCCAAGACTTCAAACAGTTTCGCGCCGACCGGACTGAGAATATCGGTGTCGCCAGCTTCGAATCGCGGGGCTTCCGCATCCTCGTTGGCCAGCACCAAAAACACCAGTTCATCGAGATAGGGCAGGCGGTTGCCTTTGGAATCTGCTTTCCAATAATGCGGATTGCGCTCGAGAGCGATCTGCTGCCCAGGAGTGTATTTCTTCACCCGGAATGGACCGAGGCCGGCGATTTGCGCTGGCGTCACCGTCAACGGCCACGCCTGCCCAAGCTTGCCTTCGCGGTAGCCTTGCTCCAGCAGATGCCGTGGCAGCATGGCGATCCCGTCGAACAGTCGGTCCCCGGCGGCGTAAGGCTGCGGCAGAGTCACTCGCACCGCATAAGGGCCCAGCGCTGCCACCGCAATCGGCTTGCCCTCGATCATCAGCAGATCGCGTTGCGAGGAATTCGATTTTTCGTCCAAATAGACCTGGAAAGAAAACGTCACGTCCTGGGAGTCGAAGGGCTCCCCGTCAGAAAAGCGAATCCCCCGCCGAAGCTGCAACGTGTATTGCTTGCCGTCGCGAGAAACCTTCCACGATTTCGCTAATGCCGACTCGGTTTGGTGAGTCAGGCGGTTGATGTGGATCAGGTCGGCATTTAGCACTCCCAACACTTCCCGGGAAGGGCGGTCCACTGCCAACACTGGGTTCAGAGTCTTCGCTTCCGCGTGCTGCGAGACCACCACCCGTCCGCCGCGGCGTCCAACTGAGTTGTGAGTGATGAGCAGTTCTTCGGGCGTGGCATGAACGATCGGGGGCAGGGCGAACCCCTGCGCCACTGCTCCGGCCAGTACGTACAGCAGGAAACTCAGACGAAGTTTTCTCATTGCTGGTTGAACTGCGCTCCCGCAGGTCGCGCCTTCGGCCTATGCGGAGGATTTTACTGGCTCATGCAACGCTGCGGCAAGACGATCATAAACATACATCACCGGAATGATTACTATCACCGGAATCAACATCCACCAGTAGCTGGTCAGGATCGAGTACTGTTGGACTGATCCGGCCATATTTCCCCAACTCGGTGTGGGCTCAGGAACGCCAATGCCCAGAAACGACAACGTAACTTCGGCGAGCAGGTATTGCGGAATCAGGATGGCGGCCTGGGTCACCACCACTCCCCAGGTCTGCGGGAGGATGTGCTGCCAGAGAATGGATCCGGAAGTGGCGCCCGCAGCGCGCGCCGCCAGCACAAAATCCTGCTGGCGTGTCGTGAGCACCACGCTGCGGATCAAGCGCGCTGGACGGGCCCAACCGACGGTTCCGATGACGGTCACCAGCAGCAAGAAAGCGCCCACCGGCGAAATACTCAAAGGCAGCGCGGCGCGCACCGCGAACAGAAGATACAGCCAGGGAATCGCGACAAAGAGTTCGGCCATCCGCATGATCAACTCATCCACCCACCCGCCCCAAAAACCGGCCATAGCGCCAAGCGTGACCCCCATCCCCAGCGAGATGACGGTTGCCACCAGCGGCGTAACCAGGGAAATCTGGCTGCCAAACCACAGCCGCGAAAATTGGTCGCGGCCGTAGCCGTCCGTCCCCAAAAGAAAAAGTTTGCCGGGCGCGTCCACACCAAAAAGATGGAGGTTGCTCTTCCACCAACCTGCTACCGGATAGCGCTCACCGGGAACCATGAAACGCAGCGAGTGGACATTCGCCAGATGGTCTGCGGAGATTTGGCTGTCGCTGCTCGACTGCTCCACCCCGTACACGAACGGCCGCAGATGGAAGTGGCCGCTGCCATCCACGAAATGAATGCGCGTCGGCGCCGCGTAGGGAAATTCTCGTTCCTGCGTCGTGGGCGAATACGGTGCGAGAAATCCGGCCAGCAATGCCGCCAGATGCAGCAGCAGCAAGAATCCCACCAGCCACCGGATTGTTTTCTTATGGCGCATTAGGGCCGCACTCGTGTCCGCGGGTCCATCAGGTAAAGCAGCGCGTCCGCGGTGAAATTTCCCAAGGTCAGCAACACGGTCGAAAACATGACCGCGCCAATCACCACGTAGAAGTCCCGGCCCAGGATGGCTTCCAGTAGCATCGGTCCCAGCCCCGGCCAGCTCATGATCACCTCCACCAGCAGGGAACTGCTAAGCAGCGTCGCAATCGAGAGGCCTCCGAGAGTGATGATCGGATTGGCCGCGAGTCGAAGCGTGTGCCGCAAGAGAATACCGTGCTTGCGGATGCCATAGGCGCGCGCGGTCACCAGCGACGGAGTAGCCAGGGCATCGAGTACGCTGGCGCGTACATGGCGAACCAGCACCGGAAGCGTGGTGAGTGCTAGCGCGATCACGGGCAGGGTGGCATGCGACACCAGGTCATGCAGCTTTCCGGCTGCGGAGAGATCCGAATAGTCGAGCGAGGTCATGCCGCCCACAGGAAATCGTCCGCTGCGCACCGCGAAAATTACCAGCACCAGCGGCAGCAGCAGATCGGGAGTGGCCAACAAAGTCGACGTGCCCACCCCCAGAATCGAGTCGAACCAGCCGCCCCTGTGCTCCGCCGCCAAGACGCCGAGAGGCAGCGCCAACAGCCAAGCCAGCACAGCGGCGGCGATGGTCAGAAACAATGTGTTGCGCGCGCGCCCCCCGAGCAGAGACGCAACCGGCAAGTTGTAAGCGAAGGAATATCCCAGATCACCATGGGCCACCGCTTTGACCCAGTCGAAATAGCGCACGGGCGGCGGGCGGTCCAGTCCGTATTGCGCCCGCATGGCCGCGACCGTCTCGGGTGAGACCTGAGGGTTCAGCAGCATCTCGCTGACATAGTCGCCCGGCGCGAGTTCCAAAAAAAGAAACGAGAGAATGGAAACGCCCATCAGCAGGAACGCGGTGTGCAGCAGTCGTCGGGCAAGATAGACCATGATGGGAAGGGTCGCCGATAATGCCAAACCATACTACTGCGAGCGTCAAATCGGCTGGAGACGTGACGGGACAATTGGCCGAGCGGGAAGGGATGCTTGGGCATGCTGAGTGCTTTGGGGACACAATCATCCCCCCAACGCAAAATGTTATATCCCAAAGCTATTTTTGTAATAGTGTAAAATCTACACTGTTTTTTGGATTTTGCGTTTAAACGCGTTCTAAGGCCCCTCAAGTGGTCGAGATGACCTTCTAGGCCTCCCGGGGTGATGGATGGCCGCCACGGTCTCTAGAATCGCACTAC